>JAEUMJ010000070.1 GCA_016792865.1 Hyphomicrobiales bacterium | reverse complement strand
GATTTAGCCCCCTTATTAGGGGGCTTTTTCTTAGGTGTATTGTCTTTGGTCACACGCGACTTGTGAGGCATTGCAGCGAGACAGCCCATGATCTTGGTTGTCTCTAGGACTTCGTCTTTTGGAGCTTTGATATGGAATTGGCCGATGACGACTTTCTGAATCTGTGCGCTTGTGTGGGAAACATCATAGTCCCGTTTTCACTCTTTGAAGCATCCATGAATATGGCGATTGAGGCCATTTACAGCAGCATGGGCGGCAACAAGCTAGAAAAGGAAATCCCAAGAGCTTTTGAACGGCGCTTAACCTACCTCAGGAAATGCGCCGTCCGGATTCCGGAGCTATCCCCCGTAAAAGACGAACTCCTGGCGAACCTAGACGAGATTGAGAAGAGGGCCGAACTCAGAAACCATGTTGCGCACGGATTCATTTCTCATTTTGACCCAAAAAGTCTCACGGTCACATTCACATTGCTGGAAGCATATTCTGACAAGCAGAAACACACCGAAAAGATTCACCCCTACACCGCTAAAGAATTGCTCGACGGCGGGTATGCCATTCTCAAGGCGTCCGGCAGCATGAACCTCATTGCCAAGCGCATCTGCGAGATCGGGATGGGAAAGGAATAGTGGAACGAAGTGCTCCGGAAGATTCAGAGGCCAACTCCCCTGAATCTTCCCATCTAACAACTTCCTAGCGAAGCAACTGCGCTTGCGGCGTCAGCCCGTCTGGATTCATCCACGGACATGCTTCACTTTCCCACTCAGCCAGATATGCATTGATTCCTAGAATAGGATATGCCAGTTCTCGCTCCTGATCGAAGGAGTGAGTCATGAACGATTGCCGGACCGGAACTGCTGCAACCCTCTCGCCCGCCAAGACGCTGCTGAAGCGGCTGCGCACCAGCGGTGTGGCCTTGATGGAGCGGAACGGGCGCTGGCATGTGATGTCCGCCGATGGCGTGGGCCAGCGGGTTCTGCCGCTGAAATCGTCTCCCGTCATTGCCTCGCTGATTGCGGCGGGTGCCCTGGCGGCGGGAGACGATGGCCTGTTCCGCCCCATTGCCCAGCCCGCGCGAGCGGTGCGCAACATCGGCGAAAGCCCGCTGCAACGGTTGGGGCAACTCGATCCGGCCTTGCTGAAGGCGGCAGACCGCCTGCGCAACGACTATGAACGCGCCCACCTCTCGCCGCGGCTGACCGCATCCTACGAACCTGCGGCCGGCATGGGATCGCGCCACTGGCAGATGAGCGACAATGCGGTGGCCCGCCTGAGTGACGGCGCCCTTGCCGCGCGGGAGCGGGTGCACATGGCGCTTGAAGCGGTGGGGCCTGAACTCTCCGGCCTGCTCATGCAGGTGTGCTGCCTGACGGCGGGGCTGGAGGAGGCAGAGCGGCGGCTTGACCTGCCGAAGCGCTCGGCCCGCGCCATCCTGCAACTCGCGCTCACGCGGCTGGCCCGCCACTATGGCCTGAAACCGCAACTGAGGCATGGCGGGCCGACGCGCATCGGCCACTGGGCGGTTGCGGATTTCCGCCCCGCCATCCCGTCTCCAGAGGTCACGCCTCCTGAAGCGCCCGCACGGCATCGGCCTTGATGCGGGCCACCATCGAGGCAAGGCCGTTCGAGCGTTGCGGGGTGAGATGTTCCTTGAGGCCGAGTTCGGCGAAGATCCCGGCGGCATCCACTGCGGGAATTTCGGCAAGCGGGCGCGGCGCAAAGATCATGAAGGCGATGGCGATCAGGCCCTTGACGATCAGGGCATCGCTGTCGCCCACGAATTCCAGGTACTTCACGCCGTCCCGGGTCACGGGGCGGGAATGGATCCACACCTGGCTGGCGCAGCCGCTGACCTTGGTGGCGGCGGTCTTGAGGGCCGGGTCCATGTCCGGCAAAGCCTTGCCGAGGTCGATCACATAGCGGTAGCGGTCCTCCCAGTCGTCAAGGACCGAGAAGTCATCGCGCAGGTCTTGAAGAGTACTGTTCATCCCGCTGTTCAAATAGCCATTTCCGGTGGGGGATCAACCTTTCTCGAAGGCGCCCGCCACGATGGCTACTGATTGATGAGATCTTCCATGGTGAGGGGCCGGAAGAGCTGCTTTTCAGGCTTCGGCTGCTTCTTCACCACCGTCGTTCCGGTTGCAATGGGATCGGGGTTGCTCATGTCGGCGGGCAGGTCGGCATTCTGGACCCCGTCGGCCTGTTGTGGCCGCGACCCGGCGCGGATGGCCGCGCCAGAGTTCGCCCATTCATAGACGAGCCGTGCCCCATACTTCGCCTTGACTTCCATGTTGCCGGCAAGCTTGCCCGCAACCTCGCACACGCCCGGACGGCGCTCGCAGAACGAGCGGACATCGGCAAAGGCTTCCGATGCAGCGGCAACATAGGCGAAGGTGCTGGTGGTTTCCGGCACGATGCCATCGGGCTGCTCAGACGCCGGTGGATTGGGCAGGGCAAGAACCACTGCACCCAGAATGATTGCTTTTCTCAAGATCCCCATCTGTGACCTCGCTTGCTTGCGACCCCGTTTGCGGACACCCTTCTTCTTGAATGTGGCGTTCCGGCGAGTGTCTTGTAGCAAATGGCTCTTGCGGTCTCTTGAAGGGTCGCGCGGGCTTTTGAATCAAATTCTCCGCTTCTGCTTAATCCCTCATTTACCTTGATAATGCGGGAAAACGCCCTCCTGCTGAAAGGCTGCGTTAACCAGAATTGGGCAGACTGGGCGGCAGGTTGAGTGAGTTGCGTATGGGTCGATCTTCCAAGGCAAAGGTTCGTGGCGTGCTGGATGAGCATGAAGGCGGGGTTACGCCTGGTGCTGCCGCGCTGTCGGTGTTTGCCCTCGGCCTTGGCGGCATGATCATCTGGAACGCCTTCCATGGCGTGCATGAGCAGGGCAGCGTCAACCGTTTCGTTACCAGGGTACCAAAGGGCGCCACGACATATGTGGAAGTTCCTGCACCCGCCAAGCCCTCCACCAGCATTACCATCAAGTATGATCCGCTCGTCGAAGACGTGCAGCGGGAGTTGCTGGCCACCGGCCATTATCGCGGCCTTGTCGATGGCGTTGCGGGCAGGCAGACATCGATGGCGATCAAGGGCTATCAGCAGGACAACCAGATTCCGGTCACGGGTGAGGTGACGCGCGAACTGATCGAGCATATCCGCTTCACGCGGAAGGTTGCGGCGGCATCGGAATTCACCGGCTCCGTGACACCGGCACCGGCAATCGAGGCCGTGCAGCGCGTACGGAAAGCGGTTTTGCCGAAGCAGCTGCCGCCACGGCCGCAGGGCCTGGCACGCATCCGCGATGCGCAGCAGAAACTCCGCCGCCTCGGCTACGACATTCCAGCGATTTCGGGTGATCTGGATGCCGAGACCCGCGCCGCCATCCTGAAGTTCGAGTTGGACTTCGGCCTCACCATGGATGGGGCCATCACCAAGGAACTGCTCGCCGCACTCAAGGTGGCGGAAGCAGCACGCACCACCTCCGCACGGTGAGGGCAGGGTGGGCCTGCGACTCAAGACCGCGATCTGGGTACAGGCCTTTCTCCGCCGCTGCGAAGTGAACGGTCAATTCGGCAGTGTTCTCCAGAAAGGGGCGGAAGAGGCGGGGGCACTCTATGTTGTCATCAACCACCTCGATGGCGGGCATGACCTGCTGGCACCTGCGCCCGGCGCAGCCTACGACGACGCCGGAGAAAGACGATTCATCCGGGATTTTCCAGCACCTGTGCCCTGGAGCGAGATTGCCGCCCGCATGGAACGGCGGAAAAGGTCCGACCCCGATCTCTGGCTGATCGAGGTGGAAGACCGCACCGGGCTTGCCGGGCTCACTGTGGAAAGCTGATCCTTTAGCCATTTGTTAACCATGACCGGCCTTAATCGGGCCAAGGGTGACCAATCAACCTGGGGATTGAGGGTTCTCGTCATGTCGACGGTTCTGGAATTTACATTGCGACTGAAGGGCAAGAAGGCAGCCTTGCCGGAAGGCAGCAGTGCCCAGATCATCATTTTCCCCGGCGTTCGCTTCGAGCGCCTTCTGGGTGAGGATGACGACATTTTCGAGCCGACCGAACCCCACAGCCCGCAGGCCGGGCATCGCTTCGCCCGTGGCCGCGCCGCCAAATAGTTTCCGGATGTTTTAGCTCTTTCGTTCGCACTTGCTGTTGCGAACGGCATTCAAGGTGGCGCTTCGGAAGATGGGGTCCGCCACCGGCACCCAGATCACGGCAATGCCACGCGAGTCGGGGGTTTCCACCTTCCAGCCCACCTCATTGATGGCTTCGGCGTCACCGCCTTCATCAAGCGCCCCTTTCAATTGCGCGATGAGGTCAGGGGCCTGGAGCAGATCAACGGTGAAGTTGCTCTCGCCCGCCTGCGCATCGGTGAGGGAATAGACCTGGCGGCCCTTCACCGTGAAAATCGAGAAGGTCCAGTAACCGCGCGGAAGCTTTGCTGAAAGCTGCATCGGCCCTTGCGAGAGTTCATAGCGGCACATGGCCACGATGTCCGACGTTGCGTAGGCCGGAAAGAGCTTCCCCACCTGCGCCGGGGTCAACAGGATCATGCGGTTGCGACTTTCCACGCCGACAGTCGCTTCGAGCTTGCTGTCGAAATTGTAGCCCGGATAATACAGGACGTAGGCCGCATGCGTTGCGATTGCGGCGGCGATGAAAAGCAGGAACCAGTAGAAGCGCCCCATTTCAGCACCTCACCATTTTGATGCCGGGCAGGGTGAGCGGCTTCGTCGTATCCTGCGGATCGTGGATGGTGAGCGAAATGAGGGGCGTGCCGCTCGGCGGCAGCGTCAGCCGGTTGCCGGGAACGGGCTGGGCCGAAAGGAAGACCCGGAGCCGCCCATCGGCCTCATACACCGCCTCACCGGCGCCAAGCGTGGCGGCTATGCCGTCGCTTCCCGTCACCGCCATGGACCAGCGGCGCGCAGCGGGCATGGGCCCCGATACCTCGTAGAGGCAGTTGTTGCGGATCTGGTTGCCGTCCTCATCGGTGGTGCGAACGAAATGCCGCGAGGTGAGGGGCGGCGGCACCTTTCCCTGATTGATGAAGTAGCCGAACGCATAGGGCGCTGCCGGGTGATCGGAGGCGTTGCGCCGTTCTTTCCACTGCGCCTGGCCTGGGGCGGCCTCGAAGCCGTAGTTCTCGATCATGCTGACAGCACTGATCCAGCCCGCGGCGACGCCAGCAATGATAGCGAACAGCATGTGGAGAAAACCGCGCATTCCCCAGTCAGATACACTGTTCGAGGTGGCGCGTTCAACTGGGCATCAGAAATCGAAAAGGAATTTCTTTTTCTTGGCCTTTTCGTCCTTGTTCTTGCGCTTGAAGATCTTGTCCATCAGGGATTTCTGGTCTTTGTCCTGAGAATCAGTCTTGGATTTCGGGAGCTTGGGGGCTGTTTCGGCCTTCGCCGGCTGCAGCGAGCCGTCGGCATTCTTGCCCGCTGTCACGGACTCCCCGGTGATCGATTTCTGCTTTTCAAAGAGCGAGAACATGCCGTTCAGCACGTCGCGGACCTCATCGGGCTGCTCCGGCTGCGACTCAGGCGAGACATCCGGTGTCTCCTCCACCAGCGGGGCTTCCGAATCAACCGCGTTGACCTCGGCGGGTGCGACCTGGACAAACGACGCATCAAGCGGAATGCCGGGAAGTCCGGTGGGGCGCTTGCCGGCATCGGCAACTTCCATGATGCGTTTCCAGATGGGCGCGGGAACGGCACCACCCGTCACGTTGTTCATCGGCGAGAAGTCGTCGTTCCCGACCCAGACGCCCGTGACGTTGTGGGCGGTGAAACCCACATACCAGGCATCGCGATAACTCTGGTTCGTGCCGGTCTTGCCGGCCTGCGGTTCGGTCAGGAGATCGGCCTTGCGTGCCGTGCCCGCCTTGACCACCTGCGCCATCATCAGATTGAGGTCGGCGATCTTGTCGTAGGGCAGCGTCTGTTTCGCATCGACCCCGCTGCGCGCCCGGCTGTAGATGATGTCGCCCGTCGGCCTTCTGATTTCGAGAACGGAATAGGGCTTCGCCTTCTTTCCACCTGCGGCGAAGGTGGCATAGCCGGTGGTCAGGTCAAGGAGGGTGAGCGCACTGGTTCCCAGCACCATGGGCGGCCAGGTTTCCAGCTCGCCGGTGACGCCTGCATCATGAGCCGTCTTGATGATGGCAGGGCGCCCTGTGACGATCGACAGCTTTACCGGAACCGAATTGTAGGAGTGTGCCAGGGCGCTGGTGAGGGTGGTGCGGCCAACCCAGCCGCCCTTGTAGTTCCGCGGCGCCCAGCCACCGATGGAAACGGGGCCATCCACGATCGGGTCATCCGGCTTGTAGCCTTCCATCAGGGCCGCCAGATAAACGAAGGGCTTGAAGGCGGAACCGGTTTGCCGCTTCGCCGAGGTGGCGCGGTTGAACTGGCTTTCGTCATAATCGCGGCCACCGATGATGGCGCGTACCGCACCATCGGGCGCCATCGTCACCGATGCGCCCTGGGTGAAGCGGCCCTTGGTGCCTTCATTGGCGATGTACTCATTGATGACCTTCTGGCTTTCTTCCTGGAGCTTGCGGTCAATCGTGGTCTTGACTTCGATCACGTACTCGCTGGTCAGCCGGTGTTCCTGAAGCACGGCCATGGTGTCTTCATAGGCCCAGTCGAGGAACCAGTCGGGCGCGGAGCCGCCGCGTTTGGCAACGATGTTCGGTGTCTCGCGCCGCGCCTTCAGCAATTCGCCCTGGGTAATGAAGCCGGCATCGAGCATGCGGTAGAGCACCACGTTGGTGCGGGCGCGGGAGGCTTCCGGGTTGGCGTGGGGCGCATAGCTTGTCGGTGCCTTGAACAGGCCCGCCAGCGTTGCGGACTCCACGAGGTCGATATCGCGCACCGACTTGCCGAAATAGAATTGCGAGGCTGCTTCCACGCCATAGGAACCGCCGCCGAGGTAGGAACGGTCGAGGTAGAGCTTGAGGATCTCTTCCTTGCTCATCCGGGCCTCGATCCACAGCGACAGGAAGGCTTCATTGACCTTGCGGCGGATCGTGCGTTCCGGGGAGAGGAACAGGTTCTTCGCCACCTGCTGCGTGATCGACGAGCCGCCCTGCTTCACGCCGTCGGCGCGGGCGTTCCGGATGATGGCGCGCAGGGTGCCGAACACGTCCACACCGAAGTGATCGAAGAAGCGTGCGTCTTCGGTGGCCAGCACGGCCTTGATGAGCTGGGTGGGAACCTCGTCAAGCGGAATGGCATCGTCCTGGCGAATGCCGCGCTGGCCAACCACTTCGCCGTTCACATCGGTGAAGGTGACGGCATATTCGCGGCCCCGGTTCCACCAGTCGCCGGTTCCGGAAAAAGGCGGCAGCGCATAGGCGAGGAGCACAAAGGCAATGATGGTGCCGAAGGTGGCCATGTCGTCGATGATGTCGATGACCGGGCGCATGAAGCGCGGCAGCTTGAAGTATCGGTAGAGGAAGGACGAATAGGCGGAGCCTGCCCGTTTCAGGCCGTCCCAAATCTCGAACATGGTGCTGGAGAAGGCGGCATCGCCCTTCCACACCGTGCGGATAATCATGAACCGGGTCGGCAGTTTGGCCAAGAGTCACACCTGCAATGACATCGGATTAATGGGTTGGCTGGTGGTCTGCAAGCGCTGCAGGGCAAGCTTGGGAAATTGAGGGCACGGGGTGGCCGTTTTATGGCGCGCCGTCTGGTTGGGGAGCGTGGCAGGGCCCGGCCCCTTCCGGAGAAAAGCGTGACAAGACATGTGCTTGACCCGCGCGAAGTGGTCCGGCAGCCTGGACCCGCTGTGGCCTGCCAATGACCCGGCGGGGTGTGCCATTGCTGGCTCTTTCGCAGAGGGAGAATCGCAGCAATGGAACTCACCGCACTCGCGCTTTTCGCCGCCGCACTTTTTGTGAATGCCGGTTCTCCGGGGCCATCCATTGCCGCGCTGGTGGCCCGCGTCATCAGCCGCGGACTGGGCAGCGTTCTGCCCTTTCTCGCCGCCATGTGGCTGGGAGAGGCGCTCTGGCTGGTCGCTGCCGTG
>JAEUMJ010000062.1 GCA_016792865.1 Hyphomicrobiales bacterium | reverse complement strand
GCAGCACCCAATTCAGCCACCAGGGCCAGCCCGGCAGGATGTCGCCGCCAAAGGCGATGATGACCCCGATCACCAGCCCCGCCGCGAACAACAAGGGCTTGGCCCAGGCTCCCGCCAGGGGAGGTGCGGGATGGAAGGGGGTGCCTGTGGCAAAGATTTCCGAAGACCGGGTTTGGAACCGGGCCACCACCCTGCCCCCGGCCATCACCTCTGCGGGAACGATGTCAGCCATCCATGCCTGCTCCATAACGTGCCAGCCGCTCGTCCAGTGTTCCCGTATGCAGTTCGAACAGGTGGTTGTCGTGGTCGTAGAAGTAGAGCGATTGCCCTTCGCCTTCCACCCTCGGCCGCGGCGGGCGCATCTCAAGCCCCAGTTGCCCGATCGCCAGGCGTGCCTGCTCCAGCTGTCCGTCAGAGACCTTGAAGGCCACATGATTGTAACTGCGGGGGACCGGGCTGTCTCCCTCCATGATGGCAATCCAGACGCCACCGGCCAGGAAGAACTTCTCCGGCGCGGTGGAGAATGTCCGGCTGCCGGAGGCGTAAACCTCCTTCGCCCCCAGAACGTCCACGAGGATGCGACTCATCCTGTCCAGGTTGCGAACAATGAAGGTGATATGTGAAAGGCCCTCGATCACGGCACCGACATTAAGCACAAGCGAGCCGGGGGCAAGCGGAACGATCACCCTGTTCGCAAACGAAAAAGGCCGGGCATTGCGACCCGGCCTTGCAATTCGTCAGTGCAGGAAGATCAGGCGAGCGTGCGGGCGACCTTCTCCACGCGGAAGCACTCGATGACATCGTCCTTGCGCATGTCCTGATAGTTCTCGAAGGCCATGCCGCACTCCTGCCCCGACACCACTTCGCGGACTTCGTCCTTGAAGCGCTTGAGGGTGGACAGCGTCCCTTCGTGAATGACCACATTGTCGCGGATGAGGCGGACCTTGGCACCGCGCTCCACCTTGCCTTCGGTGACGAGGCAGCCGGCCACCTTGCCCACCTTGGTGATGTTGAACACCTCCAGGATGCGGGCGTTGCCGATGAAGGTTTCGCGCAGTTCCGGCGCCAGCTTGCCGGCCATCGCCGCCTTGATGTCATCCACCAGGTCGTAGATGATGTTGTAGTAGCGGATCTCGATCCCCTGCTGCTGCGCCGCATCACGGGCCTGGCCGTTGGCGCGGACGTTGAAGCCCAGCACCACGGCACCTGAGGCAGCGGCGAGAGAAATGTCGCTTTCGGAAATGCCGCCCACCGCATAGTGAACCACGCGGGCGCGGATTTCATCGTTGCCGACCTTTTCAAGGGCCTGGACGATGGCTTCCGCAGAGCCTTGCACGTCGGCCTTGACGAGGATCGGGAATTCCTTGCGGCCCGCCTGTGCCATCTGGCTCATCATGCTTTCCAGCGAGGCACGCGCCACGGCTGCACCGCGCTTCTCGCGGCGCTGGCGCTCGCGGTAATCGGTGATCTCACGGGCGCGGGCTTCCGTCGGCACCACGTCGAAGCGGTCGCCCGCTTCCGGCGCGGAGTTGAGGCCCAGCACTTCCACCGGAACGGAGGGGCCTGCCGACTTGAGCTGCTCGCCCTTTTCATTGACCAGGGCGCGCACGCGGCCCCAGGACGAGCCGGCCACGAAGATGTCGCCGTGCTTGAGCGTGCCGCGCTGCACGAGGACCGTTGCAACCGGGCCGCGGCCCTTGTCGAGCTGTGCTTCAATGACGAGGCCCGATGCTTCACGCACGGGATTTGCCTTGAGGTCGAGCACTTCGGCCTGCAACAGGATCGTTTCCAGAAGCTTGTCGAGATTGGTGCCCTTCAATGCGGACACTTCCACGTCGAGCACGTCACCGCCCATGCTTTCCACCACGATATCGTGCTGCAACAGGTCGGTGCGCACGCGCGTGGGGTTCACGTTGGGCTTGTCCATCTTGTTGATGGCAACGATGATCGGCACCTCCGCCGCCTTGGCGTGGTTGATCGATTCCACCGTCTGGGGCATCACGCCGTCATCGGCGGCAACCACCAGAATGGCAATGTCGGTCGCCTTGGCGCCACGGGCACGCATCGAGGTGAAGGCCTCGTGGCCGGGCGTGTCGATGAAGGTGATGAGGCCGCGCGGCGTCGAAACCTGATAGGCACCGATGTGCTGGGTGATGCCGCCGGCTTCGCCCGAGACAACATTGGTCTTGCGGATCGCATCAAGCAGCGAGGTCTTGCCGTGATCGACGTGGCCCATGATGGTGACCACGGGCGGGCGCGGCTGCATCGATTCGGGGCTGTCGGTATCGGCGTCGAGACCTTCCACCACGTCGGCTTCCGAAACGCGCTTGACCTTGTGGCCCATTTCTTCGGCGATGAGCTGGGCCGTGTCGGCATCGATCACGTCGTTGATCGTATGCATCTGGCCCTGTTTCATCAGGAACTTGATGATGTCCACGGCGCGCTCGGCCATGCGGTTCGACAGTTCCTGGATCGTGATCGCTTCCGGAATGACGATTTCGCGCGAGGCCTTTTCCGTCGGCATCTGGAATCCGTGGGCCTTGTTCTTCAGGCGCTCGGTGCGGCGGCGGAAAGCGGCGATGGAACGGCCACGATCCGTCTCGTCCTCGTCCATCGCGTTGGAGACGGTGAGGCGGCCACGGTTTTCCTTCTTGACGATGTCGGCCTTGGTGCGGGTCGGCACCGCAACCGGCTTGGTCGTCACCTTGGCGGCAATGCTGCCGGGGCGGGCAGCCGCAGGACGCGGGCCACCACCGGAGGACGGACGGCGGCGGCTGCCTTCGTCCTCGTCGTCATCTTCGCGCGTCGCGGTCTTGGGAGCGAGCTTCTTGGCTGCTTCCTCGGCCTTGCGACGGCCCTGTTCTTCCGCCTGATGGCGTGCATCATCCTCGGCCTTGCGCTTGGCTGCCGCTTCACGCTCGATCCGGTCGCGTTCGTCCTGGGCCTTGCGGCGCACCAGCTCTTCTTCCTGGCGCTTGCGCTCATCGGCCTCACGCAGGCGGGCATCTGCCAGCGCCTTTTCGCGGGCTTCGCGTTCGTCGGTCGTCAGTGTGCGGAGCACCACACCCGAGCGCGTGCCCTGCGGCGGTGACGGGCGCTGGGTTTGCGACGGCGGCGACGGGGCCACGCGCGGCTGCTGCTGGAAGGCGGGCTTCGCCTCCGGCGCGGGCGCTGCGGCTGGCTTGTCGTCGCCAAAACGCTTGCGCTTGGTCTCGACAACAACGGTCTTGGTGCGGCCGTGCGAGAAGCTCTGCTTCACGCGCGACTGCTCCACCGCAGGGCGCTTGAGCGTCAGCGTTCCGCCGGGCCTGTTGCCACCGGTCTTGTCCTTGTTATCCGTTGTATCGTTCATCTCTCGTCTTCTGACCCAAAAACCTTGAAACTCATACCCTCGTAACGCGCCAGGCGCGCCACATGAAACAACAGGCGCTCCGCCAGCCCGCCCTCAGCCACGGCAGCGTGTACCACATTTGTGCGCCCAAATGCCAAATCCAAATCAACCGGCGTCAGGAAATCGCATACCACGGTCCGCGCCTGACGCAGGCGATTCAACTTGGCGCTGCCATCGCTGCCGGCGCCGGCGGCGTGAAACAGTAACCTGACCGGTCCGCGCCGCAGCGCCTCCTCGACCTTGAAGAAGCCAGCCAGTGCCACGCCGGCCTTGCGGGCAAGCGAAAGATGCGACACCACCTGCTGGCGCAGCAACACCCCGACGCGCCCCGCCAGATCGGGATCCGGACGGGTTTGCGCCTTAAAACCCCGCGCAAACAATCCCTTGGCTGCCGCCTCGGCAATCTTCTCGCGGGATGCCGTGACCCAGACGCCCCTCCCCGGCAGCTTCCGCATCAGGTCGGGCACCACCTCGCCGTCCGGCGAGCGGACGAACCGCACAAGCTCTGCCTCATCCATGACCTCACGGGTCACGATGCACATGCGCTCCGGCAAATCGTCCTCTCCTGTCTGGCCGCTTTCGGAGCCGCCTTCAGGGCCGTTTTCAGGGCCGGGGTGTGAGTGTGTGCTCAGGCGTCCTGCTCCGTTTCTGCCTCTTCACCCGTTTCGACGGCCGGTGCCTCGATCCAGCCGAGCTGGACGCGGGCCTGAAGGATCAGGGCCTCGGCCTCGGCGGCGCCGACGCCGTATTCCGAGAGATAGCCCTTGTGCTTCACGGTCTCGCCGTTCTTGCGCTCGTTCCAGCCCGTCAGTTCGTCGGTGGCGAGATCGGCGAAGTCTTCCAGGGACTTCACGCCCGCCTCGCCCAGCGCCACCACCATGCGGGGGCTCAGGCCCTCAAAGCCCGCAAGATCATCGGCGACACCGAGGGCCTTGCGCTTCTCTTCCATCTCAGCCGCTTCCCGCTCCAGGAATACCTTGGCGCGGTTCTGGAGTTCCTCGGCGGTCTGCTCGTCGAGGCCCTCGATGGAGGCGATCTCGCGCGGCTCCACCAGCGCCAGTTCCTCGACTTCGGCAAAACCTTCCGACGCGAGCAACTGGGCGAGGGTCTCGTCCACATCAAGCGCATCGACAAAGAGCTTGGTGCGGGCGGCGAATTCCTTCTGGCGGCGTTCCGATTCCTCGGCTTCCGTCATGATGTCGATGTCCCAGCCGGTGAGCTGCGAGGCCAGGCGCACGTTCTGGCCGCGGCGGCCGATGGCCAGCGAAAGCTGCTCGTCGGGCACCACCACTTCGATGCGCTCGGCTTCCTCGTCGAGCACAACCTTGGAGACCTCGGCGGGCGCCAGCGCATTCACCACGAAGGTGGCGACATCCGGCGACCACTGGATGATGTCGATCTTCTCGCCCTGCAGTTCGTTCACCACGGCCTGCACACGCGAGCCGCGCATGCCCACGCATGCGCCGACCGGATCGATGGAGCCGTCCTTCGAGCGGACGCCGATCTTGGCGCGGGAGCCCGGATCGCGGGCGACGGAGACGACCTCGACAACACCGTCATAGATTTCCGGCACTTCCTGGCCGAAGAGCTTCGCCATGAACTGCGGATGCGTGCGTGACAGGAAGATCTGCGGACCCCGCTGTTCGCGGCGCACGTCGTAGATATAGGCACGAATCCGGTCACCGGGACGGAACGTCTCGCGCGGCAGGGTTTCGTCACGGCGGACAATGCCTTCGCCGCGGCCGAGGTCCACGATCACGTTGCCATATTCGGCGCGCTTCACCACGCCGTTGATGATGTCGCCGATACGGTCCTTGAACTCTTCGTAGACGCGGTCACGCTCGGCATCGCGCACCTTCTGCACGATCACCTGCTTGGCCGACTGGGCGGCGATGCGGCCGAACTCGATGGGCGGAAGGGCCTCGGCAATGAAGTCTCCCACCTGGGCGGCAGGATTGCGCTTTGCGGCATCGGCAAGGAGTATCTGCGTGGCATCGTTCTCCACCACCTCGGCCACCTGCAACAGGCGATTGAGGCGGGTCTCGCCGGTGCGCGGGTCAATTTCGGCGCGGATGTCGTTTTCCAGGCCGTAACGCTGCTTGGCGGCGCGGGTCATGGCTTCTTCCATGGCCTCCAGCACGATCCGCTTGTCGATCGACTTTTCGCGCGCCACGGCGTCTGCGATCTGCAGGAGCTCAAGCCGGTTGGCGCTGACAGCAGTGTTAGCCATTGTCGTTTCCTTCTTCGTCGTCCTCGTCATCGAGGGGGTTGATATCGCCATCGTCGAAGTCCGAGGCATCCGACACGGCATTGGGGTTGTTCTTGAGCCGCGCCTTGGCGGCCTCGATCAGCTCGTCAGTGAGGGTGAGTTTCGCCTCGCCGATGTCGGCGAAGGGAACACCGATCAGCACCGGTTCCTTGCTGGCGCCTTCCGGGTTTTCGATGAAGAGCCGCACCTCGCCGTCGGCAAAGCCTTCCAGCTCGCCCTTGAAGCGCTTGCGCCCCGCCTGCGGCACCGCCATTTCGAGCTTCACCTCGTGGCCGGCCCAGTCTTCGAAATCCTGCGCACGCACCAGCGGGCGGTCAATTCCGGGCGACGACACCTCAAGGTGATAGCGCCCGCTCATGATGTCGTTGACATCAAGCACCGGAGAAAAGGCGCGGCTGAACTGCTCGCAATCATCGATGGTGAACGTGCCGTCGGGGCGCTCGGCCATCACCTGCACCGTGCCGCCGAACAGCTTCACGCGCACCAGACGGAAGCCCATGCCTTCCAGCACGGGTTCGGCCAGTGCCGCGATCCGTGCGGCAGGCCCCGTTTCGCGGGCCAGTCGGGTGCTGGGCAGTTGCTCGGTCATGTGGTCCTTTTGGGCAATAAAAAAAGCGGGCCCCTTTCGGGACCCACTCCCAATTCCGGTTTCCCGGGTCTGATGAGTGAATTCTTGGCCCTTGCCATAGTCTTTTTGGCCACAAAGAGCAAGTGGAAAGGGCATTTCTGGCCGTTAACGCTGCGTTGACCATCCTTCGCCGGGAGCGGCAATTTGCCCCCGGTCATCTCGCACTTGCGAGATTGAAGATTTCGCAACTGCGAGATATGTAGACTTTCGTGTAAGGACAGGCGCTTACAATTGCTCCGGTCCGAACGGAGAAAAAAAGATGTTGCACAAGAAATATCGCAAAATGGCCGAACCCAACCAGGGCCACACCTACAGCGTGCATAACCACGGCAGGTCCGGGAAGGTGCATCAGTGGCTGCTGTGCCGCGACAGCGATGTGTTTGATCGCCATCTGGTCGATGAGAACGACCTGAACGACCCCAAGCAGTGGCAGTGGCTGGAGTGATCCGGCCCCGCCATCGCAAGCGGTGAATGACAGGGCGCCTCGACGCCCTGTTTGCCATTGGGCCTAGCCCCAGACCGGCAGGCTCAGGCCAAGCGACAGCGCAATCAGCCCGAGGCAGATCTTGCGGAACGTCTCGGGCGAGGCGAGGTGGAAAATCCTGCTTCCCAGGAAAAGCCCCCCGGCAAAGAAGGGCGCCAGAAGTACGGCGAGCTTGAAGATCGTCAGCGTCAGCAGCTTGCCGATGAGATAGCTGAAGAAGGCAATCAGCGTCGAAAAGGCAAAGTAGAGAATGGTCGAGGCCCGCATTTCGCGGTGATCGTGATTGCCGCCCAGCCAATAGGCGACGACCGGCGGCCCGGAGAGTTGCGCAAGGCCGCCGAACACCCCCGACATCGCCCCCACGCCCACCGTCACGCCGCCGTGCGGCTTTCCCGCATAGCGCCAGCCTGACACCAGCAGCAGCAGCATCAGGGCGACGATGATGCTGATGATCCAGCGCAACAGCGAGGGATCGCCCGCCGAGAGCGCGTATGTGCCGAGCGGGATGCCGATCAGCCCTCCCACGGCCATCAGGCCCACTTCGCTTTTCCGCGCCTTCTCCCAGGCCGACCAGATCAGCGGCAGGGCCACGAAACCGTCGGTGAGCAGCAGAAGCGGCGCTGCCGCCTGCGGCCCCAGCAGGCGCGATGCAAACGGAACGAAGATCAGGGCCGCACCAAATCCCGAAAAGCCGCGGGCCATTCCCGCCACGAAGGCGGTCAGGGCAAGCAGCAGGAAGAGGTGCAGCGATACATCAGGAAGAAGGGAAGCCATCTCCCGCTGCTCTTGACCGGCAATCGCATGCTCCGTCAAGCGCCACAGCCGGGAGGATACGCACGCCAAGGCTTTTCATCCCAGGTTGCACGGGCTAGCGTCTTCGGCACGGGGCTCTGGGGAACACGACATCATGCGCAGCAGGAGCGTGCTTGTGATTGGGGCCGGCCTGGCGGGACTGGCCGCCGCGCGTGCGCTTGGTGCAGCGGGAATAAAGGTCATCGTGCTTGAAGCCCGCGAGCGGGCCGGAGGTCGCGTCTGGACGGAGGACGGCATCGATCTCGGTGCACACTGGATTCACGGCACCGACGGCAATCCCATGACATCGATCTGCCGCGAGCTTGGTGTGCCGACGATCTTCGTGGGGGGCGACAGCAGTTACACCGGAGGCTGGGAAGACCTTGCCCTGCACCAGAACGGCATCGGGCTTTCACCGGAACGCAAGGAAGCCAGCATCACGCTCATGGATGAGGTGCATGATGCGATGGACACTCTGCGCCGCTCGTTTCTTCTCGATGGCGGGGCCGACATGTCGCTGGCCGATGCCGCCGCCCATGTGACGAAGGGCATGCCCATCGATCCGGCTCTTGCCCACGACGTGGACTGGCATCAGGAACTGGTGGCGCGGGACGATGCCGGTGCGGGCGCAGCGGAAATGTCGTTCCTGCATTGGGATGAGGGATATGAGGTCTACGGTCCCGGTGACAGCCTGATTGCAGGCGGCAGCGGCAGCCTGATTGCCAAACTCGTGGAGGGTCTGGACCTTCGCTACTCCCTGCCTGTCTCACGCATTGCCCACGGACCCGACGGCGTGACCGTAACGGCGGGCGATGAAACCTTCACTGCCGATGCGGCCATCGTGACGGTGCCGCTGGGCGTCCTGAAGTCGGGGACGATCACATTCGAGCCTCCCCTTCCGGCCCGGAAGCAGGATGCCATCAGGAAGCTCGGCGTCGGTTCGCTGACGAAACTCATCCTGCACTTTGAACGGCCCTTCTGGCCGCAGAACCAGTATGTCTTCGCCAGCATTCCCCAAACCAGCCCTTTCGGCCCGACGGCGATCATCAACATGTGGAAGAGTCACCGGCGGCCCATTCTGGTGATGCTTTATGGCGGTGCAGCCGGGCGCGCCGTCGAGAGCCAAGGCAGTGCCGCGGCCCGCGTCGTTGCCATGGAAGCCCTGCGCAATGTCTTCGGCGCGGGCACGGAAGAACCCGTCCGTGTACAGATCACGTCGTGGGAGGGCGATCCCTTCTCTGCCGGAGCCTACATGTACCTTCCGCCGGGCGTGACCTCGGAGGAACTCGACGTGATGGCGGAGCCTGTCGGCAACAGCCTGTTCTTCGCGGGCGAGCATACGCTGCGCATCCACTGGGCCACCATGCAGTCGGGCTATCACTCCGGCCTGCGCGAGGCTGCCCGCCTCACCGGCGACACCTCGGTCTTGCCCAACCGGCGTTTCACCGAGACGCGCCGGTGGCGCGAGCAGTTGAAACGGGCGGAACGCCTGTTCAATGCCGCCCACAAGTCGCTCGATCCCGCCGAGATCGACGCACGCCTGGCGATGATGCAGCGAAGCCCGGTGTTCGAGGCCATTCCCGCCCAGGACCTGCGGGTGCTGGCCGCTCTCCATTCACGCCGGAGCCTGAGATCCGGCGAGGTTCTTTGCCGGGCGGGCGATGAAGCGGGCTGCGTCTTTGCCGTCATGTCGGGCGTGCTGGACGTGATCCTGCCGAACCTCCCGGAGCCGGTGGCGCAAAAGACGCGCGGTGATGTGGCCGGGGAATACGGCCTCTTCCTGCCCCGCCGTTCCGCCACGCTGCAGGCCCGCACCGACGTTGAGGTGCTGGAACTGGACTACGGGAAATTCCGCAAGTTCCTGATGGTCTTCCCGGAGTCGATGATGGTGCTGTTCGGGCAGGCGGTGAGGCAAAGCGCCGGCCGGGCCGCTGCCGGCTAGCCCCGGAAGCGGCGGAGGATTTCCTTGAGGCCGGGTTCGGCCACACGCAGCATGGCGTCGTGGGGCGAGAACCAGCTCCGTTCCCGCTCCTTCACTTCCGGCCACGACTTGAGCTTCTTCACGACTTCGAGGGCATAGACCGTGACGGTGACCGGCAGGACTTCCTTCTTGCCGCGCTTTTCATAGAAGAACTGCCCCACGGGTTCGCGCCGCATGTGACCTTCGACACCCGCCTCCTCGAATGCTTCCCGGCGGGCGGCGTTGTAATCGGCCAACCCTTCCATGGGCCAGCCCTTGGGGATCACCCAGCGGCGCGTTTCCCGCGAGGTGACAAGCAACACCTCGACCACGCCCTTGCGCTTGCGCCAGCACAGCGCCGCCACTTGCTGCAATGGCGCCAGTTCCCTCACAGGAAGAGCGCCGCCACGTAATACGAGAGGGCGGAGAGGATGGCCGCCGAAGGAATGGTGACGACCCAGGCCCAGACGATGCTGGAGGCAATGCCCCAGCGCACCGAGTTGGCACGGCGCGCCGTTCCCGCACCGACAATCGCGCCCGTGATGGTGTGCGTGGTCGAGACGGGAATGCCGAGATTGGTCGCGGCAAACAGGGTCACGGCACCTGCCGTGTTCGCGCAGGCGCCCTGCATCGGCGTCAGCTTGGTGATTCTCGATCCCATCGTGTGCACGATGCGCCATCCTCCCATCATCGTCCCCAGCCCCATGACGACATAGCACGAGAAGATGGCCCAATCAGGAACGGTGAATTCCTTGTACACACCATTCGAGTAGAGCAGCACGGCAATGATGCCCGCTGTCTTCTGTGCGTCGTTGCTGCCATGGCCGAGGGAATAAAGCGCCGAGGCCACAAGCTGCAACTTGCGCATCACGCCGTCGGCCCAAGAGGGATGGGCGCGCACGAAAAGCCAGCTCATCAGGATCATGAGCAGGATGGCGAGCACGAATCCGGTGAAGGGCGAAAGCACGATGGCGTAGATGGTCTTGGAAAGGCCGCTCCACTCGATGCTGTCGAAGCCCGCTTTCGCCACGCCCGCCCCCACGATGCCGCCCACCAGGGCATGCGACGATGATGAGGGTATGCCGCCCCACCAGGTGATGAGGTTCCAGGCGATGGCGCCGGCAAGTGCACCACAGACGACGGCGTTGTCGATCAGGTCTGGCTGGACGATGCCCTTGCCGATGGTTGCCGCCACATGGGCCTCGAAGACGAAGAAGGCGGCGAAGTTGAAGAAGCCCGCCCACAGCACCGCATGGAAGGGCTTGAGCACGCGGGTCGAAACGACGGTGGCGATGGCATTGGCACTGTCGTGCATGCCGTTGATGAAGTCGAAGAAGAGCGCCACGAAGATCAGGAAGACCAGCGTCGCGTTGAAGGCGCCCATGTCCATGCGCGTGCGCTCCCTCAGGCGTGTTCAATCACGATGTCGCTCATCACATGAGCCACATCCTCGAAGCGGTCGCAGACCTTTTCGAGATGGTCGTAGAGTTCGGAACCGATCACGAAGGCGAGCGGATCCTTGCGGGCGCGGCCCAAAAAAAGGGCGCGAAGGCCCTCGTCGTTGAGCTGGTCCGACTGCTCCTCGATCTTGGTGATCTCGCCCGTCAGCGTATGCAGCTTCGAGGAGTTCTGCCCGACATTGCGAAGGAGCGGCAGCGCCTCGGAGGTGAGCTTGGCCAGCATGATGACGCGGTCGGCCATGGCCCGCATGTTGGGTTCGAATTCCTTCACGCCATAGAGCATCACCACCTTGGCGGTCTTGTTCATCTGGTCGATGGCGTCATCGAGGCTCGCGGACAGTGCCTTGATGTCGCTGCGGTCGAAGGGGGTGATGAAGGCGCGGCGGATGGCCTGCATCACCTCGTATGAGATGTGATCGGCTTCCTCTTCCTGCCGCGAAAGCAGGGCACAATTGTCGGCGATGGTCTTGCCGCCGTCGAGAACCTTGCGCAGCGATTGCGCCGCCTCCTCGGCCTTGGCGGCCTGGGCCTCGAAGAGATCGAAGAACTTCTCTTCCCTGGGCATGAGTGACTTGATGAAGTGGAACATCGCCGGACTCCGGTCATGACAATTAGATGACAGTCATATGACAGGCCGGAGCAGCCGTCGAAAGAGCCGATTTGCCGCGATTCACCGCTTTCTGAAGGTGAGATAGGCCGGCGTGCGGCCTTCCCGCAGGGCCTTTGCCTCGTAACGGGTGGTGGTCCAGTTGTCATACGGCAGGGCGGGGTCGCCCTCTTCGGCAAAGCCGCCGTGGGCGGCAACGTGGTCCCGCGTCCACTGGACATAGTCGGGAATGTCACTGGCAAAACGGAAGAGGCCGTCGTCCTGCAGGAGGCGATGGAACTGTCCCAGGGTGGCGGGGCTGACGAAGCGGCGCTTCTTCTGCCGCTCCTTCGGCCAGGGATCGGGATAGAGCAGGTAGATGCGCTCCAGCGACCTGTCCGGCAATGCTTCGAGCAGGTCGCGGGCGTCGCCATGGAAGACCCGCACGTTGCTCGCGGCCAGCCTTTCCAGATGCGCCAGCAGCTTGGCGACACCGTTCAGGAAGGCTTCCGCGCCGATGAACGAGACGTCGGGATGGAGGGCCGCCTGGTGGGCGAGATGCTCGCCGCCGCCAAAGCCGATTTCCAGCCAGCGCCGCCCGCCCGATCCTGCCAGGGGCTGCGCAAGATCAAGCCGCACCTGCGGCAGGTATGTTTCCATCAACCCGGAATGACGGCGGCGCAAGGGTTTCCCCTTGCGCCGTCCGTAGAACAGGAATTTCGGCGGCAGTGCGCTCACTTCACCGCCGCTTTGATCTGCTTCACGAGGTCGGTGCGCTCCCACGAGAAGCCGCCGTCCTTCTCCGGCTTGCGGCCGAAGTGGCCGTAGGACGAGGTGCGGGCATAGATGGGGCGGTTGAGATCGAGATGGCTGCGGATGCCGCGCGGCGAGAGGTCCATCACCTTGCGGATCGCCTTTTCGAGCTTTTCCTCCTTCACCTTGCCGGTGCCGTGGGTATCCACATAGACCGACAGCGGCTGCGACACGCCGATGGCATAGGAGAGCTGGATGGTGCAGCGCGAGGCCAGCTTTGCCGCGACGATGTTCTTGGCGAGATAGCGGGCGGCATAGGCGGCGGAACGGTCAACCTTGGTCGGATCCTTGCCGGAGAAGGCACCGCCGCCATGGGGCGCGGCACCGCCATAGGTATCGACGATGATCTTGCGTCCGGTGAGGCCGCAGTCACCATCGGGGCCACCGATGTAGAACTTGCCGGTGGGGTTCACATGCCACACCGTGTCCTTGGTGATCCAGCCCTTGGGCAGGGCCTTCTTCACATAGGGCTTCACCAGCTCGAGAACGTCCTTCGAGGTCATGTTCTCGTCGAGATGCTGGTGCGAAACGACGATCTGGGTGGCGGCAACCGGCTTGCCGTTCTTGTACTGCACCGAGACCTGGCTCTTGGAATCCGGTCCGAGGCGCTTTTCGCCCTTGTGGCGCGCTTCGGCGAGAAGCTGCAGGATGCGCTGCGAATAATAGAGCGGGGCGGGCAGGAGATCGGGCGTCTCGTCACAGGCATAACCGAACATGATGCCCTGGTCGCCGGCGCCTTCATCCTTGCCGGCCGTCGAATCCACGCCCACGGCAATGTCGGCAGACTGCCCGTGCAGGAGGATTTCGACCTTCGCCGTGTTCCAGTGGAAACCGTCCTGCTCGTAGCCGATGTCCTTGATCGCCTGGCGGGCGGTGGCTTCGATCTTCTCCTTGGTCACGGAGGATGGGCCGCGATATTCGCCCGCGATCACCACGCGATTGGTGGTGGCCAGTGTTTCGCAGGCCACGCGCACCTGCCACGGGTCCATGCCCTGGGCCAGCGCCTCGCGGAAGAACAGGTCCACCACTTCGTCGGAAATTCGGTCGCACACCTTGTCCGGGTGACCTTCAGACACTGCCTCACTGGTGAAAACAAAGTTCTTGCGCGCCATCAGCGACCCCTTCCAAGCGACATAAAGATATCTTTATGTGTATCGGAAGCGTTAATGGCAGCACTGCCGCAACGGGTCAAGTGCGAAGGGGCCGCATCTGTTGATGCAGCCCCTCCCGCCACGCTGAATTCTGCCGTCAGAAAACCGGAACCGCCTCAGACGGCGGGTTCCTTGCTGTCTGCCACCTGCCGGGCCAGAGCCGCGATGAGCTTGCGCTTTTGCGGGCTGTTGGCATCGCGGAAGGCCTTGGCGAGCTGTATGCCCTCGGCTGTCATGAGCGACGTCATGAACTCGTCGGGCTGCCCGCCTTCCTTCATGCCGCCTTCGGCTTCGAGACCGGGGAGGCCCTCGAAGAAGAAGTTGATCGGCACGCCCAAAGTCTTGGCGGCGTAGAACAGGCGGCTTGCACTGATCCTGTTCGCGCCTTTTTCGTATTTCTGTACTTGCTGGAAAGTAATTCCCAGCAATTCCCCAAGCCGTTCCTGACTCATGTTGATGAGTTGGCGGCGCATGCGGATGCGTGTGCCGACGTGGACGTCTATGTAGTTCGGATCGCGTCTAGCCATTCCCTCAGACCCTTGCCCCCAGTCTGATGCTTTTTACGATCAGGCACTTAGCGATTTCCCAGCAAAGGCAAGTGGCCTGGTCAATGATAGGCTTCAATTAAGCCATGTCGTTTCGAGGAACAATCAGAAATCTGTCACGAGATACAAAATTCACCAGAAGGTTTATCAGCATGTCATCACACCAGATCATATAATCGGCCCATTATGACCACGCTTTTCGCAACGCCAGCAATGCGATGACCAGAAGCAGGACGAGCATCAGGTCACCGATACGTGCATAGGCTGTCGCTGCAAGCGGCAGTGGTGCAAGGTTGTCAACGACGCTGCGGGCGAGAAGTTCCGTGCTCGCAACAATTCTTCCGAGTGGATCGATCACCGCCGAAATCCCGGTGTTCGCGGCCCTGACGAGGGGGAGGCCCTGCTCGATGCTGCGCAGACGCGCCTGGGCCAAATGCTGGAAAGGACCTGTGGAACGGCCAAACCAGCCGTCATTGGTGACATTGACCAGCAACCTGGGCCGGGGTTCGCTGACCAGTCGATTGGGGAAGATCACTTCATAGCAGACCAGCGGTGCAACCAGCCCCAGCCCCGGCACCTCTAGGTTTTGCGGCCCCGGCCCGGCCGTGAAACTCTCCGGCAGCGAAACAACCTTGCGGAACCCCAGGCGCGTGAGGAAGTCTTCCCACGGGAGAAATTCGCCGCCGGGCACCAGCCGCCACTTGTCGTAGCGGCCTGACACTTCACCCTGTGCGTTCACCGCGATGACGCTGGTGTAATACCGTTCGGCCCCGTCCGCCGCCCTGTCCCTCCGAATCGCCCCGGCCAGCAAGGTGCGGTCGGGCGACAGCAGCCCGGCAATCCGGGCGAGCGCCGGCCTGTCTTCATCAAGCAGGAAGGGTACCGATGATTCCGGCCAGACGATCAGCCCCGCGGCCCCCGCCGCCCCGTCCCGCGACAACTCCGTCAGTGTACTGAATATGTCGGCGGCATTGTCGGCCCGCCATTTGTCGTCCTGCGAGATGTTGGGCTGCACCAGTCGCACCATGACAGTGCTGTAGTCCGTGGGGTTCTGTTGCAGGCGCCAGAGGCCCCAGGCTTCCGACAGCGGCAGCAGCAGCAGCACCGCGAGGGCCGACACATGCAGGCGCCTGGTGTAGCGCCATTGCCACCACACCACCGCAGGAAGTGCAGCCCAGAGGAGAACGAGCAGGGTGAGGCCGTTCATGCCCACGAGGCTTGCAAGTTGCGCGACGGCCCCCATGCCATCCGCCACCAGGCCCGGAACCGACCAGGGAAAGCCGGTGAGCAGGTGCCCGCGCAACCATTCCGCCACCGACAGGAACAGCACGGACAGGAGCCAGCGCGGCGCCACGACGGCAGGCACGGCCAGAACCAGCGCCGAGGCGATTCCCCAGTATCCGGCCATGAAAAGCGCCAGCCCGCCCACCGCGAAGGGCATCATCCAGATGTCGGCAGGGTTGATGAAGAAGGCAAAGGCGATCCAGTGGAAGGCGGCCATGAAATAGCCGGTGCCGAAGCAAAGCCCGCTCGTGAAGCCCTTGCCCCACGCCCTGTCCGCCACGGTTTCCATGCGCCAGAGATAGACCGGCAGGGTGAATGCCAGCACCCACCACTGCCCCACGGGCGGAAGCGCGAGGCCGGAGATCAGCCCCGCGAGAAAGAGCGCAGGAAGGCCCGGCAGCCTGGGCTTTGACGTGACGTTGCTCATGGCCGGTCCCTTGACGGGGATTTCAACCGCCCGCAAGGGCTGCGTTCAAGGGGCGTCGCCTGTCCCCCCGCATCACGCCCGCTTCGCCACCGCCTCCGCCATGTTGCAGAGGATCTCGAACATCATCACCGCACCGGCATATGCCGTGATGCCCGATGGATCGAAGGGCGGGGAGACTTCCACGACATCCGCGCCGACGATGTTCACACCGCGCAATCCGCGCAACATCTGCTGCGCCTGGAAGGTCGTGAAGCCGCCGATTTCAGGCGTCCCCGTGCCCGGCGCATAGACCGGATCGAGCATGTCGATGTCGAAGCTCACGTAGGTTTCGCCCTCACCGGCAATGCGGCGCGCCTCTTCCATCACCTTCCGGGGCCCGAGTTCCATGGCCTCTTCGATGCGCATGAGGCGGACGCCCATCTTCTGGCCCCATTCGAAATCATCAAGATCATACATCGAGCCGCGCAGGCCGATCTGGATCACGCGCTTCGGGTCAAGCAGTCCTTCCTCGATGGCGCGGCGGAAGGGTGTTCCGTGAGTGTATTTGAAGCCGCCGAAATAGCTGTCGTACAGGTCCGTGTGGGCGTCGAAGTGAATCATGCCCACCGGCTTCTTCTTCGCCACGGCGCGCAGCACCGGAAGCGAGCAGAGATGATCCCCGCCTGCCGAGAGCGGACGGATGCCTTGCGCGATCAGGGCGGAGAAATGGTTCTCGACGCGCTTCAGCGTGTCATCGACACTGGCCGGGTTCACCGAGCAGTCACCGAGGTCCGCGATATTGGCGAGCTTGTAGGGAACGACATGGGTGGTCTGGTGCATCGGCCTGACCATCGAGGACTGGTCGCGCATCTGGCGCGGCGCATGGCGGGGGCCGGGCCGGTTGGTGGTGCCGCCATCCCACGGAATGCCGACGATGCCGATATCGATGCCCCTGGCCGCATCCGGCGCGACATGGGGCAAGCGGAAAAAGGTGGCAATGCCGCCAAAACGGGGGGTCACGAGTCCGGAAACGGGATGGTGGTTGGGCATGGAATTCTCCTCTCGGCAGGAAGGCTACCATGGCCGCCGGGGCCCGCAACCGCCAGCCCGCGACATTCATATTGACCATGAATAATAGGCACATAGCGAGAGTCGCATTGCCGAGACTGCCGATTGTGATCTAGGCTCCGCTTATGAAAAGCTACGACATCATCGTGATCGGGGCAGGAATAGCGGGCGCATCCGTGGCCGCCCACCTTGCCGCATCGCGCCGTGTCGCGGTTCTCGAAATGGAAAACCGGCCGGGCGTCCACAGCACCGGGCGTTCCGCTGCCAGTTTCGAACCCAATTATGGCCCGCCCCCGATGCTCGCCTTCACGCGCGCCAGCGAGCGTTTCTTCCTGGAACCGCCCAAGGGCTTTGCCGAGGTGCCGTTGCTCACCCCGCGCGAAACCCTTTTCCTGGTGACGGATGGCCAGGAAGAGGCTTGCGAGCGCCTGATCGCCAAGGCCGTCGATCTCGGCGAATTGTCGGAACGCGCCGCCCGCGAGATCTTCCCGGTGCTGCGCGAGGGGCATGTGAAGCGCGTGCTTCTCGACCCCAACACCGGCGACCTTGACGTGGACCTGATCCATCAGGGCTATCTCCGCCTCTTGCGGGAGCGGGGCGGCGAGATCTTCACCGACCATCAGGTGAAGGGACTGCTCTATCGCGACTGGAAATGGCAGGTCGCAACGCCCCACGGCATTTATACAAGCCCGGTGATCGTGAACGCCTCCGGTGCATGGGCCGATACGGTTGCGAAACTGGGCGGCGTGGCTCCGGTCGGCCTCCAGCCCAAGCGCCGCTCCATCGGCGTGGTGCCGGTGGCGGACCACAACACGGCGGAATGGCCCCTCGTCACCGATGCGGGCGAGACCTGGTATTGCAAGCCGCAGAGCGGAAAGCTGATCGTGTCCTCGGCGGACGCAACACCCGTCGATCCCCATGACGCCTATGCCGATGACATGGCAATCGCCACCGGCATCGACCGCATGATGCAGGCCACAACCCTCACCGTTGACCGCCTCGACCACAGTTGGGGCGGTTTGCGCAGCTTCGTCCGCGACGGCCATCCCGTTGTCGGTTTTGCACCAGACGCGGAGGGGTTTTTCTGGCTTGCCGGACAGGGTGGCTATGGCATCCAGTCGTCTCCGGCGCTGTCGGAAACGGCGGCCGCGATCATCCTCGGCAATCCCCTGCCCGATGGTGTTGTGGCAGAGGGGCTTGACCTCAACGACATTTCTCCAAGGCGGCTGGCATACAAATGAGCAAGAGACCCGAACTTTCCGCAGGCGAAGCACTGGTCAGCCTGCTGGAGGCCCATGGTGTCGATACGATCTTCGGCATTCCCGGCGTGCACAACATCGAAATGTATCGTGCCCTCCCCCGCTCCGGCATCCGGCATGTCCTCACGCGCCATGAACAGGGCGCGGGTTTCATGGCCGATGGCTATGCCCGCGCCTCCGGCAAGCCGGGTGTGTGCTTCACCATCACCGGACCCGGCCTCACCAATATCCTCACGCCCATGGGACAGGCATGGTCGGACAGTTCCAGCATCCTGGTGATTTCATCCGCGCTCGATATCAGGGATTCGGCGCAGGGCCGGGGCCGCCTGCACGAGATGATCAGCCAGGTGCAGGCCGCCGGTTCCGTGACCGCAACAGCGATGCGCGCCTACACGCCAAAGGACATCCAGGACGGCATTGCCCGCGCCTTCTCCGGCTTTGCCTCGGCGCGGCCGCGGCCGGCCTATCTTGAAATCCCCCTCGACCTCCTGTCCGAACCGGCGGGCGAAGGCTGGAAGGCACGCCGCACCGCCACCCGCGCCCACCACGGCGAAGGCGAGATCACCGAGGCGATTGCCATGCTGTCGGCGGCGCGCAACCCCGCCATCATCCTCGGTGGAGGCGCCCTGGACGGAGGCCGCGCCGCCTTGCGGATTGCCGAGGCAATCGGCGCGCCCATCATCACCACCACCGCGGGCAAGGGCGCCGTGCCCGCCGATCACCCGCTCTGCTGGGGCTACCGCCTCGGAAGCCCGGCCTTGCAGGAGATGCTGAAGCATTGCGACTGCGTGCTTGCCGCAGGCACCGAGCTTTCCGAAACCGATTTCTGGAACAGCGACTGCCTGCTTGAGAACCTCATCCGCATCGACATCGATCCGGCCTCGCTGACCCGGCCCCATGCGGCGCGTCTTGCCATTCTCGCCGATGCCGCCCCCGCCCTTGCAGCCATTGCGGCAGGCTTCAGCGGCAGGAAGCCGACCTCGCATATTGCTCCGCCCACGGATGAATCTCCCCTGCGGAAGATGCTGGCGAAGGTGCTGGGAGTGATCCGTGACAGCCTGCCCATGGAAACGGTGATCGCCTCGGACATGACCCAGATTGCCTATGCGGCAAACGAGATCTTTCCCTGCTCGCTGCCGCGCACCTGGCTGCATCCCGTCGGCTTCGGCACACTGGGCTTCGCCCTCCCCGCCGCCATCGGCGCGAAGTTTGCCGTGGGCGCAACGCCCGTCGCCGCCCTCGCCGGGGACTATGGCCTGCAATACACCATCAACGAGCTGGGCACGGCGGTGGAACACAGGCTGCCGCTGCCCGTCCTGCTCTGGAACAACGAGGCGCTGGGGCAGATCCGTGACAACATGGCGGACAGCGGCATCCAGCCCAATGCCGTGACACTGCTGAACCCGGATTTCATCGCACTGGCGAAGGCCTATGGCGCCCGTGGTGAAAGGCCGGACTCGCTTGCCGCACTTGCCAGGGCGATTGCGGCGGCGCTGAAGGCCGATGGCCCGACCATCATCGAGATGACGCCACGCATGGCCGGCCTGTGACCAGCCGCGCGGTCATCTTCGATGTCGATGGCGTCCTGCTTGACCTGAGCGAAGCGGAAGAAGACGTGTTCTTCGCTGCCTTTGCGCCCTGGGGCGATCCCGCAAGCCTGCCGCGCGACTGGAACAGCTACCGGATCCGCAACGACGACAACATCGTCGATGAGATCATGGAGCGCTGGCGCATACCGCTGCGCGAGAAGCCGGGCCTCGTGTCGGCCTACCACCGGATGCTGGAGGAGAAGCTCTCGTCGGGAAGCCTCCGGTGCCCGGTCATTGCGGGGGCGGAGGATCTGCTTTCGGCACTGGCGGGCGAAGCCCGGCTTGGCATCGCCACCGCCAACTTCCGCGAAGCCGCAAGGCTGCGCCTCGGCAAGGCGGGGCTGTGGCATCATGTGGCGGGCCTCGCCTGCGGTGCCGATGGCGGCGGCCACAAGCACGAGATCCTGGCCCGTGCCATTGCCGCTTCAGGGCTTGCCCCCTCCCGCATCGTCTACATCGGCGACAATCTCAATGATGTGGAGGCGGGCATCAGGAATGCGGTCCACTTCATCGGCTTCTCGACCTCGCCGGAGCGGCGGGCCAGCCTGATGGCGGCGGGCGCCACCCGCTGCACGGGCAGTCATGATGAAACGCTTGTCCTCGTCCGTTCCGCTTTGAGTGCTTGACCCTGCCACTTCCCCGTGAGAATCGGACAGAAAAGGCCGGGAAACGGTCCGCAAGGCATTTCGGAGGATCTGATGGCGGCCCACAGCCAGTTTGCATTGTTGAAGACCAGGCGCTTCCTGCCGCTTTTCGTCACCCAGGCGATGAGTGCCTTCAACGACAATGTTTTCCGCTATGCCCTGTCCATTCTCTTCCTCACCACGCTGGGCAAGGAACAGGGGGGCGTGCTCAACACCATTTCGGCAGCCCTGTTCATCCTGCCGTTCTTTCTGTTCTCGGCCTTTGCCGGGCAACTGGCCGACAAGTTCGACAAGGCCTTCGTGGCCCGGCGGGTGCGTTTTGCCGAAATCTTCATTGTGGCGATCTCGGCCTACTCGCTGTTCTCCGGCCATGTTCACCTGCAGCAGTTCTGCGTTTTCCTGGCGGGCTGTCAGGCGGCTTTCTTCGGCCCGATCAAATACGGCATCCTGCCCCAGCACCTCACCAAGGATGAACTGCTGGGCGGAAACGGCATGGTGGAGATGGCAACCTTCATCGCCATCCTGCTCGGCACGATCTTCGGCTCCGTCGTCATCAACATGGAGGGTGGCCACGGCCTCGTTGCCGCCGTCATGATCGGCATCGGCGTCATCTCCTTCTTCACCGCCCTCCAGATTCCGCCCGCGCCCTCGGCCCAGCCGGACCTCAGGCTGAACTGGAACATTTTCGGCGAGACCTGGAATGTCATCAAGCTGGCCCGCCGCAAGGCGGAAGTCTTCCAGTCCATTCTCGGCGTCTCGTGGTTCTGGTTCCTCGGCGTGGTCTTCGTCACCCAGATCCCGCTCTTCACATTCGACAGCCTGAAAGGTTCGGAGACTGCGGCATCGCTCATCTTCGCACTGTTCTCGATCGGCATCGCGGCGGGGTCGGTCTTCTGCAACAAGCTGCTCGGCGGCAAGGTGAGCGTCCGCTTCGTTCCCGTTGCCGCCTTCCTGATGAGCGTCTTCATGGTGGAACTCTACTTTGCCGCCGGAAGCGCCCAGGGCGCACTTACCGCAGCAATCTCCGGCGGCACGGTTGCCACCACCACCACGGCCTCCGGCGACAGGGTGATGGGCCTCGGCGCCATGCTCACCCACTGGCAGGCCTGGCGCGTGCTGTTCGACCTTGCGGCCATCGCCTTCCTCGCAGGCCTCTACGTGGTGCCTCTCTTTGCGGTGATGCAGTCGCGCACGGCCTATTATCTCCGCGCCCGCATCGTGGGTGCGAACAACATCATCAATGCCATCTTCATGATCGTGGCAACGGTGCTCTCCGGTGCGCTGCTCTCGGCTGGTCTTTCGGCCCGCGGCCTATTCCTGACCCTTGGCCTCGCCAACCTGATGGCCGCACTCTATGTGGTGCGCATCCTGCCGCATGAGGCCCTCGCCGGAATTGCCCGCAGCCTGTTCCGCCTGCTCTATCGGGTCGAGGTGAAGGGGCTTGAGAACCTGACAGCTAAGGGTCGCCGCTCGCTCATTGTCGCCAATCACACCTCCTTCCTCGACGGGCCGCTGCTCTCGGCCTTCCTGCCGGAGCGCGCCGGGTTTGCCATCAACACGCAAATGGCGAAGCGCTGGTGGGTGAAGCCCGCCTTCGCGCTGTTCGATCTCTGCCCCATCGATCCCGGCAATGCCATGGCGTTGCGCGGCCTCGTGGACATGATGCGGAGGGGACGCCGGGTGGTGATCTTCCCGGAAGGGCGCATCACGGTGACAGGTGGTCTGATGAAGATCTACGAGGGACCGGCAGCCGTGGCGCAAATGGCGCGGGGCCATGTGGTTCCGGTGCGCATCGACGGCGCACACCTCACGCCCTTCTCGCGGCTTGCGGGCAAGTTGCCCACCGTGCTTTTCCCCAGGATCACCATCACCTTCATGCCGCCCATCCAATGGAAGGCGCCCGACGAGCTGAAAGGCGCGGCCCTGCGTGAATACCAGGCCGAGCATCTCTATGACGTGATGACGGACTCCCAGTTCAAGACCGCGCCCATCAACGAGACGCTCTGGCAGTCCCTGCTCGATGCCCGCCACCTCTTTGGCGGCAACAGCAGGATCCTCGAGGATATCCAGCGCACGCCCGTCACCTACAACCGCATCATTCTCGGCAGCTTCATCCTCGGCCGCAAGATTGCCGCCCTGACGCCCGGCGAGAGGAATGTGGGCGTGCTGCTGCCCAATGCCACGGCCACGGCCGTGACCATCTTCGCGGTGCAGGCTTCGGGCCGCGTCCCCGCCATGCTGAATTTCTCGACCGGTGCCGTGAACATGGCCGCAGCCTGCATGGCGGCGGAAGTGCGCACCATCCTCACCTCGCGCAAGTTCATCGAGGCGGGCGAGATGGAAGCCGACCTCAAGCTGCTGGCAGAACGCTGCAAGATCGTTTTCCTCGAAGACCTGCGCGAGAGCGTGAGTGCCGGCGACAAGCTGCGCGCCCTCTTGCACAAGGCGTTTCCGAATGCAGCCCTCAAGGCCATGGGCGCCTCGCAGGATCCCAACAGCCCCGCCGTCATTCTCTTCACCTCAGGATCGGAAGGCGTGCCCAAGGGGGTGGTGCTCTCCCACCGCAACATCAATTCCAACCGCCTCCAGGCTGCGGCCCGCATCGCCTTCACACCGGAAGACCTGGTGTTCAATGCGCTGCCCGTGTTCCATGCCTTCGGCCTCACCGGCGGGCTGATGCTGCCGCTGCTGTCGGGCATCTACACCTTCATGTATCCCTCGCCGCTGCACTACAAGATCATTCCGGAGATGTGCTACGACACCGGCGCCACCGTGATCTTCGGCACCGATACATTCCTTTCGGGCTATGCCAAGAATGCCCACCCCTATGATTTCTACAAGATGCGCCTTGTCGTTGCGGGGGCAGAACGGCTGAAGCCCGAAACCCGCGAGATCTGGATGAACCGCTTCGGCCTTCGCATCCTCGAAGGCTATGGCGCGACCGAGTGCTCGCCCGTGGTTTCGGTGAACACGCCGATGCACTATCGCGCCGGTTCCGTGGGCCGGCTTCTCGACGGCATGGACTACCGGCTGGAAGAGGTGCCCGGCATCGAAGGCGGCGGCAGGCTGCATGTGAAAGGCCCCAACATCATGCTGGGCTACCTGCGCGCCGACAATCCCGGCGTGCTCGAACCGCCGCCCGATGGCTGGTACGACACGGGTGATATCGTCTCGGTGGATGAGCGCCGCTTCATCACCATCCTTGGCCGCGCCAAGCGCTTCTGCAAGATCGCGGGTGAAATGGTCTCGCTCAATGCCATCGAAACAAGACTGATGGAGCTTTACCCCGACGCGGCCCATGCGGTCGTTGCGGTGCCCGACAAGAAGAAGGGCGAGCAGCTTGTGATGTTCACCACGCTGAAGGATCCGGACCGCAAGGAGATCGCCGCCGGGCTGAAGAAGCGCGGCCTGGCCGAACTGGCCGTTCCCCGGAACATCTTCAGCATTGCGAGCCTGCCCATCCTGGGGTCCGGGAAGATCGATTATGTGAGCATCAATCGCATGGCGCGGGAGCGGGTGACGGAATAGCAGCCCTCCGCCGGAGCGCAGTTGAGTATCGACGGCCTTCCGTGTATCCCGCCAGCCATCATGAGATATGCTTCTGCCGTCGATCGCCTTGCCCATCTCGGTTCCGCCAAGTGGGCAATTCACATTGCAGGCCGCCAGCGGGCTGCCAGGGGCGAGAAACTGATCTTCCTGTCGATCGGTGAGCCTGACCTTGCGCCGCCCATGGCGATCATCGATGTGGCGGACCGGCAGATGCGGGCGGGTCGCCTGCGCTATTCGGCAGGGCGCGGCGAGCTTCACCTGCGCGAGGCGCTGGCCCGCCACTACACCCGGCAGACCGGGCGCACGATCGGCGCCGACCAGTTCCTCTTCCTGCCCGGAACCCAGGCGGCGCTTGCCGTCACCTTCATGGCGATCATCGAGCCGGGCAATGAAGTGCTGCTGCTCGATCCCTACTACGCAACCTATGAAGCGGTCGTGACGGCGCCGGGGGGCATTCCCGTTCCCGTGCCGCTGGACCCCGACCGTGGCTTCCATCCCGACCTGGACGCGATCGAAAGGGCCGTGACGCCCCGGACCAGGGCCATCCTGCTCAACTCCCCCTCCAACCCCACGGGAGCGGTCTTCACCCGGGCCGAGAACCTCGCCATCGGGGAGATCGCCAGGCGTCATGACCTCTGGATGGTGTCCGACGAGGTCTATGCCTCGATGATCCACGGCAACCACACCTTCCATTCCCCATTCTTCGAGAAAGAGCTGGAGGAGCGCACCATCGTGGTGTCATCCATCTCGAAGTCCCACGCCCTGCCCGGCTTTCGCGCCGGTTGGGTAGCCGGTTCGGCAGATTTCTGCGACCACCTGCTGCCGGTTTCGGAAACGCTGCTCTTCGGCTGCCAGCCCTTCCTGGAAGATGCCACCGCCTTTGCCCTCGACAACCATTTCGACGAGACGGATGCCATGAAGCGGGCCTATCTCGCCCGGGCCCGGGTGCTGATGAACGGCGTGAAATCGGCCAGGGGTGTCACCACCCACCTGCCGGAAGGCGGCATGTTCCTGATGCTGGACGTGCGCGGCACCGGCCTTTCGGGCGAGGACTTCGCCCGCCGCCTTCTGGACGAGGAAGCCGTCGTGACCATGCCGGGCGAGAGCTTCGGCGCACGCGGCGCCGGGCACTGCCGGGTGGCGCTGACCGTTGACGAGGCCATCATGGGCGAAGCCGCTGCGCGCATAACCAGGCTGGCAAATCGTCTCTGACACCGGTCTGGTCAAATCCATTCACCTTCGTTATGAGCCGGGCAAGAGCCCGGCATTGTCGGCGCGCCTGACAACGAGTGAATGATGAGCAAGGAACTTCGGCCAAAGGCCCGCGTGGCCAAGGGTTTTCGCGATGTCGGCCCGGATGAGATCCGTGGCCTTCGCAGCATGCTGGCAACGATCCAGCAGGTGTACGAGGGCTACGGCTTCGAACCGGTCGAGCAGCCCTTCATCGAATACACCGATGCGCTGGGCAAGTTCCTGCCCGATCAGGAGCGCCCGAATGCGGGCGTCTTCTCCTTCCAGGACGAAGACGGACAATGGCTCTCCCTGCGCTATGACCTGACCGCCCCGCTGGCCCGCTATGTGGCCGAGAACACCCAGGGGCAACTGCCCACGCCCTACCGCAGCTATCGCAATGGCTGGGTCTTCCGCAACGAGAAGCCGGGTCCGGGCCGCTTCCGCCAGTTCATGCAATTCGATGCCGACACGGTAGGCTCTGCCTCTCCCGCCGCCGACGCCGAGGTCTGCATGATGGCCGCCGACACCATGGAGGCCCTTGGCATCGCCCGCGGCCAGTATGTGATGAAGGTGAACAACAGGAAGATCCTTGATGGCCTTCTGCAGGTGCTGGGCATTGAGGGCGAAGAATCGGCAGGCCGGAAGCTGACGGTCCTTCGCGCCATGGACAAGCTGGACAAATTCGGGGCCTACGGGGTGCGCCTGCTTCTCGGCAAGGGTCGCAAGGATGAAAGCGGCGACTTCACCAAGGGCGCGGACCTGAATGACGTGCAGATCGAGCACGTCATGGCGGTTCTTCTCAATCAGCCCTACGCCCAAACTGGATCGCAGCATGCGGTTGATACGAGCGTTCTGGAAAGCAACGCCCTCTACCGGGAAGGTTTTGCAGAGCTGGACCAGATCAACGCCCTCGTCACGGCTGCCGGTTATGGTCCTGATCGCATCCGCATCGATCCTTCCATTGTCCGCGGCCTTGAATATTACACCGGCCCGGTTTTCGAATGCGAACTGCTCATCGAGGCCAAGGACGAGGACGGCAGGACCGTGCGCTTCGGGTCCGTGGGCGGCGGTGGCCGCTATGACGATCTGGTTGCGCGGTTCACCGGCCAGAAGGTTCCGGCGACGGGCTTCTCCATCGGCGTGTCGCGGCTCTATTCCGCACTCAAGCTGGTGGGGCAGGCGAAGGAAGCAAACGTGCTGGCTCCCGTTGTCGTGCTGGTGATGGACAAGGAGCGGCAGGTTGATTACTGGCGCATGGTGATGACCCTGCGGGCGGCGGGCATCCGTGCCGAAATGTACATGGGCACGGCAGGCATGAAGGCGCAGATGAAGTACGCCGACAAGCGCGGCAGCCCCCTTGTGATCATTCAGGGCAGCGACGAGAAGGCCAGGGGCGAGGTGCAGATCAAGGACCTGCGCCTTGGATCCGAATTGGCCGAAAACGCCTCACGCGAGGAATACGCAAGCCAGAGGCTTGCCCAGCAGTCGGTTCCGGAAGCAGAACTTGTGGCCGCCGTGAAGAAGGCGCTGGCCTGAGCATGGCGGGGCGCTCCTCGGCAGAACGCGAGGCGCTGGCCCGCCAGAACGCCGCCATCATGGCGGTGTTCGAACGTGCGGGCTTCGATCACATCGCCCCGGACATCATCCAGCCGGCTGACATCTTCCTTGAGAGGTCCGGCGAAGACATCCGTGCACGGACGTTTGTGTTCAGCGATCCCGACGGCAACGAATTGTGCTTGCGGCCGGACCTGACCGTTCCCGCCTGCCGCTATCACCTCAGCCATGCAGGCGACGTGTCGGCGGAAGCGCGCTATTGCTATCTCGGCACCGCCTTCCGCTTTCCGGACGAATTGCTCTCGCCGCAGGAATTCAACCAGGCGGGCATCGAGTGGTTCGGCGACAGCGATCCGGTCGGGGCGGAGGCGAGGGTGATGAAGCTCACCATTGCCGCGCTGGAGGCTGCGGGGCTTGCACGCCTCAAGGTGACCATGGGCGACCTCGGCCTTTTCAACGCCCTCATCAACAGCATGGACATGCCGGACCGCTGGCGCCGCCGCCTGAAGCACCAGTTCTGGCGGCCCGCTGCCTTCCGCGCCCTTCTGGAGAGGTTCACCCGACCCTCGGCGGTGAAGCGCACGGCCATATCCGCCCACGTCGATGCCATGGCCGGAAAGGACCCGGAACAGGCTGCTGGCGCGCTGATCTCGGAACTGGGCTTGCCGCACGTCACCGACCGCAGCGTCGCCGAAATTGCGGCCCGGCTTTCGGAAAAGCTGGCCGATCGGTCGGAGGCGCCGCTCGCCGCCGACATGGTCCGCGTCATCGAGACCTACCTCGCCATTGAAGGAAGCGTTACCGACGTTGTGGCCGACCTCGCGCGACTGCCGTCGTCTCCAGCACTCGACGGCGCACGGCGCTGGTTCGAGGCCCGCATCGAGGCGCTGGAAGACCAGGGCCTCAATCCCCGCCGCTTCCACTTCAGCGCCAATTTCGGCCGCGAACTTGAGTACTACACCGGGCTTGTCTTCCAGATCGAGGTGGAGGCCCGCAATGCGCCGCTCGTGGTGGCGGGCGGAGGTCGCTACAACGATCTTCTTCTCGACCTCGGTGCGCCCCGGCGCGTGCCGGCCGTTGGCTGCGCCATCCACACCGAACGGGTGAAGGCGGTGCTGGCATGACGGCGACAACACTCACCCTCGGCATTCCCTCCAAGGGCCGGCTGATGGAGGCCACCGCGGCACTTTTCGCCAAGGCCGGGCACGGCCTCGAACGGGTCGGCAATGATCGTGGTTATCGTGGCCGCCTTTCCGGCCTCGACGGCATCGAGGTTGCCTTCCTTTCAGCCTCCGAGATTGCGGGGCAGTTGCGCGAAGGCAAGATTGCGCTGGGCGTGACCGGCGAGGACCTGCTGCGCGAGAATATTCCGCCCACGGACGATTGTGCCGATGTGGCACTGCGCCTGGGCTTCGGCCCGGCCAATGTCGTGGTCGCAGTTCCGGAATGCTGGCTCGATGTTGCCGCCATGGCCGACCTTGAAGAGGTGGCCGAGCAGTTCTACCGCAGCCATGGCCGCCGCATCCGCGTCGCCACCAAGTATGTTCACCTCACGCGGCGCTGGTTCGCGGCCCATGGCGTGACCGGCTACCGCATTGTTGACAGTTCGGGGGCGACCGAGGGCGCACCCGCTGCCGGATTGGCGGAATTGATCGTTGATATCACCACAACAGGGTCGACGCTGAAGGCCAACCATCTCCGCATCCTGGAAGACGGCGTTATCCTCGAATCCTGCGCCGTTCTGGCCGCACGGCGGGAAGTCCTGTCGGAAGCTCGCGTCCAGGTGTTAATTCGCGCCTTGTCCAAAGCCCTTTGAGGCGATTGTCTGTGATATTTTCCCGGTCAAATTGAAATTTCTGTCGCTTTCGCTATAAGGTGACGAACTTCCACGGGGGCGTGGATTTGCGAATGCCGGGCTGGGACCGGGCATGACGTGAGTTCGTGCTGGCAGATCATCGGCATCGCCCCCGGTTCGATGACCTCGCGATGAGCATGGTCTCTGCATGAGTGGTCTTGGGCGGGAGCGGTGCGAAAGTGCCGCTCCCGTATTCGTACCGTCATTTCGGAATAACCTGCCCGGCGTGGTATCACAGGGCGACTCACCTCCTCGAACAGCATCGCCGGACCCATGCAGTTTCCCTTCACGCCAAAGCTCGTCACGCAGTTGCGCGAGGGCTATTCGCTTGCCTTTTTCCGCAAGGACGCACTCGCCGGGCTCACGGTCGCCATCGTGGCCCTGCCCCTGTCCATGGCCATCGCCATTGCCTCGCATGCCCCTCCCGCCGCCGGATTGTTCACCGCCATTGTGGGCGGGTTCCTGATCTCGGCCCTGGGCGGCAGCCGCTTCCAGATCGGCGGCCCGGCAGGTGCATTCATCGTCCTCGTCTCCTCGATCATCGATACCCACGGCATGGACGGCCTGATGATCGCCACCATGATGGCGGGACTGATCATGATCATCGGCGGGCTGCTGCGCCTGGGTTCACTGGTGCGGCATGTGCCCCATGCCGTCACCGTGGGTTTCACCGCCGGCATCGCCGTCATCATCTTCGCCAGCCAGATCCACGACCTTCTGGGCCTCACCCTGTCGGGGCCGGAGCCGGGCGAACTGCTGCACAAGCTTGAAACTCTCTGGGCTGCGCGCACCACGATCAACTGGCCTGCCGCACTGCTCGCGGCAGCGACGATCGCAGTCATCTCCCTCATCCGGAGCTGGCGTCCGCTCTGGCCGTCACTGCTCATTGCGGTGGTGCTGGCCTCCGTCGTGGCCTGGGCCTTTCAGCTTCCGGTCGAAACCATCGGCTCGCGTTTCGGCGCCATCCCCTCCACCCTGCCGTTGCCGTCCTTTCCCGCCGTCAGCCTCGACAAGGTGATCGCCCTCCTGCCCAGCGCCCTGTCGCTGGCGGTGCTGGGCAGCATTGAAAGCCTCCTGTCGGCCGTGGTCGCCGACAGCATGACCGGGCGCATGCACCGGTCCAACGCCGAACTTGTGGCACAGGGCGCCGCCAACGTGATCACGCCCCTCTTCGGCGGCATCACCGTCACGGGCACCATCGCCCGCACGGCAACCAATGTGAAAGCGGGTGCCCATGGTCCCGTGTCAGGCATGATGCATGCGCTTTATGTCCTGGTGTTCATGCTGGTGGCTGCACCGCTGATGAGCCTCATTCCACTGGCGGCCCTTGCCGGCATCCTCGCCCTCGTGGCCTGGAACATGGTGGAAAGGAAGGAGATCATGAAGCTGGGGCACTGGGCGCCCCTTGCGGTGCTGCTGGTCACCTTCCTCATTACCATCTTCCGCGACCTGATCGAGGGCATTGCCGCCGGCATCATTCTCTCGCTCCTGCTCAATTGGCTGTTGAAGCAGCGCAAACCTTGATCTTGCCACGCCTTCCCGGTAGCCCTGTCCGCCGGGGGATTTGAAAGAAGGATTCGGCTGACCATGCGCATTGCCTTTGCCAGTCTCGCGTTCGCCCTCACGGCCACGGCAGCCGTGGCCCAGACCTGCGGCAACACCTCCGACGGCTTCGGCCCCTTTATCCAGGAGATGAAGCGCGAAGCGGCAGCGGCGGGGGTGAGCAAACGCTCGATCGCCGTTCTCGACACCGTCTCCTACGACAACGCCATCATCAAGCGCGACCGCGGGCAGAGCATTTTCTCCGACAGTTTCCTCACCTTCCAGAAGAAGATGATCTCGGCCGGACGCCTCAACCGCGCCAAGTCCCAGATCGAGAAACACCAGGCGGTCTTCGACAAGGTGCAGAAGCAATATGGCGTGCCGCCCGCCGTCATTGCCGCCTTCTGGGCGCTGGAGACGGACTTCGGTGCCGTGACGGGCGACTTCCCGACGATCCAGTCCATTGCCACCCTCGCATGGGACTGCCGTCGCCCGGAAAAATTCCGCCCGCAGCTCCTGGCCGCCCTGCAACTGCTCGACAAGGGCGACCTGACCCTGGCCGAATTCAAGGGCGCATGGGCGGGCGAGATCGGCCAGACGCAGTTCATGGCCTATGACTACAATGAGAGCGCCGTGGACTACGACGGCGACGGCAAGCGCGACCTGCGCAACTCCGTTCCGGATGTCCTTGCCTCCACCGCAAACCTCCTGCGCAAGCACGGCTGGCAGCCGAACCAGCCCTGGCTCCAGGAGGTGAAGGTTCCGGTGGAATTGCCCTGGAAGGAAGCCGACATTGCCATCAAGCATTCCCGCAGCCAGTGGGCGAAATGGGGGGTGACGGCCGTGTCCGGCAATCCGATCAAGGCCGACACCATGGAAGCTTCATTGCTGCTGCCCATGGGGCGCAATGGCCCTGCCTTCCTTGCCTACCACAATTTCACCACCTCCTATCTGAAGTGGAACGAAAGCCTGGTCTATTCGCTGACGGCGGCCTACCTCGCCACCCGTATCGCCGGGGCACCGCCGGTCAGCCCTGGACGCGGCACCGTGAACCATCCGTCCTACGAGCAGATCGTGGAGTTGCAGACCAAGTTGCAGGGTCTCGGCTATGACGTGGGCAAGCTCGACGGCAAGATCGGCAAGGGCACCCGCATGGCGGTGAAGGACCAGCAGCTCAAGCTCAAGCTGCCGCCGGATTCCTATCCCAGCGTGGAAGTGATTGCAGCCATCCTCAAGAGCAAGGTGCATGGCCACCTGCCGCCGGAAGCCACGGAGTCGGACGCCGGAGTGGAGCAGATCACCGATGAGGCGACCGGTGAGCCGCTTCCCGATCTTCCGGCGGAGGGCCCCATCCCCAAGAAGCAGAAGAAGAAGGCTGTGATCCTGCCGGAATCAGCCGATCAGGGGGACAACGAAGGAAATAGCCTATACTGACCACCCGAAAGAGGGTGTTTATAGGATTTTCCCTTGACGAGATGCAATCTGTGGCGCCAATAAGTAGCCATGGACACCATCGCACAAACCTTCCTGGCCGAGATCGAGCGCCATCTCACGCAGAAGAACATCGAGGCTTCCGCCTTCGGCAAGCTTGCCCTGGGCGACCCCAACTTCGTGTTCGACCTGCGCAAGGGCCGCTCTCCCTCGACCCGCACCATGGACAAGGTGCGCGCCTTCATGGCCGCTCCTGCCGTTCCTGCCGCCGCAGCAGCCGCCACCGGCAGCGCCGCCGCGACGCTCATCGCTTCGCCTGAACGCCTCAGCCATCTGGAGCGGCTGGAAGCGGAATCGATCCACATCATCCGTGAGGTGGCTGCCGAGTGCGAGAAGCCGGTGATGCTCTATTCCATCGGCAAGGACTCGGCGGTGATGCTGCATCTCGCCATGAAGGCGTTCTATCCCGCCAAGCCGCCCTTCCCGCTGATGCATGTGGATACCCGCTGGAAGTTCCGCGACATGTACGACCTGCGCGACACGACCGCGAAGAAGCTCGGCCTTGACCTGATCGTCCATGTCAATCCGGAAGGGATCGAGAAGAACATCAACCCGTTTGACCATGGCTCGGCGCTGCACACCCACATCATGAAAACCGAAGGGCTGAAGCAGGCCCTCGACAAATACGGCTTCGATGCCGCATTCGGCGGTGCCCGCCGTGATGAGGAAAAATCCCGCGCCAAGGAGCGCATCTTCTCGTTCCGCGACAGCAAGCATCGCTGGGATCCGAAGAACCAGCGCCCCGAACTGTGGAACATCTACAATGCCCGCAAGAACAAGGGCGAGTCGATCCGCGTCTTCCCGCTGTCCAACTGGACCGAACTCGACATCTGGCAATACATCCACCGCGAGAACATCGAGATCGTGCCGCTGTACTTTGCCAAGGAACGCCCGATCGTCTGGCGCGACGGCCAGATCATCATGGTCGATGACGACCGCATGAAGCTCCTGCCCGGCGAGACGCCCGAGATGCGCAAGGTCCGGTTCCGCACGCTGGGCTGTTATCCGCTCACCGGCGGCATCGACAGCAATGCCGAGACCTTGCTCGACATCATCGAGGAGATGCTGGTGACCACCTCCTCCGAACGCCAGGGCCGCGTCATCGACAAGGATGCCTCTGCCTCCATGGAGAAGAAGAAGCAGGAGGGATATTTCTGATGTCACGCTTCATCGAGTTTTCCGGCGGCGACGTCGAAGCCTACCTTCAGGCCCAGGAGCGCAAGGACATGCTGCGCTTCATCACCTGCGGTTCGGTGGATGATGGCAAGTCCACCCTCATCGGACGCCTGCTCTATGAGTCGAAAATGCTGTTCGAAGACCAGCTTTCGGCCCTTGAGGCGGATTCCAAGAAGCTGGGAACGCAAGGCGGGAATCTCGATTTCGCCCTTCTGGTGGATGGCCTTGCCGCCGAACGCGAACAGGGCATCACCATCGACGTGGCCTACCGGGCCTTCACCACGGCGCGGCGCAAGTTCATCGTCGCCGACACGCCCGGCCACGAGCAATACACCCGCAACATGGCCACCGGCGCCTCCACCGCCGAGCTTGCCATCATCCTCATCGACGCACGAAAGGGCGTCCTCACGCAGACCCGCCGCCACACCTACATCTGCACCCTGCTCGGCATCCGCAAGCTCGTCGTCTGCGTGAACAAGATGGACCTCGTGAACTACTCACGCGAGACCTTCGAGAAGATCGAGGCCGATTATCGCGCCTTCGCAAAGTCGGTGGGTGCCGGCGACATCACCGTCATTCCCGCGTCCGCACTGGTGGGAGACAACATCATCGACCGGTCCGCCAGGATGCCCTGGTATCAGGGGCCAACCCTGATGGCCCATCTGGAAACCGTGCCGGTGGGCGAAGACCTGCGCGACCTCCCCTTCCGCATGCCGGTGCAATGGGTGTCGCGCCCCAACCAGAATTTCCGGGGTTTTGCCGGGACCATTGCCTCTGGCATGGTCAGGCCGGGTGACGCGCTGAAGGTTCTTCCGTCCGGACGGCAATCCACCGTGACGCGCATCGTCACCGCCGACGGCGACCTCACCGCCGGCATTCCCGATCAGGCCGTCACCATCACCCTTGCCGACGAGATTGATGTAAGCCGAGGCGATGTGCTGTGCGCGGCGGGCGAGCCTGTGGAAGTCTCTGACCAGTTCGAGGTTCAGGTGCTGTGGATGGGCGACCAGGAAATGTTGCCGGGACGCCCCTACATCATCAAGGCCGGAAGCAAGACGATCACCGGCACGCTCGACAAGCTCAAGTACAAGGTGAACGTCAACACCATGGAGCATGTGGCGGCCTCGACGCTGACGCTGAACGAGATTGCCGTCTGCGCCCTCGAACTCGACGCCAGCATTGCCTTTGCCCCTTACGAGCAGAACCGTGCGCTGGGTTCCTTCATCATCATCGACCGCTTCACCAATGCAACGGTGGGCATGGGCCTCATCCACTTTGCCCTGCGCCGCGCCGCCAACATCCATTGGCAGGCCACCGACGTGAACAAGGACTCCCGTGGCCGCCTGCTGAAGCAGAAGCCTGCTGTGCTCTGGTTCACCGGGCTTTCGGGGGCAGGCAAATCCACCATCGCCAACCTGGTGGAGAAGAAGCTCCACGCCGACGGGCACCTAACCTATCTGCTCGATGGCGACAATGTGCGTCATGGCCTCAACCGCGACCTGGGCTTCACCGATGCCGACCGGGTGGAGAACATCCGGCGCGTCAGTGAAGTGGCCCGCCTCATGGCGGACGCCGGATTGATCGTGCTTGTCTCGTTCATCTCCCCTTTCCGTGCCGAGCGCCTGATGGCGCGCGAACGGATCGGCGACGGCGAATTCGTCGAGGTCTTCGTCGATACATCCCTTGCCGAGGCCGAGAAGCGCGACGTGAAGGGACTCTATGCCAAGGCCCGCCGCGGCGAACTCAAGAACTTCACCGGCATATCCTCACCCTACGAGGCCCCGGAAAATCCGGAGGTCCGGATCGACACCGCCAGGGCCAGTGCGGCCGATGCGGCGGGCGAGATCGTCACCTACCTCAAGAGGACAGGCAGACTCTGACCTGACCCCTCCCCTGCAAGGAAAAACCCCGCGAGCGGCATGCCGTTCGCGGGGTTTTCCGTTTGCGGGAAGGGACGCTTACTTCAGCACGTCCGTCCAGATCTTGGTGTAGATGTCATTCACTTCCGGAGCGCAGGGCAGCATGAATTCACCTGCCGCAACCTGCTCGGCCGTCGGGTGGATTTCAGGCGCGTCCTGCAGTTCCTTGTCCATGAACTTGTCCGAACCCTTGATGCCATTGGCATACTTGGCGAAGTTCGAGATCATGGCGGCGTTTTCCGGGTCCATGATGAAGTTCATGAACAGCTTGGCGTTCTCCACGTTCTTCGCATCCTTGAGGATGGCGACGCTGTCCATGAAGAAGGGATAGCCTTCCTTGGGGAAACCGAAAGTGACTTCCGCATTCTTCAGCCGGGCGCGCAGCATGGCGCCGTTCCAGTAGTACACGGCGCTGTATTCGCGGGCCGCCATCTTTTCATAGGCGCTGTAGTCCATGGCGAGCCACTTCGGCTTGGCTTCCTTCAGCTTGTCATGCACCTTCTTCAGCAGTTCCTTGTCGTCGGTGCACCACTTGCCGCCGAGATAGCGGATCGCGGCATACATCACGTCGTTCATTTCCGGCGCAACGTTGATCTTGCCCTGCAGTTCCGGCGGCGGATCGAGGAAGATGGCGGAGGTGTTCGGATCGCCCGAATAGACCGTCTTGTTCACGCCGATGCCGGTCAGGCCCCACTGCCACGGAACCGTGTAGCGGCGGCCCGGATCCCAGTCGACATTGACCCAGCGCTCATCCACGTTCTTGAAGTTCTCCATCTGGTCGGGGCGGGCCTCAAGCAGCAAGCCTTCCTTGATCCAGATCGGCACGAAGTTGGCAGACGGCACCACGACATCGAAGCCGTGGCCGCCGGCACGCACCTTGGCCAGGGCCGTGTCGTTGGAGTCGTAGTCGGTGATCGTCACCTTGACCTTATACTTCTCCTCGAACTTCTTGATCATCTCCGGGCTGGTGTAATCACCCCAGTTGAAGATGTTCAGTTCGCCATCGGCAAGTGCAGCACCTGCGCTCATCAGCAGGGCGGCGCCGGCAATGGCCGCTTTCAAGAGTCTTTTCATGTGATCCTCCTTGGGGACATCTTGGGTTCAGGTTTTCTTTCGGTTCACGAGATAGAACAGTGTCACCAGCAGAACGGAAAGCGCCAGGAACACGGTCGCTATGGCGTTGATTTCAGGCGTCACGGTGCGGCGCAACTGCCCCAGCATGTAGGTCGGCAGGGTTTCCTGCCCGCCCGACTTCACGAATTCGGTGATCACCACGTCGTCGAGCGAGATCACGAATGCGAGCATGAAGCCGGCGATGATGCCGGGCACCAGCAACGGCAGCGTGACACGGCGGAAGGCCTGCCAGGGCGTGGCGTAGAGGTCCGCAGCGGCCCGTTCCAGCGTCAGGTCCATGTTTTCGAGGCGCGCACGGATCGGCAGGTAGGCAAAGGGAATGCAGAAGGCCGTGTGCGCCAGCACCATGTAGCCGAGGCCGTTGTAACCCGTCCACACCTTGAAGCGCGAGAAGACGATGAGGAGCGACACCGCCGTGACGATTTCAGGCACCATCAGCGGCTGGTTGATCATCGCATACTTGAAGGTGAGGCCGCGGTAGGGCGGCGTGCGCGTTGTGGCGATGGCCGCCATGGCCGCAACCACAGTGGCGATGGTGGAAGCGACCGTTGCCAGGAAAAGCGAACGGAAGGCCGCTTCCTGCACCGTGTCATTATGCCAGGCGGAAACGAACCAGCGCAGCGAAAGGCCTTCCCAGATCGCGATGTTCTCGCCCGCATTGAAGGCATAGATGACAAGAATGGCGATCGGCAGGTAAAGCATGAAGAAGCAGATCATCGCCACGGTGCCGAAGCCGGGCTGGGCCTTCACGTCGAAGGTACGGAGTTTAGTGGCCATGCCCGCCTCCCTGCCTGCTGGCGTTCCGGACATAGACGAGCAGCGCCACGGTCACGATCACAAGCAACGTGATGGAGAGCGCCGCACCCAGGGGCCAGTTCTTGCCCTGGCCGAACTGGAGGTCGATCAGGTTGCCGAGCATGAGGTTCTTGCCGCCCCCCAGAACGCGCGGCGTGACATATGCACCGAGGGAGGGAATGAACACCAGGATGGACCCCGCGACGATGCCGGGCTTGACCAGCGGAATGATGACGCGGCGCAAGACCTGGAAGCGTCCCGCATAAAGGTCGTAACCCGCTTCCACCAGGCGGAAATCGATCTTTTCCATGCTGGCATAGAGCGGCAGCACCATGAGCGGCAGGTAGACATAGACCATGCCGAAGAAGATGGCCCAGTCGGTATACATGATCTGGATCGGCCTTTCGATGAAACCGGCCCAGATCAGCAATGTGTTGATGACGCCCTCGTTGCGGATCACCTCCTGCATGGCGAAGGTGCGGATCAGGATGTTGGTCCAGAACGGGATCGTGATCATGAAGACGAGGAGATCACGCTTCTTCGGCGGCTGGATCGAAATGTAGTAGGCGGTGGGGAATCCGACCAGCAGGGTGAGCAGCGTGGTGATGAGCGAGAGCTTCACCGAGCGCCAGAGGATTTCCATGTGCGCCTGCGCCAGCCCGACCGTGTCGTCGAAGATGTCGCGTTCGAAGAAGACGCTGAACCAGCCATCGGTGGAGAACTGCCAGTACTTCACGTCGCCATAGTCGCCCTTCACCATGAGCGAGAAAAGCAGCACCACGAAGAGCGGGCCCACCGCCGCGATGAAGAGGATGAACAGTGCGGGCGCCGTCAGCCACCAGCGGGTCCGGATGTCGGCGCGGCGGGCCTCTTCGGCAATGCGGGCTGCATCTGACATCGTCAATCCTTGAGGATGCGGGGGGTGCCCGGCGCCACGGCAATGCCCGCCTTCTGGCCGGGCTTGTAATCGTCACTCGCAAGCGTGGCGTTCTGCTGGCGCACGATGAACTGTGAGCCATCCGCAAGCTTGAGGTGAACATGCGTGTCGGTGCCGAAATAGACGACGTTCTCCACCACGCCCGCGATATCGCCCTTGCCCGAAGGAACAAGCGTGGCGTTTTCGGGACGCACCACAATCGTCACTTCGCTGCCTCTGGGCGCGCCCCGGTCCGGCGCATCGGCCGAGAGCGTTCCGCCGGCGGCGAGTTCGACCTTGGCCTTTCCGGCCTTCTCCGAGGCAATCCTGCCCACGAGAAAATTCGTCTCGCCGATGAAGTTTGCGACAAAACGATCGGCAGGGCGTACGTAGATGTCGTGCGGCGCACCCACCTGAAGGATCTTGCCCTTGCTCATCACCGCGATGCGATCCGACATGGTGAGCGCTTCTTCCTGGTCATGGGTGACGAAGATGAAGGTGATGCCGGTGTCGTGCTGCAGGCGCTTGAGTTCGATCTGCATGTCCTTGCGGAGCTTGTAGTCCAGCGCCGAGAGCGGCTCGTCGAGCAACAGCACTTTCGGGCGGGGTGCCAGCGCACGGGCCAGGGCCACGCGCTGCTGCTGGCCACCGGAAATCTGTGAGGTGCGGCGGTCGCGCAAGTCCTCCATCCGGACAAGCTTCAGCATTTCCGTGACGCGCGCGTTGATCTCGTCCCTGGGCTTGCCCAGCATTTCAAGGCCGAAGGCGATGTTCTGGCCCACCGTCATGTGGGGAAACAGCGCGTAGTTCTGGAAGACCGTGTTCACGGGACGCTTGTAGGGCGGAAGCAAGGCGATGTTCTCGCCATGAAGCAGGATCTCACCCTCGGTCGGAAAGTCGAAACCCGCGATGAGGCGGAGAAGCGTGGTCTTGCCGCACCCCGATGGCCCCAGCAGCGTGAAGAACTCGTTCTCGCGAATTGCGACAGATACATTGTCGAGCGCCCGGACCTCGTCCTGTCCTGCACCCTTGAAAACCTTGCTGACGCCACGCGCATCGATCGCGCTTGCTGCTGAAGCCAAGATAAGACTCTCCCCTCGGTATCTCTCGCGGACACCTGTGATGCCGGATACTAGGCTGAAAACATCAGCCTTGCCAATGGGATCAGTTGCCGGGCCTAGACAGACCAGCCGCCGTCGATGTTGATCGCCTGCCCGGTGATGAAAGCACTCTCATCGCTTGCCAGATAAACCACCAGAGCGGCGATTTCTTCAGCACGGCCAAGGCGTCCCATGGGCTGGCGGGCAACAAAGGCCTTGTGGGCGGCCTCGTAATCCCCCGTCGCCCGCATGCGGTCGTGGAGGGACGGGGTATCCACCGTGCCGGGGCAGATGGCATTCACGCGGATGCCCTTGGCGAGGTAGTCCGCCGCCATGGCCTTGGTCATGCCGATCACCGCCGCCTTGCTGGTGCCGTAGAGGAAGCGGTTGGGAACGCCCTTCACCGAGGAGGCGAGCGACGCCATGTTGATGACCGAAGCCTTGCCCCGTTCCAGCCAGCGCGGCGTGAAGGCCCGCATCATGCGGTAATGGGCGCGCACATTCAGCTCGAAGGCGAAGTCCCAATCCTTGTCCACCACATCCATGATGGTTCCGGCATGGACGTAGCCGGAGCAATTGAACAGCACATCGGGCGCATCGACCTTGGCGGCGAGGGCATCGACCTCGTCCTGCCGTGTCACATCGAGCCGGTGGATGGAGATCGAGGAAGAGTCCCGCCCCAGCGCCTCAAGGGCGGCGACATTGATGTCGGTCGCCATCACCGTGGCCCCTTCCGCCACCATGGCCAGCACCGTGGCGCGGCCAATGCCCTGCGCCGCCGAGGTGACCAATGCCGTTTTTCCTGCGAGTCTTCCGCCCATGGACTTTGTTCCCTTGAAGTGTTGATGTTCTCTAGCCAATAAAAGCGAAGCCTGTCCACTCACCATGACCGATGACGATCTCTGCTACCTTTCAGCCAGCGAGGCCATCGCCCTTTTCCGCAAGCGGAGCCTGAAGCCGTCCACCCTGCTCTCTGCCCTGAAGCGAAGGGCGGCCAGGGTCAATCCCGTCATCAACTGCCTTGCCGACCAGTATTGGGACGAGGCGATGGAAAAGTCGCTGGCCGCCGATGCGGCCTATGCCAGGAGAGGTGGCCGGGTGAGGGCCCTGGAAGGAGTCCCCCTCGCCGTGAAGGATGCGCAGCGCGTCAAGGGCAAGCGCACCACCCACGGCTCGCTGATCTTCATGGACGCGCCGCCGGACGAGCACTCCGACCCGATGATCGAGAGGCTGGAAAAGGCCGGCGCCATCATTTTTGCCCGCACCACCACGCCGGAATTCTGCCTGACGGGCAGCACCCATTCCCGCGCCTGGGGCATTACCCGGAACCCCTGGGCACCCGAATGGGGGCCGGGCGGGTCTTCGGGGGGATCGGGGGCTGCGCTTGCGGCGGGCCTCACCACGCTGGCCACCGGAACCGACATCGGAGGCTCGATCCGCATTCCCGCCGGCTGTTGCGGCGTGGTCGGCTTCAAGCCGCCCCATGGCCGCAACCCCGATGGGCCTCCGGCCAGCTTCGACCGCTTCAACCATTGCGGCCCCATGACGCGCAGCCTTGCCGACGCTGCCCTGATGCAGTCGGTCACTGCCGGCCCGCACCCGCTCGATCATGATTCCATCCGCGCCAGGGTGAAGCTGCCCGGCAAGGCGGGGGCAATCAAGGGCATGAAGATCGCGTTCTCCCTCGATTTCGGCTACGTGAACCTCGACGCGGACGTGCGCCGCAACACGCTGCTGGCCGTCGATCACCTGCGCGACCTCGGCGCGGTGGTGGAGGAGGTCGATCTGGGCTGGACCCCGGAGACCGACAGCGACTGCCTGCATTGGTACAACATGATGCACTTCGGCAGGCAGACGGCTTGGCATGCCAGGACCCATGCCCACCTGATGAGCGACTATTCCATCAGGATGGCCGAAGCGGTGAACCGCAATTCCACCCTCGATGATGTCCACAAGCCGTGGGAGCGGGCCCACAGCATGTACCAGTCGCTGGGGCCGGTGCTGGCGACATTCGACGCGCTGATCTGCCCCACCAACAACGTGCCGGGCGTGAAGGCCGATCATGACCCCTGGGACACGACCTTCACCGTGAACGGCAGGACGGCCGATCCGGAATACGGCTGGGTGATGACGCATCAGTTCAACATGCTGCACAATTGCCCGGTGCTGTCGCTGCCCTCCGGCTTCGCCAAGAGCGGCGTGCCGACCGGCATCCAGATCGTGGGCCGCACCTGGGATGACGCCCGCGTCTTCGCCATCGGCCTTGCCTACGAAAAGGCCGTGGGCGGCTGGTACGGCGACAGGAAGAAGCGCCCCAGGCTTTGAGCCTCAGCTTGCCGCCGCACTGCGGGTGCGACCGTCCAGGGTCATCAGCGCGCCATACATCTCCGGCCTGCGATCCCGGAACAGGCCCCAGCTCCGGCGCAACTCCTGCACCGCATCGAGGTCGAAGCTGTGCAGGCGCACGCCTTCTTCGCTGCGGTCCATCTCCTGCACCTTCTCGCCCTGGTGGTCGGCGATGAAGGAGCGGCCATAGAAGATGTCGTGTCGGCCATCGGGCGCCACTTCCCTGCCGACGCGGTTGGACGCCATGAGCGGCATGATGTTGGCGGCGGCGTGGCCGCGCATCACGTTCTGCCAGTGGCTGGAGGAATCATAGCCGGGGTTCGGCGGCTCGGAGCCGATCGCCGTCGGATAGAGCAGGATTTCCGCCCCCATCAAGGCCATGGCGCGGGCGGTTTCCGGGAACCACTGGTCCCAGCAGATGGCAAGGCCGATCCTGCCCGCCGCCGTCTCCCACACCTTGAAGCCGGTATCGCCCGGAGAGAAATAGAACTTCTCCTGATAACCGCGGCCATCCGGAATATGGGTCTTGCGATAGAACCCAAGCTCGCGGCCATCGGCATCGACAATGACCGTGGTGTTGTAGTGTGCGGTGTTGGCGCGCTCGAAGACGCTGACCGGAAGCACGACGCCAAGCTCCTTCGCCAGCGCGGCAAAGCGCTTGACCGTGCGGTGGCGGGACAGCTCCTCGGCACCGGCGAGAAACCGCGCATGTTGCTCGATGCAGAAATAGTCGCCATCAAAAAGCTCCTGAAGCAGGATGAGCCCGGCCCCACCTTTCGCTGCCTCACGCACCAGTGCCTCTGCCGCATCGCAGTTCTTCGCCCAATCCTGGCGGGACGCCATCTGGGTGATGGCGACGGTGACGTTTCTCATGTCAGTATCTCCGCAATCTCGCGCCGGAAGGGCAATTCATCGCCACGCTCCGGCTCATCAAGTTCCTCGGCATAACGATGCCCGGCATAGGTTGACCATGCAATGGCGGATGACGGGGCTTCCGCATCGCCGATCGCCTTCACGCTTTCAATGCCGTGGTCGGCCCAGGCGGCCTCAAGGTGCCGCAAGTCATGCAGCAAGCCATCGACGGGCACCCGCGCCGTGACCATCATCACCGCATCGCAGGCGACACGCTCCTCCCGGCCCGTATAGGTGCAGCCGATCACGGCCTCACCCCTCGCCGCCGACATGAGCGCCCGAGAAACCCGGATATCCACGCCGCTTTCCAGCAACCGCTTCTGGATGAAACCCTGCTCCAGCGTGTTCGTGGCCCATTCCGACACCTTCACCGATGGCGTGGCAAGCGTCACCGTGCAGCCCATCCTGAGCAGGGCCTCGGCCATGACGCCGCCCATGTAATAGTGGTCATCGTCATAGATCAGGACATGCCCCGCAATCGTGACCCCCGCCATGATGTCATCGGGTGTCAGCACGCGCACGCCTTCCGCCATCGGCACGGGCTTCAGGTGGAAGCGGGCCACGGCATCGCGCCGCCACAAGGATCCAGTGGCCACGCAAACATGTTGCGCGCCGAAGGCCAGCACATCTTCCGGCGAGAGCTGCGATTCACGATAGACTTCCACGTTCGTCATCTTGCCGATCTGGCCCATGCGGTAGTCACGTACCCGTGCCCAGGCGGACAGGCCGGGCAAGGCGGATTCCAGGGTCACGCGGCCGCCCACCTCGCGCCGCGCTTCCGCAAGCGCCACCTCATAGCCGCGCAGCCCCAGGCGATGCGCCGCCGAAAGCCCGGCCGGGCCGGAACCGACAACCAGCACCTTCTTCTCCGGCGCGGTCTTCCGCATGCGTTCCGGGTGCCAGCCCTTGCGCCATTCCTCCATGAAGGAGGAATTCTGCGTGCAGCGCGACAGGCCCATGGTCATGTCGCCGGTGACGCAGATGTTGCAGCCGATGCATTCCCGGATGTCCTCGCTGCGGCCTGCATCGATCTTCTTCGGCAGGAAGGGATCGGCAATCGAGGGCCGCGCCGCGCCGATGAAATCGAGCAGCCCCTGTTTCACCTGCCGCACCATCTGGTCGGCGCTGGTGAAGCGGCCCACGCCCACAACGGGCCTTGGCGTGAGTTGCTTCAGTCCCCGGATCAGGTCTTCCTGGGCCGCCTCCTCCTTGAAGCGCGAGGTGCCGGAGCAGGCTTCCCATGTACCGTGGGCAAAGTCCCAGATGTCCGGCAGTTCGGAATGCATGGCCACAAGCTCGCGCAGTTCCGCGTTGGTGAAGCCGTCCGGGCCTGCCATTTCATCGAGCGACAGCCGGACCGCAATGGCGCAGGTGTCACCCGCCACATCGCGGGCGTCCGAGACAAGCTCGGCCAGCAATCGCGCCCGGTTCTTCAGCGACCCGCCATACTCATCGTTGCGCTGATTGATGCGCGGCGAGAGGAAATGCTGGATTACCCCGAAGCCGTGGGCGCCATAGAGGCAAAGGATGTCGAAGCCCGCCCGCTTGGCGCGGCGGAACGATTGCCTGTGCCAGTCCCGCAGGTTGCGGATGTCCTGCCTGTCCATGGCGCGGGCCTGCACCGGATCACTGGTGAAGGTGAGGATCGGCATGTTCATGGGTGCCATGGGCACTTCGCGGCTGTAGAGATTGGGGCCGTTCACCCCCGGATAGGCAAGCTCGACGCCCGCCAGCGCACCATGTTCGTGAATGGCATCGGCCATCTTCACGAAGGAAGGCATGTCCTTCTCTTCCCACAGTCGCAACTCGATGAAAGGCGTGATTTCGGAGGTGTGATGGATTTCCACCTGTTCGGTGAAGATCACGCCCCAGCCGCCTTCCGATTTCACCCGGCGCATTTCCGCAACCGCCGAGGGATCGCGATAGCCGCCGCCATTGCAGTGCGGCACCTGGTAGAAGCGGTTCTTCGCGGTGAGCGGCCCCAGCCTCACCGGCTCGAACAGGATGTCATAGCGCGGGTCACGCATTCTCGAAGCCTTCCAGCACATTGACCGTGTTCACGCCGATGGCCTCGATGGCATAGCCCCCTTCCATCACGAAAAGTGTCGGCAGACGGAGCCTGGCAATGGCCTCGCCGGCGCGGGTGAAATCCGCGCTCGTCAGCTTGAAGAAGCTGATCGGATCATCCTTGAAGGCATCGACACCGAGCGACACCACAAGTGCATCGGGCTTGTAGGCCTTGATCCGGGCGAGGGCCTTGCGGAGGGCGGAACCCCAGGTGTCGAAGCCCGTTCCCGGCCCCATGGGATAGTTGACGTTGAAGCCTTCGCCCTTTCCCTTTCCGGTCTCGTCCTTGTAGCCGAGGAAGTGCGGATAGCAATCCTCCGGGTTGCCGTGCAGCGAACAGAACAGCACATCGGCACGGTCGTAGAAAATGTCCTGCGTGCCGTTGCCGTGATGGAAGTCCACGTCGAGGATGGCGACACGCGCCGCGCCCTGATCGCGGAAGGCCTGCGCCGCGATGGCCGCATTGTTGAGGAAGCAGTAGCCGCCATAGAGATCGTCATGGGCATGATGGCCGGGCGGGCGGCAGAGCGCGAAGGCGGCACCTGCGCCACCTGCCACGAGCCGCTGCGCCGTGAGCGCCACCGCCGCAGAGGCACAGGCGGCCTCCCAGGTTCCGGCGGTGATCGCCGTCTCAACGGAATGGATGTAATAGCCCACCTTGCCGTCGATCCAGCGGGGAATGCGCTGTTGCAGGGAGCGGTTGGGAATGGCGGTGGGCAGGATCTCGCCGCGATATCCGGCCTTCTGCCACTCATCCCAGGCGGTGCGGAGGAAATCGAGGAAGCCCGCATCATGCACGCGCTTCACCGCCTTCATGTCGAGTCTTGCGGGCGGCACGATGTCGGTCATCTTGCGGCGCTTCAGTTCCCGCAGGATGTATTCCATGCGCGAGGGTCGCTCGAAGGGCGTCACCAGCTCGCCGCCATAGACCTCGCCCTGGGCGAAATGCTTGCGGTGGTCCTCGGAAAAAACGATGCGCATGAAGCTCTCCTTTCCGCCAGACTGTCACAACTCACCGGGACAGATCAATTCCAGCGGCTTCAAGCACTTGGAACCACGGCGCCGCCATGGCAAAAGCCGGTCATGCAGCTTGTTCATCCCGACGCCCTTCATTTCGAAACCCCGGTCGAGAGTTACTGGGAGGCTTCCGCCGATCCCCTGGGCCTTTCGCTTTCTCCCCTTGCCGGTGATGCCAGTTGCGACGTGGCAGTGATCGGCGGTGGCTTCACCGGACTTTCCGCGGCACTGGAACTGGCCGGGCGGGGCGTCGATGTGCGACTTCTGGAAGCGGGCCACATCGGCTGGGGCGCCTCCGGGCGAAACGGCGGCTTTGCCTGCATCGGCTCGCACAAGCTTTCCTACGGCACCATGATCAGCCGCTATGGCCTGGAAGCGACAATTGCATTCTACAACGCCATGAAGGACAGCGTGGCCCTGGTGGCCGAGAACGCCGAGCGCCACGGCATCGACATCTGGAAAACCGTTTCAGGCGAGGTCACGCTCGCCCACCTGCCCAACCGGATGGACGAGTTCCGCGACGACCAGCGCTTCTACCGCGAGACCTTCGGCGAAGAGAACGAGGTGCTCTCGCGCGGCGAGCTTGTGGAGCGCGGGCTGGCAGGGCCGGAGTTCCACGGCGGGTTGCTGGGGCCTGTGGGTTTCGGCGTCCATCCCCTGAACTATGTGCGCGGCCTCGCCCGTGCCGCCCACGCGGCCGGCGCCGGGCTTCACCCCCGCTCGCGGCTCCTGCGCTGGGAGGAAAGCGTCGGCGGCCACCGCCTCGTCACTGCCGGAGGAACCCTTGCGGCCAGGCGCGTCATCGTCTGCACCAACGGCTATACGCCGGAAGATGTATCCACCCGCCATGCGGGGCGCATCATCCCTGCCCTCTCCAGCATCATCGTGACACGGCCCCTGAGCCAGGACGAATTGAAGGCGCAGGGCTGGACCACCGAGACACTGGCCTATGACAGCCGCAACCTGTTGCATTACTTCCGCCTGCTGCCGGGCGGGCGCTTTCTCTTCGGCGGACGGGGCGGAACCGACTCGTCCGCTGCCGCCGCGCCGGCCTACCGCGCCTTCATGACCGAGACCTTCCACCGCATGTTCCCGGCGTGGAAACATGCCGAGATCACCCACTACTGGCGGGGCTTCGTTTGCCTGGCCCATGACCGCGTGCCGTATGTGGGCGCTCTCGACGACAGGAAAACCGTGTGGACCGCGCTTGCCTATCACGGCAACGGCGTTGCCATGGGGTCGTGGAGTGGCCGGGCCGTCGCCCGCATGATGCTGGATGAGGGGGCCAGGGCCGCCATGCCCGGTGTGGTCACGCGCCGCCTTGCGCGCTTTCCCCTTCCCGCCTTCCGCCCGCTTTATCTCAAGGGCGCCTATGTGTGGTTCGGGTGGCAGGACCGCCACTAGGAGGCGCGGCGGGGCAGGGTCACGGGTCGCCGCTTGACCGGAAGACGCAAAAAGGCCCGGCGAAGAACCGGGCCTTTCCCAATGTGTCTCGCTGTGCCGTTTACTTGCGGCGGGCTTTCTTGGCCGGCTTCCGTGCCGGCTTCCTTGCCGACTTCTTTGCGGGGCGCGCAGCCTTGGCGGCCTTGCGGGCCTTGGCGACGATGGCGGCTTCCACCATGATTTCAACGTCGAGGCCGGGAGCCGCGAGCTTCGATTCCACCGTTGCGCGGGCGGGAGTCTGGCCGGGCACAACCCACTTGTCCCATTCCGTGTTCATCTCAGCCCAGGTGCCGATGTCGGTGAGCCAGATGTTGGCCTTGACGATGTTGGTCTTGTCGGTGCCTGCCTGCTTGAGCGTCTCGTCGATCTGGGCGAGGATGTCGGCGGTCTGCTCGGCGACGGACTTGCCCGCCGCCTTCTCGGCCACGAAACCGGCGAGATAGACCATGCCGTTGTGGATGACGGCAGCGCTCATGCGCTTGCCGGGTTCAATTCGCTTCAATGCCATGTCGGTTCTCCAGTGATGACACCGGGCCTCTAGCCAAGTTTCATCACCGCTTCAATCACTGACAGCAGGACACGGGGCAGGGTGTCGAAGGCATAGGCTGCATGAAGCCGCTCAAGCCGCGTGTGATAGTCGCGTCCCCAGGGACCGATGTTGACGCAGGGGAAGCCGCCCGCCTCCGGCATGGTGAAGCCCTGCCCCCAGATGGGCGTGTTGGCGGCAACGGTGTCGAGATCGCCCGCCGCCTCGCCGAAGAAACTCATGTCGGAGATGCCAGCGAAATAGTTGACCTCGGCCAGCCCATGGGCGCGGACCGCCTGCGAGATGGCGTTCCGCAGCGGCCCCTCCCGCAACATCACGGCCGGATAGGGGATCGAGGCGAAGCCGAGGATCACCGCCGGGCCCTTGATGTCATTCTCCTTCACCATCTGACGGAAGGCGAGAAGCGACTGGTCCGGGAGCGCCAGCGCATGATCGGAGTCAAGTCGCGGACGCGGGAAGGCATCCGCCGTGTAAAGCGCAATGGCGTGTCCGGTGCGCTCCGATGCCGCCGCCACCGCCTGTGCGGCGAGTTCCTTCGCAATGGCCAGGACCTCCGCCCCGCCCTGCCGGTGCTGCATGGTATTCCAGTAGGCAAAGGCCGATGACGGCGTCGTCACGTTGTATCCCTGCTTGCCGTCCTTGGCGTAGAGCGTGGCCGGAGGTGCCGCCTTCTCATCGCCTGTTTCCTCGGAAAGCCGCGGTGACAGCTCGATGGCGCGCACCAGCTCTGCCATCACGTAAGCAGCATTGACGCCGTCCTGCGGATAGCCGGCATGGGCGGGCTTTCCCTCCACATGGGCACACAGCAACTGCTTGCCGATGGACCCGTAGGTGACGATACGCCCCCGGGAGCCGTCGCCCTGATCGGAAATGGAATCGAGATTGATCACCAGCGCGATGTCCAGCCCATGGTCCGCCGCCGCCTGCTTCAGTTGCGGGATGGCCGCCCGCGCACCTGCCGAGCGTTCCTCCTCATCCGGCACCGCAAGGAAAAGAAGCGTGGCCTCGCCCGCGTGGGCTTCCATTGCGGCAAGACCTGCGGCCAATCCGGCCTTCATGTCGAGCAAACCGCGGCCCGGAATGAAATCCCCGCTTTCCAGATCGGCCAGCGCCTGGGGATTTTCGCCACTCCTGCGCAACTCCGGGACAAGGGCGGGCCCAAGCCTGAGCGCATCCAGCGCCAGCGATTGCAGGTTGCCGTAATCGCTCGTGGTCACGGTATCGAAATGTCCGGTGAGCACGACGGTGCGACGGCTCCTGCCGCGTTTCAGCGCGAAGAAGGTGCTGCGCCCGAAAGGATCACCGGCAATGGGTGAAACCCAGGCCGTGTCGAAGTGCCGGAGATAACCGTGGAGGCGATGGGGAAACTGCGCCTCATCTGCCGTGCCGGTGACCGAGGGCCAGGAGGTGAGGAGAAGCGCAAGTTCCCGCGCGCGGTCCGCAATGGCTGCCATCAGGGATCAGGCCAGCCCGGCATCATGGGCGAGCACTGCGTTGAGGAGCACCTGTGCGCCTGCACCGCATTCTTCCAGCGTGGTCGATTCCGCCTCGTTGTGCGAGATGCCGCCAAGGCACGGCACGAAGATCATCGTCGTCGGCGCCACCCGCGCGATATAGGCTGCATCATGACCGGCGCCGGAGGCCATCTCGCGCGAGGCAAGGCCCGCCTGGTCCGCACCTTGCTGCACGCACCTGATCAGGTCCGGCGCGAACTTCACGGCAGGCGATTTCCAGATGCGTTTTTCTTCCACCTCCACATTGAGGTCGGCGGCGATCTTCGGCAGGGCCTCCTGATAGGCCTTCTCCATCCTGTCGAGAACGCCTTCGTCGGGATGGCGGAGATCGACGGTGAAGAACACCTCACCCGGCACCACGTTGCGGCTGTTGGGACGGTTCTCGATCAGGCCGACCGACGCCACGCCCGGCAGGTTGGCCATGCCGACCTGATGGATGGCCTCGATCATCCGCGAGGCACCGAGCAGGGCATTCTTGCGCAGGCCCATGGGCGTGGCGCCCGTATGGCTTTCCTGGCCACGCACCGTCACCTCATACCAGCGCATGCCCTGCACGCCCGTGACAACGCCGATCATCTTGCCTTCGGCTTCAAGGATGGGCCCCTGCTCGATGTGCAGCTCGAACATGGCACCGAACCGGATCGACCCCGCCTTGTGCTTGCCCTTGTAGCCGATGCGCTCCAGCTCATCACCGAGCTTGATGCCCTGACGGTCCTCGCGGCTGTAGGCAAATTCCGGCGTGAACACACCGGCATAGACACCGGAACAGAGCATCGCAGGTGCAAAGCGCGAGCCTTCCTCATTGGTCCAGTTGACGATCATGATGGGTGCGTTGCTCTCGTAGCCCATGTCCACCATGGTGCGCAGCGCCTCCAGCGGCCCAAGCACGCCGAGCACGCCGTCGAACTTGCCGCCGGTGGGCTGCGTGTCGAGATGAGAGCCCATGGCGATGGGGAGGAGATCCTTGCGCTTGCCGGGGCGGGTAGCAAACATGTTGCCCACTTCATCCACCTCCACGGTGCAGCCCAGCGCCTCGCACTGGGCCTTGAACCAGTCGCGCACCTTCTTGTCCTCATCCGAAACGGTGAGGCGCTTGATGCCGCCTTTCGGCGTGCCGCCGAACTTCGCCGTCTCCATCAGCGTGTCCCACAACCGGGCCGGATTGATGGTGAGGTTGGTTCTCGACGATGTGGCGGCCATGGCGGCGGTGCTCCCAAACTTTTGAACGTTTGGTCAAGAATAGGCCGAGGCGACCCGTTCCCGTCAAGTGCCGTCGCTGGCGCAGCGTCACATGCGCGGCTTCATCGCCGCCACATGCGGGGCCATGAGGGTGAGGTCGGCGGGGCCGAGGCGCGAGGCCGCATTCAACTGGTGCCAGTAGGGATAGATGAGCGGCTGGAGACTGACATCGTCCAGCAGCTTGCGTTCTTCCGCCGTCAGCACCAGCGACGATGCCGCAAGGTTGTCCTTCAACTGCGCCTCGTTGCGGGCACCGACGATGATGTTGCAGACACCCGGACGGCCCGCCAGCCAGGAGAGCGCCACCTGGGCCCCCGATACGCCCCGGCCTTCGGCCACCTGCACGATGGCCTCGATGATCCGGTAGAGGCGTGCTTCATCGCGGATCGGCGGTTCACCCCAGTCATTGATGTGGCGCGACAGTTCCGGCGTCACGCCCTTGCGGAACTTGCCGGAGAGCAGGCCGCCGGCAATGGGACTCCACACCTGCACGCCGATGCCCTGATCCATGGAGAGCGGAAGCAGTTCATATTCCGCATCGCGCGATTCGAGCGTGTAATGGATCTGCTGCACCACGAACTTCTCGAAGTTGTGGCGGTCGGCGGCCATCATGCACTTCATGATGTGCCAGGCCGAGAAATTGGAGCAGCCGATGTAACGGACCTTGCCGTCGCGCACCAGGCGGTCGAGCGCGGCCATGGATTCCTCCACCGGGGTCATGCCGTCCCATTCGTGGAGATAGTAGATGTCGATGTGATCGCGGCCCAGGCGCTTGAGGCTGGCTTCGCACTCGTTGATGATGTGCCAGCGGGAGTTGCCCTGCTCGTTCGGCCCCTTGCCCATGGGAAAGCGCACTTTGGTGCCGACCATCACCTGGCCCGACTTGCCCTTCAATGCCGCGCCAAGGGCCTCCTCCGACTTGCCCGTGGTGTAGACGTTCGCCGTATCGATCAGGTTCACGCCGTGGTCGATGCAGATGTCCACCATGCGGGCGGCATCCTTGACCGACACGGTACCGATCTTGCCGAACATGCCTTCGCTGGAGAAATGCATGGTGCCCAACGAATGCAGCGAAACCTTGAGGCCGGAGCGGCCCAGCGAACGATATTCCATGGTGTCATCCTCCCGATTTTTGAGCTATCACGCCATGCAAGGGGCAGATGGTCAACAGCAAATCGCGCAATCGCGCGATGCACCGAGAACGCACGATCTGAATAAATATGCCAACGATTGCACCTGCCGACTACCTCGTCCACCTCGCTGCCATTGCCACGCTGGTGTGTTACCTCTTCCGCGATCAGATCAAGCTGCGCAGCTTTGCGGCGCTGGGCGACCTGCTGCTCTCCTGTTACTACTACTTCGACTTCCCGGAACCCCTGTGGAACCCCCTGGTCTGGAGCCTTGCCAACGTGGTGATCAATGTCACCATGATCATCGTGCTGTTGCGCGAGCATCGCATGTCGCTCCTCACCGACAATGAGATGACCCTGTTCCGCTGTCTGGAAACGCTGACGCCGGGGCAGTTCCGCAAGCTGCTGAAACTCGCCACCTGGCATGAGGCGGACGAGCCGGTGACCCTCACAAAGGAAGGTTCGCCCCTCGACAAGCTCTATTATGTGCTCGACGGCAACCTGACCATCGGGAAGCAGGGCCGCGTGCTGGAACGCGAACCGAAGATGTTCATCGGCGAGATCGCGTTCCTTCGCGACAAGGCCGCCAGCGCCACGGTGACCACGGCAGCGAAATCGCTCTATGTCTCCTGGGAACAGGTGGAGTTGCGCGCCCTTCTGAAGAAGAACGAAGACCTGAAGAATGCCATGGCCGCCCTGCTCAGCGCCGACATGGCCGACAAGGTGGCCCGTGCCTGATCAGGTTGCGGCAGGCGGATCCTTCCACGCAATCAGGAAAACATAGAGCGCATAAAGGAAGAAGCCGCCCGCAATGACGATCCAGAGCACGTTGCCGCTCCAGAGGATTTCCGTTGCCGTCCAGATGCCGGATACGGCGATGATTGCGAGGCGCCGCCACAGCGGCCGGTAAAAGGGATGGTCCGGAACCTGAAACATGGTGTCCCTTCTTTCACGCGTTCTTGAGTTGCGCAAGGTGATTGACGGCTTGCACCACAATCACCCCGGTGCAAGATAGGCTGTTTCAGTGTGCGGGAGTGTCGGAATGGGTACAGCAATCACCTTCAAGCGCGCCGACGGCAAGGACACGCAAGGCTATCTCGCCAAGGCGGGCCGCGATCATGCACCGGGCATCATCGTCATTCAGGAATGGTGGGGCTTGCAGGACCAGATCAGGGGAATCTGCGACCGTCTTGCCCGTGCCGGATACGAAGCCCTCGCTCCGGACCTCTACGAGGGTGTGACCGTGCCCTATCACGACACCCAGAAGGCCAACCGTGAAATGTCCTCGCTCGACTTCCTCGATGCGGTTGACAACATCGTGCGCGGTGCGGCCCTCTACCTTTCGCAGGGCGGAAGCAAGGTGGGCCTGACGGGATTCTGCCTTGGCGGAGCCGTGACCGTGATCGGCGCCGTGCGCGTTCCGGAAATCTCGGCGGCCTGCTGTTTCTATGGCGTGCCGCCGCGCGAGGCCGCAAGGCCCGAAGACATCCGCATTCCCTTCCAGGGACATTTCGCCACCAAGGATGATTGGTGCACGCCCGATGTCGTGAGCGGGCTCGAAGCCGCGCTCGGCAAATCAACGTCCGCGTGGGAGGTGTTCCGTTACGAGGCGGATCACGCCTTCATGAACGAACAACGCAGCGTGCATGACCGGAGTGCTGCCGAACTGGCCTGGGGTCGCATGCTGTCGTTCTGGCGAAGCCATATCGGGGGCTGAACCGCCGCATTTTGTTGATTTGCATCAAGGCATTGTGTGGGCAACCGGAGTACACGGGCAACATGAGGAACCGCCTTTTTCCGTTGTCGTTGCTGGGCTTGGCCCTTGTCATGGGGACCGTGCCCGCAGGCGCTGCCGACCTGCCAGCCCCTCCTGCCGCCCCTCTTGCAGCATCAGATGCCGACGCCGCCACGGCTGAACTCGGCAAGTCCCTGTTGCAGGACAACTGCGCCCGCTGCCATGCCATCGGCCAGACCGGAGCCAGTCCCTTCACAAAAGCGCCTCCGTTCCGCGTTGTCATGAAGGTCTATGGCGCGGACTCCCTGCAAGAGGCCTTGGCGGAAGGGCTGATTACCGGCCATCCCGCCATGCCGGAATTTGTCTTCCCGCCTGAACAGGTGGGCGCCATCATTACCTATCTCCACACGCTGGAATGAATGCCATGAGCCACGTCACCCTTCCGCATCTGACCCGAGGTGTTTTTCTAGTGGCCGTAGGGCTGATGTTCCTCGCCTCCAAAGCCTGGGGTGACGATGCCGAGCTGATCGCCAAGGGCAAGCGACTTGCCGAGGCCAACTGCGCGGTCTGCCATGCCATCGGCGAAACAGGGCCGAGCAAGCTTGCCGCCGCCATTCCCTTCCGCGACATGGCGCTGGATTTCGACCAGACCGATCTTGAGGATGCGCTGAACGAAGGCGTTCCCACCGAACACCCTGCCATGCCCGACTGGCAGATGACGCCAGCACAGGCTTCTGCCCTTGCCGCCTACATCATCAGCCTTGCTCCCGCCGGTATGAAGAAGACCGAGGTTGAAGGCAGCGATCAGGGTTTGGTCGCAAACCCGTAAAGCGTTTCGATTTCGCGGGCGAGCTTCTCCTGCAGGGCCCACAAGCCTTCATCATGAATGCCCAGCTGTTCAAGATGGACAACCGTGTTGAAGACATATTCCGCACCCGAACCCCAGTGACCGCAGGCCCGCGCCAGGCCGCGTGCCACTTCATCCAGTGACCGCCCCGGCGAATAGTAGTCGAGCAGCGCGGGCGCGGCATAGAAGGCAAGGGCCTGAAGCGGCCCCTCCTCCGTTTCCACATCGATCCAGCGCACGCCTTCCAGTGCGTGGCGGCGGCTCAGTTCCCGGCGGAGCAGCTTCTCCATCACGTCGGCAAGGCCGTGTGAGGGCAATCGCAGGACAACGCCGTCGCAGCAGCCGCCACGATCGAGGCACATCATGTAGCCGGGCTGATCTTCCGTTGCGCGGTAGCGCCTGATCTGCATGGAGAAGGCGCGGTGCCAGCCCCTTGCGGTGGCGCGCTTCATGTCCTCGTGGGGAACTTCCGGCTTCCAGATGAGCGAACCATAGGCGAAGAGCCAGACCGGCTTTCCGTTCCGCCCCGCCAGCAGGGCCTCGGCAGCGGGACGATAGTCGCCATCAGCAAGATATTCGACAGAGGCAGCCGGGCCTGCATCCGCCACCTCGCGGTGGCAGAGCTTCACATGCTCCCATGTGAGCCGCATGACCCGATCGCCGCTCATCCCGTGATGGCCGCTATCTCCCTGATGACCTGATCCGTCTCCGCCTTTGCAAGCACGCCGAGGTGCATGTCCACACGCCATGTCGCGCCCCCGGCGAGAGAAACGTAAAGACCCTTCTTCTTTTCGGCAGCATGACCTTCCACTTCCGAGGTGGAGGGGAAGGCCACGCCGATGGCGTCCTGGTCCGGCGTGCGGCAGATCCAGCGAATGCACTGGCTGCACTGGTCGGGGCGGTATCGCATGTAGTCGGAGGTGCCATCCGGGCGGCGGAGGAGCGCGTGGGCAAAGCCATCCGCACCCGCCTTCATGTCGATGGTCATGGCCACCTCAGGATCGAACTTCAGTTCGGGCCGCAGGACATGATGGAGTGCCGGTGTCTCGGCAAGTTCCTCGAGGAATTCCTTGTAGCCCGGTGCGGGCGAGATATGGGCCGGGATCGACTTGCGCACCCGCACCGCCGTCTTGCTGGCCGGAGCAGAGTAGAACAGCTCGCCATTGTCCACCGGACGGAAATTGGCATGGGCCAGATACATCAGGTCCATGGGCGTCTTCTTCAGGTTTTCGACCGAAAGCGACACATCGAGCATGGTGCTGTCGGCCCCCATCACATGGGTGGAAGTGGCGAGGTAGTGATAGGAGAAGGCCACCGTGTATTCATAGGTGCCGACGATGGCGCAGGTGCGCTTCTCCTCGTCGATCACCACCCAGCCCTTCTGGAAGGGGGCGTTCGGCAACTCGCCATGCAGTGGGTGCCGGTCTGTCGGCCCGGGTGCACCGATTGCCGTTGCGCCGCAGTGGATGAAGAAGGCCCCATAGGTTTCGAGATAGGGCACATCGGGCACCGGCTCGTCGAACATGGATTTCATGGTCAGGTCGCGGCCATCGAAGATGCAGCGCCAGATCTGATGGCCCTTGAAGGGAAGGACGATGATCTCGCCCCGCCGGTTGCGCACGCGCAGCGCCGCGATGCCGCTGTCATAGCGGAAGGTGGAGAGCGTGAATCCCGCCGCTTCTGCAAGCGGGCGTTCCTTCTCACCGAATTGGACAGAAGCAAGATCAATGCGGACTGGCATGGGCAGCGGTTTCCTCGGCGCGTGAAAGCACAATGATTGGCATGGGCCATGGGCCTTGCCAAGCCTCGGATGGCGGGGCCTGCCCTTACACGATGCCGGAGGACGACCCCTGCACCGCCGGGCGTTCCTTCGCCTTCGCGGCACGGTAGCCGGAAGCCCGATAGGCCTCGATCGGCGCGAGCGCACCTCCCTTGCGCAGGCGGGCTTCGGCCAGGATGGGCGAGACATCGGTGGTGTAGGCCAGCTTCAGCATGCGGTGGGCCGCCATCACGTCGTTGGCGTCCTGCGCCTCGGCAAGGTCCTTGCGATTGATGAGCGAGGCCTGCACGTAACTGCGGAGGATTTCCATCGCCGACGACATCAGGCTCTCGATGGGATCGGTCACGTTGTGCGACTGGTCGATCATGTAGGCGGGAGCGAAATCCTTGGCCTTGCGCATCTCCGCATCCACAAGCTCGTTGAAGACGAGGAACAGCCGGAACGGGTCGATGGCACCGGAGTCGAGATCGTCATCGCCATATTTCGAATCGTTGAAGTGGAAGCCGGCGAGCCGGCCCACATGAATGAGCCTTGCGACGATCTGCTCGATATTGGTGTTGGGAGCATGGTGGCCAAGATCGACGAGGCACCTGGCCTGCGGACCCAGGTGCTGGGCCGCCATCAGGCTTGATCCCCAGTCGGAAATCACCGTGGAGTAGAATGCAGGCTCGTACATCTTGTGCTCGAGGAACATCAGCCAGTTCTTCGGCAGCCCGGCGTAGATGGCCTCACAGGCCGAGAGATAGTTCTCGAACATCTTCGCGAGGTTCTGCTGGCCCGGAAAATTGGTGCCGTCGCCGATCCAGACGGTCAGCGCGGTCGAGCCAAGCTTCTGGCCAATCTCGATGCACTCGA
>JAEUMJ010000042.1 GCA_016792865.1 Hyphomicrobiales bacterium | reverse complement strand
CACGCTCGAAGGCGAGATGCACCTCTATGACCTTCAGGAGAAATTCGGCGGCGAACTCGTGCGCATGGACATCTCGACACTCACCCGTGTCGGCACCTTGCGGGCCATGCGGCCCCGCATGGCCGTGACACAATGGCGGATCATCAAGGCATGACAACACCCGGCACACTCTATGGCGTAGGGGTCGGCCCCGGCGACCCTGAACTGATGACCGTGAAGGCGTGGCGGCTTCTCGCAACCGCCAAGGTCATTGCCTACCTGGCCGCAAACGGCAGCGACAGCACTGCGCGTTCGATCGCGGCACCTTTCCTGCCGGACGATGCCCAGGAAATTTCCATTGATGTGCCGATGCGCACCGAGCGCGAACCCGCCCAGGCCGCATATGATCTGGGCGCTGCGGAAATCGCCACCCATCTGGCGCGGGGCCATGATGTGGTGATGCTGTGCGAAGGCGATCCCTTTTTCTACGGCAGCTTCATGTACGTGTTCGAGCGGCTGGCAGGATCGTTCGATTGTGTTGTGGTTCCCGGCGTCACCTCGGTTGCGGCCTGCGCTGCGGAACTGCGCCAGCCCCTGTGCCGGCGCGATGACGTTCTCAAGGTGCTGCCCGCCACGCTCGATGCAGACCGCCTGCGCGACGAGCTTCTCACCTGCCAGACTGCCGCCATCATCAAGGTGGGGCGCCATTTCCAGAAGGTGAAACAGGTGCTCTCGGCCCTCGATCTTATCACGCACGCAACCGCGATCACCAAGGCAACACAGCAGGATCAGGCGATCCAACCGGTCGAGGCGATAGCTTCGGACAGCCTGCCCTACTTCACCACCATCATCGTGAAGGTCTGACATGGGCGCCGACATGAACACGCGACCAGTATCAATTTTCGCACTGGGCCCCTCCTCGCTTCCCCTTGCCGAGAAGGTGAAGGCCGCAGTCGGCGGCGTCGTCCACGCACCGGCTGGCCTCGCCGCAGACGGGCATTTCGGGAAGGCCACCCTTGCAATCGCACACGCCTTCGACGCAGGCCATGCGGTAATCGGCATCTGCTCCTCAGGCATCCTGATCCGTGCCGTGGCCCCATCCCTCCGCAACAAGGCGGAGGAACCGCCGGTCATTGCCGTTTCGGAGGATGGCGCAACGGTTGTCCCCCTCACCGGCGGGCACAGGGGCGGCAATGACCTTGCCCGCAAGCTAGCTTCAGCCCTGTCTGCACATGCTGCCATCACCACGGCCAGCGACGTGATGTTCGGTGAGGCGCTCGACGAGCCGCAGGATGCCGTGCTGGCCAACCCGCAGGATCACAAGGCCGCTGCAGCGGCGCGGCTGCGTGGCGAAGAGGTCAGGACCGAAACAACCATTCGCGTCGTCAGCGGCGGCCCGCGCCATCTCGTCTATCACCCCAAAGTCCTCGCCGTGGGCATTGGTTGCGAGCGCGGGACCGACCCGGATGACGTGAGGCAACTGCTGACCCGAACCCTGGAACAGCATGGCATCGCCCCAGGAAGCATTGCGGCCTATGGCTCCATCGACCTCAAGGAGGATGAACCGGCCATCACGCAGTTCCCCCAGGCGCGTTTCTTCACCGCCGAAGAGTTGCGGGCGGAGAAGGATCGGCTTGCATCGCCGTCCGCCGTGGTGGAGCAGGAAGTGGGCGTACCCGGCGTCGCCGAAGCTGCCGCCCTTGCCCTGGTGGGGCGCAACGGCACACTCATCGTGCCGAAGGTGAAGGGCAAGCGGGCCACCATTGCCATCGCGCAGGCCGCGCAGGCTGCCGACCTCCGGCAACCTGCGGGACGCCCGCGCGGCTGTGTTGCCCTCGTCGGCATCGGCCCCGGAGACAGCTCGCTCATGACACCGCAAGTCGATTTCGAATTGTGGAAGGCAAGCGAGTGGGTGGGCTATTCACTCTATCTCGATCTGGTGGAACACCGCCGCAACGGCCAGACACGCCACGACTTTCCGCTCGGTGATGAGGAAAAGCGCTGCCGCCATGCCATAGAACTTGCGCGCCAAGGCAAGCAGGTCGCGCTCGTGTGTTCGGGCGATCCCGCCGTGTTTGCCATGGCCGCGCTCGTCTATGAACTGATCGACAGGGAACCCTGCCGCATCGCCGTCACCGTGCATCCGGGCGTGTCGGCCTTCCAGATGGCGAGTGCCCGCGCCGGTGCCCTGATCGGGCATGATTTTTGCTGCATATCGCTGTCCGACCTGCTCACGCCCTGGGAAACCATCGTGCAGCGGGTCACCGCAGCGGCCACCGGCGATTTCGTGGTTTCCTTCTACAATCCCCGCTCACTCAAGCGCACCGACCAGATCGTGAAGGCTTTCGACATCCTGCGTCCGCACCGGAAGCCGGAGACGCCCGTGGTCCTCGCCTCGAACCTGGGCCGCCCCACCGAAAAGGTGCGCATCTTGCGCTTCGATGAATTCCGCGCGGAAGATGTGGACATGCTCACCATCGTGATGGTGGGATCATCGCAATCCCGTGCCTTCGTGCGCGGCGACGGCCAGACCTCCGCCTACACGCCCCGTGGCTACGCCAGGAAGATGGGACTGACATGACCGTACATTTCGTAGGCGCCGGCCCCGGCGCTCCCGACCTCATCACCGTCCGTGGACTGAAGATCATCCAATCCTGCCCGGTATGCCTCTATGCCGGCTCGCTTGTGCCAGAAGACATCGTGAAGGCCGCCCCCGCGGGCGCGCTGGTGCTTGATACCGCACCCATGCATCTCGACGAGATCATCGGACACATCAAGGCGGCCCATGACGCAGGCAAGGACATCGCCCGCGTGCACTCCGGCGATCCCTCGCTCTATGGCGCCATCGCCGAGCAGATGAGAAGGCTGGATGCGCTTGACATTCCCTATGACGTGACGCCGGGCGTTCCCGCCTTTGCCGCCGCCGCCGCCGCATTGAAAACCGAATTCACCCTGCCGGAAGTGGCGCAGACAGTCATTCTCACGCGCACCTCCATGCAGTCTTCAGCCATGCCGCCGGGCGAGGAACTGGAACGGCTCGGCGCCTCCCGCGCCACGCTCGCCATCCACCTGTCGGTGCGGAACCTCGCCCATATCCAGCGCTCGCTCATTCCGCATTATGGCGAGGATTGCCCGGTCGTCGTTGCTTTCCGGGTGGGCTGGCCGGACCAGCAATTCATCCACGGAACCCTGGGCGACATTGCCCGCAAGGTCCGGGCGGAGAAGCTGACCCGCACCGCACTGGTTCTGGTGGGTCACGTCTTGGGCCACCGCACCTTCAAGGATTCTGCGCTGTACGATGCGGAGCATGAACACATCCTGCGCAACCGCAAGACGGCGAAATCCTAGATCAGCGAAGGGACAACCATCGCAGGCAGTCTTCGGCGGCAAATCGCGCCGTGCTGAAACAGGCTTGAAGCAGGTACCCGCCTGTGGGCGCGTCCCAATCCAGCATTTCGCCCACCACCCATGTGCCGGGCTTCTTGTGCAGGTGGAAATGGTCGCTCACTTCATCCAGCGAGACACCCCCGGCCGTCGAGATGGCGCGCTGCACCCCGGCCGGGCCTTGCAGCGTGATGTTCACCTGCTTGGGATCCGCGCTGCCCGCCTC
>JAEUMJ010000032.1 GCA_016792865.1 Hyphomicrobiales bacterium | reverse complement strand
ATCCTCCAGCGTTCCCGCCCGCGCCGCGCCCTTCAGGGGAATTGCTGCGACGGCGGCGGCGAGGAGCAAGGCACAAGGTCGGAGGCGCTTCATCCCGCCATGGAAGCCAAGGCGGAGGGCGCCGTCAATGGCCGCCTACTTCCTGGCCCGCGCCACAGCGTCGAGGATCATCTGTTCGGCTTCCGATGCATCACCCCATCCGACGACCTTCACCCACTTCGTTGTTTCAAGATCCTTGTAGTGGGCGAAGAAATGCTCGATCTGCTGAAGGGTGATTTCAGGAAGGTCCTTGTAGTTGTGAACGCTTTCATAGCGGCGGGTCAGGCGCGGAACCGGTACGGCGATCACCTTCTCGTCGTGGCCCGCTTCGTCCTGCATCTTGAGAACGCCGACGGGACGAACGGCCACGATTGCGCCCGGTATGATGCCGCGCTGGTTTGCGATCAAGACATCGATGGGGTCGCCATCGTCGGACAGGGTATGGGGAATGAAGCCGTAGTTCCCGGGATAGCGCATTGACGTGTAGAGGAAGCGGTCGAGCACCAGCGCACCCGCCTTCTTGTCCATTTCATACTTGATCGGCTCGCCACCGACCGGCACCTCGACGATGACGTTGACCTCCTTCGGTGGATTGCGGCCAATGGATACTGCGTCGAGGTTCATGAAGTCGTCTCCGGATCAAGAGTGGAATCGTTGCACACTAGTGCCTGCAACGCGAGTTTGCCACCGCTGCCAAAGGTGAAGGCGTCACATCCGCTTTCACCGCCGCGCCAGGCCGAAAGAGCGTCACCCACATCATTTTATCTCTTTGATTACAATGCATTGCAGGTCGCACTGGGCAGTTGACGCCAATCAAAGACAATCACGCATCGCCGGGGCAGCTTGCATGTGCAGCAAAAGGAAGACCCCGCAACCGTGAGTGCCGTCCGGCCCCCGACCATATTGCTTCTGGAAGAAGATGCAGCGTCACGCCACCGGCTGACCGTCCAGTTGCAACTCCTCCACTACGGCGTGACACAATTGGCGTCGCTCGAGGACGCATTGCGGGTGCGGGTGCCGCCGAGGACCGTGGCGGCCCTGCTCGGCGTCAGGGCAGTCTCTGCACGGCTGACCGAAGCCATCCAGCGCCTCGACGAGTTCTGTCCCGTGATCGTGCTGACCGAATTCGAAACGGCCGGGCAGACACCACCGGCGGGCGCCGCAGGCATCCTGCTCCAGCCGGTTGCCCCGGCTCACCTCTCTGACGCGCTCGATCAGGTGATCGAGTCCCGCGCCGCACGGACCATCAACGCATTCATGGAGAACCCTGACATGAACCCCCACAAGCACAGCCCCGAACTGTCGGATGAAGTCCGCTCGAAGAGCTTCACGCTGTCATTCGACAGCATGCCCACGATGGAACAGGTCAAGGACGCATATATCGAACGCATGCTGGCAGCACATGGCGGCAACCGTGAAGCTGCCGCCCGTGCCATGGGGATCAGTGCCCGCAATCTCTACCGGCATATTGCCGACAAGCGCGCCAGCCGCGCGGCGGCTGCAAACATGCAGGCCGCCAAGCAGGAACTCGTCTAGCGGGCAACCGTCACCGTGCAGTGCGCCCGGCTTGCCACATCCGCAGCAACGGAACCGAGCACAAGGCGGGAAACGCCGTGCTTGTCGCCTGTGCCGGTAATGATGTGATCGTAGCCGTTCTCTTCAGCATACATCACGATTGCCACCGCGGCCTCGCGGGCCTTCAGTGAAACCTCTTCAACGGTTTTTACCTTCGCGGCCTTGGCAACGGCTGCTGCGCCATCGAGAATGCGACGGATTTCCGCGTCATCGAGGGAATAGATAAGCGGGCCGCGAGCGCCGCCCCGGCCCACGTTCACGGTGCAGATGGCAAGCGGCACATCCAGCTTGCTCGCCAGCGTCGCCGCAAGTTCAACGGCATGTTGGGAATGAGATGTGCCATCAGTCGCGCAGAGGATCTTCTTGGTCATTGTCTTCTCCTTGGTTCCCAGTCTGAGGTTGATTACCAGCAAGAACTTTCAATCACCCGGAGTGAACGCGCATTGACTCGTGTCAACGCTGCCTCAAATTTCATCGCACCAGATAGCCAAACTCCTCCGACTGCTCACACAGCCATTCCCAGAAACTCTCCGAAAAGCCACGAAAGACAGACAAATCAAAGGCATCCCCGCCGACACGCGTGAGATGAACCCCGACGTGCGCCATCTGGGTAAGAGCGGACTTGCCCAGCGGAAACGCATCCGCATGCAGGTCAACGGGCGTTCCCTTGGCAAGCACGGCCCGCACCTTCGGGCCTTCGATCCGGATCACCACACGGCCATGGCTCTGGTCCGACACGGAGGCAATTCCCGCCAGTGCCGTTGACAGTTCGGCTGCGAGCGCAGCTTCGCCCCGTCCCTCTGCCTGAACGAAATACTGCTCGGGCCCCGCCCACAGGACGGTTACGCCCCGCATTGCGGCAAGGGCATCACCGAGGGCCTTTGCCTTTCCCTTGCGGGCGATCACGGTTGCGATCGAAAGCGGGTGGCGGATGCTGAGGGCAACGCCAGCATCGCCCTTGTCCGCGCCGAAGCGGCCTTGCACCGCGATATCCGCCAGCGGTGACGGACGGCGGAAAACACGTTCCACCTGTCGAGCTGCCTTAGCCATGGAGCCTCGCATTCTCCTTGTCGAAGTGCATGGGGTCGCAGATCTCGCCCAGCATGTGGATGTTGCGCAGTCCATCGAAGACCTGCACCACTTCACCAATCCTCTTTCGACCATTGCTCAGGAGGGCCAGCCCAAGCCACATGTTCAGCATCGGCGACCACGCCACCGAGGTGATGTAGCCCTGATCATTCGCCATCGAAGGTTTCGTGCCCAGCGTCAGCAGGTGCGACCCTGAACGAAGCTTGTCCGCGGGGTCTACCGGACGGATGCCGACAACACACGGCCGCGCCGGGTCTGCAAGTCCCTCGCGCTGTGCCATCATGCGACCGATATAATCCTTCTTGGTGGACATCATCTTGCCGAGGCCAAGGTCGGCTGCCGTGGTTGTGCCGTTCAGCTCACCACCGGCAACATGCCCCTTCTCGATACGCATGATGGACAGTGCCTCGACGCCGTAAGGCGTGATGCCGAATTCCTCGCCCGCCTGCATCAGCGACCGGGCCACCATGTTGCCGAAGTCCGCCGGAACGGCAAGCTCGTAGGCATGCTCGCCGGAGAAGGAAATGCGGAACAGGCGGGCGGGAATGCCGCCCAGAACCGTGACCGGCAGCGCCGCAAGGTAGGGCACCGTTGCATCATTGAGGTTGAGGCCATCGACAATCTTCTGCAGCACCGCGCGGGACCTGGGACCGGCGACGGCCATCTGCGCCCACTGCTCCGTGACCGACACGTACTGCACGTCAAGTTCGGGCCAGAGCGCCTGGTGGCAGAACTCCATATGGCTCATCACCTTGGCCGCGTTGGCGGTTGTCGTGGTCATGACATAGTGATCTTCGGCAAGACGAGACGTTGTGCCGTCGTCCATCACGATCCCGTCTTCGCGGAGCATCAGGCCATACCGCGCCTTGCCGACGGCAAGGGTGGAGAAGGTGTTGCAATAGAGCTTGTCGAGGAACGCGCCGGCATCCTTGCCCTGCACGTCAATCTTGCCAAGGGTGGAGACATCGCAGATGCCCACGCCATTGCGGGTGGCAAGCACCTCGCGTGAGGCTGCCGCAAGCCAGTCCTCGCCCTCTCGCGGGAACCAGGATGAGCGCATCCACAACCCCGTCTCCACAAAGACCGCCCCCAGTTCATCGGCCCAGTCGTGAAGCGGGGTCTTGCGAACCGGCTGGAAGTGGTGACCTGTAAAGGGACCGGCGAGAGCACCGAATGAAACAGGCGTGTAATAGGGACGGAATGTGGTTGTCCCAACATCGGCGATGGACTTCCCCGTCGCCTCGGCAAGGATGGCGATGGCATTGATGTTGCCGAGCTTGCCCTGATCGGTCGCCATGCCAGTGGTGGTGTAGCGCTTGGCGAGTTCGATGTCGGTGTAACCCTCGCGGGCCGCGAGCGGGAGATCCTTGGCGGTGGAATCGTTCTGGTAATCGACGAAGGCCTTGCCGTGCGACTCCTTCACCCACCACAACGGCGATATGGCATAGGCTTCGTCGCGGCACCGGGGCACGGCAACCGCCTTGCCCTTCAACGTGCCCGCGCGCGCGCCGTCAGCCAGGCATTCCGACAGCAACATCCGCCCTGCCGCCGAACCTGCGGCAATGAACTGCCCGCCCACATCGGGCGGAACGAAGGCTGCAATGGCCTCGTTCCACACCGGCTTGGCGCCGCGATGGCACATGAGGTTCACAACCGGTGACCAGCCACCCGACATGGCAACCGCGTCGCAGGTCACGGGTGAGCCGTCAGACAGTTCCGCGCCGGTGACGCCCTTGCCACCCGATACGTCGGCCAGTTTCCTGCCACGGAGGACAGGCACGCCTGCGCTCCCGGCCCCGGCACTGTCGCGGCTGTCCACGACAACTCCCACATGCACGCCGGCGGCCTTGAGATCCCGCGCCGTGCGATAACCTGAATCATTGTTGGTGAAGACCATGACATTGCTGCCCGCCGCCACGCCATAACGATTGGC
>JAEUMJ010000011.1 GCA_016792865.1 Hyphomicrobiales bacterium | reverse complement strand
CAGAGGATGGCCTGCAACAACGCCAGCGTCACGGCCCGCGTCACGTCGAAATCCAGCCGGAGGGATTGATAGATCGCCACTTCCAGCGTGGTGGCGGCGGGGCCTCCGAAGGTGAGCACCACGACGAAGCTTGCCGCGCAGAGCAGGAAGATGAGCGCCGCAAGCCGCGGCAGCAGCGGCCTGAGCGCCGGCCAATCCAGATGCCGCCACCGGTCACCGGAATCGAAGCCGAGCTGGTCGGCAAGGCGCTGGTTCTCCGGCGTGACGTTCTCAAGGGCTTCCAGGCAGAAGCGCAATGCCAGCGGCAAGTTGAAAAACACATGCGCCAGCAGGATGCCTGCAAGGCCGTAGAGATTGATCATGTCCGGCAGCCAGCCGGACTGGCCGTAGAGCTGCACCAGGGCCAGAACGACCACGATGGCAGGAAGCGCCTGCGGCACGGCGAAAAGGGCCAGCAACAGCCCGCGCCCCGGAAAGTCCCGGAAGGCCAGCGCCCGTGCGGCAGGAATGGCCGGAAGGATCGACAGGAGTGTTGAAAGCGCAGCCTGCAGGAGCGTGAAACCGAGAACCCGCCAGATATAGGGATCGGGTGCAAGTCGCCCGCCTTCGGCAAGCGCAAAGGAGAGGAGCGGCACGAAGCCCGCCGCCGCCGCCGCAATGATTGCGCCAGGTGCGAGGAACGAGGTCCGTGCCGCCCGCTGCATCAGCCGCTCACCGCGTTCAGCCACTCGTCAATCCACTGGCGACGATTGGCATTCACTTCGGCGGGTGTGAACAGCAGGGTCTTTTCCGGTTTCACGATCTTGCCGAAGGCTGCTGGCAAGGGCTTGTCCGTCGTTCCTGCGGGCAGCATCCAGTTGGTGGCGGGGATCTCGTCCTGGAAGCCGGGCGAGAGCATGTAGGCGAGGAATGTCCGCGCCAGGGGAAGTTCCGGCGAGGAGGCAATGGCCCCGGCCACCTCGACCTGAAGGTAGTGCCCCTCCTTGAAGGATGCAGCCTTGTAGCGTTCGGTCTTCTCGACCTCGATGTGATAGGCTGGCGAGGTGACGTAGGAGAACACCATCGGTGCTTCGCCCTTGGTGAACAATCCATAGGCTTCCGACCAGCCCGGCGTCGTGGTGAGAACGCGCGGCTTCAGTTTTGTCCAGGCCTCGCCAGCCTTGTCTCCGTAAACCGATTTCATCCACAGGAGGAAGCCCAGCCCCGGTGTGGAGGAACGCGGATCCTGGAGGATGATTTTCTGGTTCGGATCACCGTTGACCAGCTCGTCGAGCGAGGCCGGGGGCGTATTCATCTTCTCGCTGTCATAGACGACCGCGAAATGACCGAAATCGAATGGCAGGAACTCCGCATCGTCCCATGCCACGGGCACATTCAGCCTGGCGTCCTTGATCTCGTGTGGAGCGAAAAGGCCCAGCGACCGGGCTTCATCGGTGAGGTTGGTATCGAGGCCGAGCACCACATCGGCCTTGGTGTCCTTGCCTTCAAGCTTCAGGCGGTTGAGCATGGCAACACCATCGGTGAGCGCCACCCATTCCACCGTGCAGCCGCACGACTTTTCAAACCCCGCCTTGATGGCAGGCCCGGGCCCCCATTCGGCAACGAAGCTTTCGTAGGTGTAGATGGTAAGCGTGTCCTTCGCGAATGCCGGAGCGGCAAGGAAAAGGGACGCGGCGAGTGAAAGAATGATCTTCTTCATATGTCCTCCATTCGCCAGACTTCGAGACATGGAGGAGGGGGCAACAGGTGCCACCCGCTCGCAATCCCTACGCTGGCATGATCCAGATCAGGTTCAGCGGGTTGGTGGTGACCACCTCTCAGCCAGTCCTTGCGGACGGGCACCCCGTTGAGAGCGGGACGGGATTTAGGGCACGGGCCTCGCGCTGGCAAGCAAGACCTGTTACATGCCTGCCATGTTCAGGATCGCAGTCGGGATGTCGGGAAAAAGATGAGCAGGTTCACCATTTTGCTGGGCGGCGACGTGCAGGTGACGGAGCGCCTGCGGAAGCAGGTTCAGGGAACCCGTGTCATTGCCGCCGACAGTGGCATCGCCCATGCGACCGGCCTGGGGCTGGCGCCGGAGTTGTGGGTGGGAGACTTCGATTCGGCCGGAAGCGATCTTGAACGGGCCTTTGCACATGTGCCCCGCCATGTCTTCCCTGCGGCGAAGGATGCAACCGATGGCGAGATCGCCATCGCCGAGGCACTGAAGCTGGGTGCAACGGACCTTGTGCTGGTGGGCGGTTTCGGTGGCCAGTTCGATCATGTGCTGGCCCACGCCTTCCTTGTGGTGGAGCTTGCCAGGCGCGGCATCAACACCGTGCTGACCAGCGGCAACGAGGAAGCCCATGCCCTGTTGCAGCTGCTGTTGTTCACCGACATGGTGGCGGGAACCCGCATGTCGATCATCCCGCTGTCACACCTGAAGGGGCTGACGATCACCGGCGTGCGCTGGCCCCTGTCGGAACGTGACGTGCCGCGCGGCTCGACGCTTACGCTCTCCAATGAGTGTGTCGGTGGCCGTGCCGCCGTGGGCGTGGCGGCTGGCGAAGCTCTGGTGGTGCTGTATCCGTCATGAGCCGTCATCGGGTCGAACGCCTTGGGCAGCGGGGCGACGGGCTGGTGGAGACGCCCGAAGGCGTGCGCCATGTGCCCAAGGTTCTGGCGGGAGAACTGGTTGATCTCGCAGGTGGCAGGCTGTTGCGGGTGATCGAGGCATCGCCCGAGCGCGTGCCCGCATTCTGCCCGCATCACGAGGCGTGCGGCGGCTGCAAGTTCCAGCATTGGGATGAAGAACATTATCGCGCCTGGAAGCATGAGCAGGTGAGGCTTGTGCTGGCAGCACAGGGATTGACCCCGGACCTCGCGCCCCTCGTTGATGCGCACGGGGCAGGGCGGCGCCGCGTGTCGTTTCATGTGCGCCGGATCGAAGGAAGCTGGCGGGCGGGCTTCATGGAGCAGAAGTCCCATGATCTTGTGCCGCTCGATCACTGCCCGGTGCTGGTGCCGGTCTTGCAGGAGGGCCCTGCGCTGGCGGCTTCGTTCGGTCCGTTGCTGGGCGATTGCGATGTCGCTCTCACGGCGGCGCAGAACGGCATCGACGTTGCCGTCAAGGCCGAGCGCAAGGCCACCGACAAACGCGGCCCGGCCCTGTCGGCATTGTTCCACGAGCAGAAGATTCTCCGCCTTGCCGTGAACGGCGATGTTTTCGCCATGGCTGCGCCGCCGGTTGTGCGCATGGGCGCGGCAGCAGTGGCGCTGCCCGTGCAATCCTTCCTGCAAGCCACGGAAGCGGGTGAGAGCGAACTGGCGCGGCTGGTGATGGACTCGCGGCCCAGGAAAGCCCGGACGGTCGTGGATCTCTTCTGCGGGCTTGGCACCTTCGCCCTGCGGCTTGCCGCGCACATGCCGGTCACGGCCTTCGATTCGGACCGGGCTGCCATTGACGCGATGGTGAAGGCCACGCGCATGACCCAGGGCCTTCGGCCAGTTTTGGCCACGGTGCGAAACCTGTTCAACGCACCGCTGACGGTTCAGGAGTTGAAAGGATTTGATTGGGCGGTGCTCGATCCGCCAAGGGCGGGCGCAGAAGCCCAGTGCAGGATGCTGGCGCAATCGGCGGTGAAGCACGTCACCTATGTGTCGTGCGATCCCCAGAGCTTTGCGCGGGATGCAAAGATTTTGGCGGAACAAGGCTTCTCGCTCCGCCATGTCACGCCTGTCGACCAGTTCAAGTGGACGGCCCACACGGAAGTGGTGGGCATTTTCTCACGAAAATGAGAAATCAGTCCTTGGCGCGTTCGATATAGGAACCGTCAGCCGTATCGACGACGATGCGGGTGCCGGACGTGATGTGTGGCGGCACCATGGTGCGCACGCCGTTCGAGAGCACGGCAGGCTTGAACGAGGACGAGGCCGTCTGGTTCTTGATGGCGGGCTCTGTCTCGGTGATTTCAAGGGTCACGCGCTGCGGCAGTTCGATGGAGATGGGGGCATCGTTGAAGATGGCGACCTGGCACTCCATGCCTTCCTGCAGGAAGGGGGCCGATTCACCCAGCATGTCCGCCGGAACATTGATCTGTTCGTAGTTCGACGGGTTCATGAAAACATAGTTCTCACCATCCTGATAAAGGTAGGTGTGGGTGATGGTTTCGACGAACGCGCGTTCCATCGGATCGGTGGTCTTGTAGCGGACCACGGTTTTCACGCCGTCCGAAATGCGGCGCATGTCGATGGTGGTGGTGGGGGTGCCTTTGCCGGGGTGCATGCTTTCGGCCTTCAGGACGACATACAGCTTGCCGTCTTCATGCTCGATCACGTTACCTTTGCGCACGCCGCTGGCGATGACTTTAACCACGGTTATTCTCTCTTGTTCAGGGATTGTGTATGAAGTTGGCGCGGCTCATAGCAGGGGGCACCGGGAAAGCCAACCCCCGCCCGGCAAACAAGGAAAACGCCACTTTGCCACAGCAAAAGCCTCTGGGTTCACCGTGGTATGCGCCGGACCGGCATCAGGACCGGCGGCCCTTCCTGTTGGCGCGGAACCGGATTTTCTCCACCATCCGCGAGTGGTTTGCGGCGCGCGACTTCCTGGAGGTGGACGTGCCCGCCCTGGCCGTCTCGCCCGGCAACGAGGCCCATCTCCATGCCTTCGCAACCGAGATCATCAACCCTGATGGCTCGCGTGAACGGCTCTACCTCCACACTTCCCCGGAGTTTGCCTGCAAGAAACTCCTGGCGGCAGGTGAAACCCGGATTTTCTCCATGGGGCACGTCTTCCGCAATCGCGAGCGCACGCCCACCCATGCGCCGGAATTCACCATGCTGGAATGGTATCGGGCACAGGAAGATTACCGGCTGATCATCGAGGATACCCTGGCGCTGGTCCGCCTTGCGGGAACCGTGACGGGCCATAGCGTCTGGCATTGGCGGGACCGTGCCTGCGAGATTCACGCCGAGGCCGAATGGCTCACGGTGGCGGAAGCCTTCAAGCGCCATGCGGGCGTTGACCTTCTCGCGACGCTGAATCCGGGGGGGCGGCCTGACCGGGAGGCGCTGGCCCGGATGTCGCCTGTGCATTTCGCCGACGGCGAAAGCTGGTCCGACATCTTCAGCCGCATCCTGGTGGAGAAGGTGGAACCCCATCTCGGCAATGGCCGGATCACGGTGCTTTATGAATACCCCGCTTGCGAGGCGGCCCTGGCGCGGGTCTGTTCACACGACCGCCGGGTGGCGGAACGCTTCGAGCTTTATGCCTCCGGCGTGGAACTGGCGAACGGCTTCGGCGAGTTGATTGATCCGGTGGAGCAGCGCCGCCGCTTTGAAGACGAGATGGAAATCAAGTGGCGCGTGCATGGTGAGCGCTATCCCATCGACGAGGAACTGCTCGCGGCCCTCGCGATCATGCCTCCCGCTTCAGGCGTGGCGCTGGGTCTCGACCGCGTGGTCATGCTGGCGACGGGGGCAACGCGAATTGAACAGGTGCAATGGGCGCCGGTGGGTTAGGGCTTTGCACCCAGCTCCGAGGCGATCTTCTTCATGCGGCGCTCCTGATAGGCCGCGATCAGCTTCTCGAACTTCGCTGATGTGACATCGCCGCCCACGCCCGGATATTTCTCGCTGATCTTCTTCTGCGCCGCCGTCATGCGGTCCTTCGAGAGGGGGTGACTGCCGTACAGCATGTTGGCGAGGCGTGAACCCTGCGGCGCATATTGCATGAACACCCGCTGCACGTTGACCATCTCGTTCGGGTCATAGCCTGCCGCTACCAGAATATCGATGGCAATGCTGTCGGCCTCGCGTTCCTGTGCCCGGATGGCGGCGTTGATCGTTGCGCCGCCACTGACGCGCAGGAGATTGCCGACGCTCTGCTGCATGCTCTCCGGCGTGATGGCATTGGTGAGGCTGCGGCCGGCCTTGCGGAAAATGCCGATCTGGCGCTGCTTCACGGGATGATGGCGCAGGACATGTGCGATCTCGTGGGCCAGAACGGCGGCCACCTGGCCTTCCGTGTCGCAATACATGAGCAGGCCCTCCTGCACCACGATGATGCCGCCACCCGGCGTGAAGGCGTTGATCTGCTGCTCCTTGACGAGAACGACCTTGAAATGGATGTCCTGCGTATTCAGAGGAACGATCAGGCGGTTGACGATGGATTGCAGTTCGGCCTGCATCGCCTTGTCCTTGGACTTGCCCAGCTTCTTCACCCACATCTTCGTGAGTTCTTCGGCGTGGCGCCGCTCGGCCTCAGGCGTGGTGTCGAATGCCCGTTGCATTTCGCCCGGCGTTGCGCCGATCGACTTCGCCATGGAGTTGCGGAAGTAGACTTTCTCCTGTTCCAGGAGATAGTTCACGGAGTTACGCGACGTGCAACCGCTCAACGCCAAGGTAAGCCCCAAGGCGGCCATCGGAACAGTCAGAACAGGATTCAAGCGCCATCGCCCGTGCATATTCGCCCCATGCATAGGTAGTTCGTCGCCGTCGCCCAGAATTTGCCGTGATTTGCCCTTGGGCGCAAGCGATCATTCCGGGAGTCAACAACACACTGCAATCTTTACGCAAACCCTTCGCGCTTCAACACCTGATGTATGCTGGTGGCCATCTTATCCACCATTTCGCCCAGTTCACTGTCGCTTGAATTGTAGGGCGGGGCGAGAATCACCACGTCGCCGTTCACGCCATCGACATTGCCACCCACGGGATAGCAGATCAGGCCGTTGGCAAGAGCCTGCTGGCGAATCTTCATGTAGAGCTTGTGGGAAGCATCGAACGGTTTCCTTGTCTTGCGGTCGGCAACGAGTTCGGTTCCGATGAAGTAGCCGCGCCCGCGAATGTCTCCCACCGCCTCGACACCGGAAAGGGCGTCGGCGATCATCTTCTTCAGTCTTGTTTCGTTGGCGGCAACGCGCTCCACCAGCTTGTCCCGCGCCACGATTTTCTGGACGGCAATGCCCGCCGCGCAACAGGCGGTGTGGCCGGTGAAGGTGTGACCCGTCATCGGCGCACCGTGGGCCGCAACAATCGCTTCTGATACCTTGTCGGAATAGATGGCAACGCCAAGCGGCAGGTATCCGGCAGCAAGGCCCTTCGCCACCGTCATGATGTCGGGTTCCACACCATCCCCGGCCAGCGCACGCCATGTGCCGGCCCGGCCTGCACCGCACATCACCTCATCGGCAATCATCAGCACGCCATGACGGTCGCAGATCTCGCGCACACGCTTGGCATAGCCGTCCGGGGCTGGAACGCAGCCGCCCGCCGCGCCGACGACAGGCTCGAAGATGAAGGCGGCAATGGTGTCTGCGCCTTCGCGGAGGATCGCGTCTTCCAGTTCCCTGGCACAGGCCTCGCCCGCCGTCTCTGCCGTGGCGCCTGCGATGGGGCGATAGATGTTGGCCGGAGAAATGCGCACGGCGTCGATGAAACCGCCTTCAAATGCGGTGCGGCGTTCCAGGAAGCCGGAGACGCCCAGCGCCCCCAGCGTGTTGCCGTGCCAGCTCCGTTCGCGGGCGATGAATTTCCGGCGGCTCTTGCGACCGATGGCCGTCTGGTATTGCAGCGCCAGCTTGAGCGCGCTTTCAACAGCCTCGCTGCCGCCGGTCACGAAGACCATGTGATTGAGCGTGCCGCCGCAGTTCCTTCGGATGATCTCCGAAAGTTCTTCCAGTGCATCAGTGGTGAAGTTGTAGCGATAGCCATGGGCAATGCGGTCAAGCTGCCGGCGGATGGCCTCATTCACCTCTTCGTTGGCATGACCGATGCAGTAAACCGCCGGGCCGCCAGAACCATCGATGTAAACCTTGCCGTCCACGTCGTGGAGATAGGCGCCCTTGGCCCAAGCGACTTTCGGCAACTGGCCCGTGGAATGGATGTTGGCTGGCAGTTTTGCAGGCGCGTTCATGGTGTCGGGCTGGTCCTTTGCTTGGAAGTGCTGCTACAGTGCCATGAGGAAACAACAAAATCCATGATCACGCTCTACGACGACATTCAACGCAGCCACGCCCCGGAGACATTCCTTGTCGCCGGCCGCCCGCAACCCATTCCGGAAAAACCCGTCCGCATCGACATGCTGATGCGGGGCGTGGGCTTCATCGGCAGTCAGGTGGAAACGCCTCCCGCCATCGGCAATGACATCCTGGCACTGGTGCACGACCAACGTTACCTGACTTTCCTCGAAACGTTGCGTGAGCGATGGGCGCATGTGCCGGAGTCGAGCGACATTCCCCTGCCGAACGTCTATGCCATCCAGCGTGCAAGCCTTCCGCCCATCGGCTATCCCGAAGCGGTGGTGGGGCAGGCAGGTTATCATCTGGGTGACGGCGCCTGTCCGGTGACCTCCACAACCCTTGCCGCGGCCAAGGCGAGTGCCGCCTGCGCGGTGGAAGGTGCAAGGCGTGTGGCCGGTGGCGAGCGCCTGATCTATGCGCTCTGCCGTCCGCCCGGCCATCACGCCGCATCCGATCTTGCTGCGGGCTTCTGCTTCTTCAACAACGCGGCCATTGCGGCGGAACTCCTGACCAGGGCGGGACAGCGCACGGCCATTCTCGATATCGACGTGCATCACGGCAATGGCACGGAGGCGATCTTCTACGACCGTGCAGATGTGCTGACCGTGTCCATCCACTGTCATCCCCGGCGCTTCTATCCGTTCTTCTGGGGCTATGCGGAGGAGCGCGGTCGTGGCGCAGGCGAAGGATACAACCTCAACCTGCCGCTGGAACGCGGCGCGGATATCGGCATCTATCTCGCCGCCCTCGAAACGGCGTTGCAACGCATCACCGACTTCGGTGCGACGCGGCTGGTGCTGGCTTCGGGCCTCGACATTGCGATTGATGATCCCTTCAAGGGCTTTGCCATCCGCACCGAGGACTTCGCGCAGATCGGCGCACGCATCGCACAGCTTCGCCTGCCCACGCTGGTGGTGCAGGAAGGGGGCTACCCATCGGAATCGCTGGGCAACAATCTCGCGTCGCTGCTGAAGGGGCTGGGCGCATGAGCGTGGGTTTCAGGCCCATGCGTGAGGGCCAGGAGGACGCCGTCGCCGCGATGGTGCGGCAATTGCCGAAGGATCTGGGCCTTCCGGTTACGGCAAGGTTGACGGGAGAGGGCCTGCGCAAGGCGAAGGGACTGGTGCATGTAACGGTTGCGGAGGACTCCGGCCTGCTGCTGGGCGCTTGCCTCTGGCTCCATACCTTCTCCACCTGGCGCGGCTGCAAGGGCATGTATGTGGTCGATCTCTTCGTGATGGGCCATGCCCGCGGCAAGAAGATCGGCGAGCGCCTGCTGCAATCGGCGGCCCGCGAGGCCGCGGGGCAGGGTGCCGAATTCATCAAGCTGGAGGTGGATGTGTCGAACCAGGGTGGTGTACGCTTCTACGAGCGCATCGGTTTCGGCGAGCATCCCGAAGACAAGCTATTCATCCTGGAATCTGAACCTCTCAAAGCCCTCATTGAAAGGAAATGGACATGACCATCAAGACCGTCGGATTGATCGGTGCCGGACTCATGGGTCACGGCATCGGCAAGAATGTTCTGGAGAAGGGCTTTGCCCTTGTCACCATGGCGCATCGCAACCGAGAACCGGTGGAAGACCTGGTGAAGCGCGGTGCCAAGGAAATGAAGTCGGTTGCCGAAATCGCCCGCGCCAGCGATCTGGTCATCCTCTGCGTGACGGGAACGCCGCAGGTGGAGGAAACGGTTTACGGCCCGAATGGCATCCTGGCGTCCGGCAAGCAGGGCCTCATCGTCGCCGATTGCTCGACCGCCGTTCCCGATTCCACCAAGAAAGTCTCCGCCGACTGCGCCGCGAAGGGCATCACCTTCATCGACACACCGATGACGCGCACGCCGAAGGAGGCGGAAGCCGGGAAGCTGGGCCTGATGGTGGGCGGCGACAAGGCGGTGCTGGAAAAGATCCGCCCGGTGCTCTCCACCTTCTCTGACCTCATCATCCACACGGGCGATGTCGGCACGGCGCATCAGGTGAAGCTGATCAACAACTTCCTCTCGCTCGGCCATGCCGCCGTTGCGGCAGAAGCGATCAGCGTGGCCGCCAAGGCGGGCGTCGACATGGCGGCGCTCCGCGACATCGTGATGGGTGGCGGTGCCGCATCGGTGATGTTCGGGCGTCTCATCAATGTGCCACTGAGTGATGACGACAGCCACGCCAAGTTTGCGATCCGCAATGCCCGCAAGGACTTGCGCTACTACACAAACATGACCGAGAACATGCCGGTTGCTTCGCCCATCGCGGAAGCCATTCACCAGACCTATGTGCTGGCTGACACGCTGGGTTACAGCGAGCGCTATGTGCCGCGCCTGATCAACATGATGATCAAGAACAGCGGCGGCAAATGACCGGTTGACTTCTCCCCTCGCCATATGGGACTTGGCCTCAAAACAGGGGTGACCGAAGCGTCATGAGCATTGCATTCGTATTTCCGGGGCAGGGCAGCCAGGCCGTTGGCATGGGCAAGGCGCTGGCCGACAACTTCGCTGCCGCCAGGGCCGTGTTTTCCGAGGTGGACGAGGCACTGTCGCAGCACTTGTCCAGGATCATGTGGGAGGGGCCGGAAGCCGACCTGACGTTGACCGAAAATGCCCAGCCCGCGCTGATGGCGGTGAGCATGGCGGTGGTGCGGGTGCTGGAGAAGGAACACGGCATCACCGTGGGCGGCACGGCAGCTTGCGTGGCCGGGCATTCGCTGGGCGAATACGCGGCGCTGGCGGCAGCGGGCACCTTTTCGCTTGCCGACACGGCCCGGCTCCTGAAGATCAGGGGCAAGGCCATGCAGGCGGCAACGCCCGTGGGTACCGGAGCGATGGCGGCATTGCTGGGTCTCGACTTTGCAACGGCCGCCGCGGCTGCAGCGGAAGGCGCACAGGGTGAGGTGTGCCAGGCTGCCAACGACAACAGCGATGGTCAGGTGGTGATTTCCGGCCACAAGGCGGCGGTTGAACGCGCCGCCGAGATTGCCAAGGCGAAAGGTGCCAAGCGGGCCGTGATGCTGCCGGTCTCCGCGCCGTTCCATTGTGCCCTGATGCAGCCCGCTGCCGACGCCATGGCGGAAGCACTTTCCGCCGTGAAGATGAACCCGCCCGTGGTTCCGGTGATTGCCAACGTGAAGGCGGCGCCGCTGTCCGATCCGGCTGCGATCCGTGACTCGCTGGTGGCGCAGGTCACGGGAACGGTGCGCTGGCGTGAATGCGTGGCCCACATGGCAGCGCAGGGCGTGACGCTGTTTGCCGAACTCGGTTCCGGCAAGGTCCTGACCGGCCTTGCCAAGAAGAATGCTCCCAATGCCCAGGCCATTGCCATCGGCACGCCCGATGACCTTGCCACCGCACTTACCCTCCTGAAAGGTTGATCCGGATGTTTTCTCTTGCTGGCAAGACAGCTCTCATCACTGGCGCATCGGGCGGCATCGGCGCAGCCGTCGCCAGGGCCCTGCATGGCGCGGGGGCAACAATCGCCATTTCCGGCACGCGCGCCAATGTGCTCGAAGACCTGAAAGCGGCGCTGGGTGGCGAACGGGTTCATGTGCTGACCTGCAATCTTTCCAGCGCAGACGATGTCGAGAAGCTGATACCGGCCGCAGAGGCGGCGATGGGCGGCCTCGATATCCTTGTGAACAATGCCGGCATCACCCGCGACGGCCTCGCCATGCGCATGAAGGACGAGGACTGGCAGCAGGTGCTGGACGTCAATCTCACGTCCTCCTTCCGGCTGGCGCGCGCCGCGATCAAGCTGATGATGAAGAAGCGCTGGGGCCGCATCATTTCGGTGACATCCGTCGTGGGTGTCACGGGCAATCCCGGCCAGGCCAACTATGTGGCAAGCAAGGCCGGGCTGAGCGGCATGTCGAAGTCGCTGGCGCAGGAAGTGGCGAGCCGCAATGTCACGGTGAATTGCGTGGCCCCCGGCTTTATCGCAACGCCGATGACCGACGCGCTCAACGACAAGCAGAAGGAAGCCATTCTGGGCCGCATTCCTTCGGGCCGCATGGGCGCATCGGAAGACATCGCCGCCGCCGTCCTGTACCTCGCATCGGAAGAAGCGGGCTACGTGACCGGGCAGACGCTGCACGTCAACGGCGGCATGGCCATGATCTGAGCAACCAGCGGCTGCGGGCGATTTTCCGGCCGCTGCCGTGCTTGCCGCCACGCCCCTCCCTGTGCTTAGGTCGGGAAAATTTCGAGAGCTGAAGTAATTCGGCCCGATGACCCTGGGAGGGCTTTACCATGGACTTGTCACGACGCCGGTTTGGCGTTGGCCTCGCTGCACTCTCCGCAACCGCACTCCTGGGTGGAAGTGCGCAGTCCGCCGAACCCACGCGCATCCTGCGGTCGTGGTACTCCCTCATTCTGGAACTGGTGCGCCAGACGCCGACCTATTCCCCTCCGGTGGCCGCACGCGCATTTGCCTATCTCGGCATCACCACCTTCGAGACGGTGGCCAGTGGATCGCGGTCGCTCAAGTCGCTGGCCGGGCAGGCGCGTGGCCTTGCCGGTGTTCCGGCGCGCACACCGGGCGTGAGGTATGACGAGGCAGTGATCGTTCACGCCGCCCTCGCAACCGGTGCGCAAAGCTTCTTTGGCAACACCGGCCCGTCTGGCCTTCGCGCCATGAAGGCGCTTGAGAAGAAATTGCACAAGGAGGCCGCCCAGGGTCTCGATCCGGCAGTGTGGGAAGCAAGTGCTGCCTATGGCAAGGCCGTTGCAGAACACATCGACAATTGGGCCAGGCAGGACGGCGGCGGGCAGGTGGAAAACCTCGGCTTCCCGGATCAGTACACGCTGACCGAGGGACCGGCCCACTGGGTGCCCACCAGCACGATTGCGCTTCAGCAAAAGCCCCTGCTGCCCAAGTGGGGTGACTGCCTGCCGATCGCCATGCCGCAGGGCGGTGCCTGCCCTTTGCCGCCGCCGCCCACCTACAGCGAGGATCCGGCGTCTGAATTCTACAGGCAGGCGGTGGAGGTGCGCGACGCGGTGAAGAACCTTGACGATGAGAAAAGGGCCATCGCCCGCTTCTGGTCGGATGACCCCATGCTCTCGCCCACGCCGCCGGGACACTGGATGTGGATCGCGATGCAGATCTTCGAGAAGGAAAATACCGACCTGGAAAAATCGGTTGAGGTGCTGGCGCGTCTCGGCATGGCGATTTCGGATGGCTTCATCGCCTGCTGGAAGTCGAAGTTCGAATTCGACCTCTTGCGCCCGGTCACCTACATCAAGCGGGTGATCGACAAGACATGGGAGCCGCTTTTGATCACGCCACCGTTCCCGGAATATCCGAGCGGGCACTCCACCCAGTCCGGCGCCGCTGCCACCGTGCTGGCACAGGACTTCGGCGAGACCTTCGCCTTCACCGATGCAACCCATGTGCGCGATGGCCTGAAGCCACGCAGCTTCGGCAGTTTCTGGGCCGCAGCGGAGGAAGCAGCGGTGTCCCGCCTCTACGGCGGCATTCATTACCGGGCGGCGATTGACTTCGGATTGGAGCAGGGAAAATGCGTGGGCAAGTTCGTGAACATGCTGAAAACGCGCGTCGCCTGATTGGCGGGCTGGCGCTTGCACTCATCCTTTCCGCAGGGGCACGGGCAGAACCGGTTCTGCGCTTCAGTGACGAGACAGCCACCTCGGGCATCACGTCGGTCTTTGCCGGTGACTACGACTTCACCGTGGGCGGTGGCGTTTCCAGCTTCGACTGCAATGGCGACGGCTTCTCCGAACTCTTCATTGCCGGTGGTGAGAACCGCGCGACCCTCTACCTGAATGAAAGCATTCAGGGCGGCGAGCTGAAGTTCCGGCACATTCCCGCCGGTGTTGAGATGACGCGCGTGCTGGGTGGCTATCCCCTTGACGTGAACGCCGACGGCAACATGGATCTGGTTTTGCTGCGCTCCGGCGAGAACGTGGTGATGAAGGGGCTGGGCAATTGCCGCTTCATGCGCGCCAATGAGGAATGGGGCTTTGTCGGCGGCAATGCGTGGTCCACGGCATTTGCCGCAACCTTCGAGAAGGGGGCCAATTGGCCGACGATCGCGATCGGGAACTATGTGGACCGGTTCGAGGAAATCTCGCCATGGGGTTCCTGCACCGACAACTGGCTGCACCGGCCCGATGCCGACAGGCAGCACTTTGCCGCGCCGCTTGCGCTGAAACCGAGCTTCTGTCCGCTCTCCATCATGTTCACGGATTGGGCGCGAAGGGGAACACCCGATCTCCGCGTCTCCAACGACCGCCAATACTACGAAGGCGGGCAGGAGCAGATGTGGCGCATGGAGCCGGGGCAACCTCCCGCGCTCTATACCGACAAGGACGGCTGGCGTTACGTCCGCATCTGGGGCATGGGCATGACGAGCTATGATCTCGATTTTGATCAGTACCCGGAATATTACCTCACATCGATGGCCGACAACCGGTTGCAGAAGCTGGCGGCGGTTCCTGAAGACGGAAAGCCGGCGAAACCCGCCTTCAAGGAGGTGGCATTCTCGCTTGGCCTCACTGCGCACCGTCCGTACACCGGTGGAGACTTGCGTCCATCGACGGCCTGGCATTCGCAATTCGAAGACGTGAACAATGATGGCCGGGTCGATCTCTTCGTCGCCAAGGGCAACGTGGCGGAGATGCCGGACTTTGCTGCCCGGGATCCGAACAACCTCCTGGTTCAGGGCGCCGATGGCAAGTTTGTGGAGATGGCAGACAAGGCCGGTGTTGCATCGATGAACACCGCGCGGGGTGCCTTGCTCACCGACCTCAATCTTGATGGAAAGCTCGACCTTGTGGTCGTAAACCGTTGGGTGAATGCGGAAATCTGGCGCAACACATCGCAGGGACTTGGGCGCTTCATGGCCTTCAGGCTCATGCAGGACGGGCCGAACCGCGATGCCATCGGGGCGTGGATCGAGGTGAAGCGGGGCGATGGCAAGATCATGCGGCGGGAACTCTATTCCGGCGGCGGGCATGTGAGCGGTGCACTGGATTGGTGGCATGTGGGGGTGGGTGACGTGGCCCGGACCGAGGTGCGCGTGCTCTGGCCCGATGGAGAACAGGGCGCCTGGGAGTCGCTGGACAGCAATGCCTTCCATGTGCTGGAGCGGGGAAAACCCGCACGCATCTGGATTCCCAAACCCCGACCTTGAACGACGCCCACCGATCGACCGCCGCGACCTGGTTGCTTGGCCTGACGCAAATCGTCGGCTACGGCTCGCTCTATTATTGCTACTCCATTCTGGCAGCGGACATTGCCGCAAGCTTCGGCTGGACCGAGGCGGGCTTTTTCGGCGTGTTCTCGATCGCGCTGCTCTGCGGAGCCTTTGTGGCCCCTTTCGTGGGCCGCGCCATCGACCGCTTCGGTGCGGCGCGCCTGATGAGCCTGGGGTCGGTGTTGAGTGCCCTGATGCTGTCAGTCACGGCGCTGGCACCGGGGCCAATGACCTTCACGGCGGCGCTCATGGTCATGCAGGTCGTTTCCTGCTTCGTCCTGTATGATGCGGCATTTCCGGCGCTGGTGCAGATGGCACCGGAGAACGGCCGCCGCCGCATTGTGCAGTTGACCCTGATCGCAGGCTTTGCCTCGTCGCTGTTCTGGCCGCTCACAAGCTGGATCGATCACCATGTCGGCTGGCGCATGACACTTGCGATCTATGCCATCGCCAATCTTGTGATCTGCCTTCCCATACACATGGCCGTGGCCCGCTGGACCAGGCAAATCGTGATCGATGCCCGGTCACGGCCTCCGGTCGCGGAAGCCGTGCCGCTGCATGCATCGGTGCCGCCTGACCAATTGAAGAAGGCCATGTGGCTGGTGACGGCGGGCTTCGCGTTTTCGAGCCTGGCGCTTTCGGCGGTGCTGTCGCAGATGGTGCCGCTGTTGCAGGCGTTGGGCTTTGGTGCGGCCTCGCTTGCCGTCTCGACCCTGTTCGGACCGGCGCAGGTGGCGGTGCGTCTCGGAAACCTGGTTTTCTCCGGAGGGCGTCATCCACTTTCGGTTGCCATGTTCGCGCTCAGCCTGTTGCCACTTGCGCTGGTGGTGGCGGCAGTGGGGGCGCCCGCCTTTCCCGCCGCCGTGACCTTCGTCATTCTGGTGGGCCTGTGTTCCGGCCTCAAGAGCATCGTGCAGGGAACGGTTCCGCTCACCCTGTTCGGAGCGCAGGGCTTTGGCTCGCGTCTCGGCCTGATGGCCGGTTTCCGTTATGCAAGCGGCGCCGTGGCTCCATTCTTCTTCTCACTGGTCAGCGGATCGGCAAATGCCGCCGTGGCGGCAATTGTTTTCGCCTTCCTCGGCATGATGGGGGTGGGGGCGCTGTGGCTGGTCCGCCGGAAACTGCAACCGCAGCCCGCGTGAGCCGTTTGATTGCGCCTGAAACATGCTTTTTCGCCTTTCAAGGCGCTGGATTTTAACCGCATTTTTCTCCCTTTTAACGCTGAGCAGAACTGTGCTAGTTACGCCCGGCGGCTTGAGGGGGACCCCAGCGAGGTGTCCGGACCGCCAGGGCGTGAGAACAGTTATTAGGACAATTGCACATGAGCGATATCGCTGAACGGGTTAAGAAGATCGTTGTCGAGCACTTGAGCGTGGACGGCGACAAGGTGAAGCCGGAAGCCAGCTTCATCGACGATCTCGGTGCCGACAGCTTGGACACCGTTGAACTCGTGATGGCCTTCGAAGAAGAGTTCGGCATCGAAATTCCGGATGACGCCGCCGAAACCATTCAGACCGTCGGCGATGCTGTGAAGTTCATCGAGAAGGCCCAGGCCTGATTGGTGCGCTCGGCATGACCTGCCGGGCCGTTATATTCGCGGAAACGCGGGGGCAGGGCGTGAAAATCCTGTGGCCCCGCGTTTTCCTGTTGTGTCGCGTCAACCTACGAAATTCGATCAAGAGGAATTCACATGCGGCGAGTGGTCGTCACAGGTTTGGGAATTGTATCACCCCTGGGAACGGGCGTGGAAACAACGTGGTCAAACATGCTGGCCGGAAAATCTGGCGCCGGTCCGATCACGCGCTTCGATGCCTCTGATCTTTCGACCCGCATCGCCTTCGAGGTGAAGGAAGGCGACGGAAGCAACGGCACGCTGAAACGCGATGACTGGATCGATCCCAAGGACCAGCGCCGTTACGACGACTTCATCCAGTTCGCGCTCATTGCGGCGAAGCAGGCGATGAAGGATTCCGGCCTTGAACTGAAGACGGAAGATGAACGCTGCCGCGCCGGGGTACTGGTCGGCTCCGGCATCGGTGGGCTCACCGGCATTCAGGACACGACCTTGCTGCTGGCCGAGAAAGGCCCGCGCCGGGTCTCGCCGTTCTTCATTCCCGGTTCGCTCATCAACCTCGCGGGCGGTCTCATCTCCATCAATTTCGGCCTCAAGGGACCGAACCATGCCGTGGTGACGGCGTGCGCAACGGGCACCCACGCAATCGGCGATGCTGCCCGCATCATTGCTGTCGGTGATGCTGACGTGATGGTCGCGGGTGGTGCCGAATCGGCCATCTGCCGCATCGGCATTGCCGGATTCATTGCCTGCAAGGCGCTTTCCTCTGCCTTCAACGACTCGCCCGAAAAGGCTTCCCGCCCCTATGACAAGGACCGTGACGGTTTCGTCATGGGCGAGGGCGCGGGCATTCTGGTGCTGGAAGAATACGAGCACGCCAAGGCACGCGGTGCCCGGATCTATGGCGAGCTGATCGGCTACGGCATGTCGGGCGACGCCTATCACATCACCGCACCTTCGGAAGACGGTGACGGCGCATTCCGTTGCATGCAGGCCGCAATCAAGCGCGCCGGCATTTCCGCCGGCGAGATCGATTACATCAACGCCCACGGCACTTCGACGCCGCTCGGCGATGAAATCGAACTGCGCGCCGTGGAACGCCTGATCGGCAACAATGCGGCTCGCGTCGCCATGTCTTCCACCAAATCCGCTGTCGGACACCTGCTCGGTGCGGCGGGTGCGGTCGAAGCCGTGTTCTCCATCCTTGCCATGCGTGACAACATCTGCCCGCCCACGCTCAACCTCGACAATCCGTCGGTTGAAACAGCGCTGGACCTTGTGCCGCATGCCGCGAAGAAAAAGGAAATCAACACAGTTCTGTCCAATTCCTTTGGTTTTGGTGGCACCAACGCCTCATTGATTTTCCGCCGCGTCGCGGCGTAAACTCCCTGGGGCGAGAGGGGCCCCGGAATTGACCAACACGCCGTTCAAATTGCCCGGCAACGAAAAGCGCAAGCCGCGAGGGTCCGCGGTGGCGCGAGTGCTCGGCTGGCTTTTCGCGCTCGCAATCATCTCTGCGATTGCCGTTGGCAGTCTTGGGGCCTGGCTCTACGCCCGATACAATGCACCCGGCCCCTTGCAGCAGGCCACCATCGTTGACGTGCCGCGCAATCTCGATCGCATGCAGGTGGCGCAATTCCTTCACGACAAGGGCGTCGTCAGCGATTCCCTCACCATGGGCATCGCGGCCTTCGCCCAGGCCGTTCGCGGCTCGTCGATGCGGGCCGGTGAATATGAATTTCCCGCCAACGCCTCCATGGCCGAGGTTTTCAACATCATGGCCTCTGGCCGGGTGGTGATGTACAAGTTCACCGTTCCCGAAGGCTGGACCAGCGAGATGGCGGTCAAGCGCCTGATGGAACAGGAACCCATGGCGGGTGACGTGGCCGCCATTCCGGCGGAAGGCGCAGTCATTGCCAACACCTATCTTTATGCGCGCGGCAAGAGCCGCCAGCAGCTTCTTGATGAAATGGTGCGGGCGCAAAGCGAACTGATCGAAGAGATCTGGGCGCGGCGACCAGCCGACACCATCCTCAAGGACAAGAACGAGATGGTGACGCTCGCGTCCATCGTCGAGAAGGAAACCGGAAAGGCCGATGAGCGCCCGCGCGTTGCCGCTGTCTTCCTCAACCGGTTGAAAGCGGGGATGCGGCTGCAGTCCGACCCCACCATCATTTATGGTCTTGTCGGCGGCAAGGGAAAACTCGACCGCCCGATCACCCAATCCGACATCGACAGCGATACGCCGTTCAACACCTATCGCATCAACGGGCTGCCACCGTCGCCCATCGCCTCGCCCGGCAAGGATGCGATGGAGGCGGTGCTCAATCCGGCTCCGGTGAGTGACCTCTACTTCGTTGCCGACGGCACGGGGGGCCATGTGTTCGCGACCACCCTCGAAGAGCACAATGCAAACGTGAGGAAGTGGCGCGCCATCGAGGCCGGAAAAGCCCAGCCCGCTCCCGCACCTGAGGCCACAGCCGCACCCGCCGACCCGGCTGCCCAGGCTGATGCTCCGGCAGTTCCGGTGGTGCAACAGGCCGCTCTCCCGGACGTGCCGGAAGATGCGGTTGCACCCAGCGCTGCCGCGACACCGGCCCCGCCGCCGGAAGCAGCCGCAGCGCCGGCGCCCGCCGTTCCTGTTTCGGCTGACGGGGATGCTGCTGCCTCGACCCAGGCGACAGCCGCCAAGCCCACGCAAGAAGCCGACGCCCAGCCCGCCGAAGCAGCCCTGAAACCCGGCACCCTGGTCAAGGTGGGCGACACGCTGGTGCCCATTCCTGCACTGAAGAAAAAGAAACCGTAATTCCGAGGGCCGGGAGCAGGGGACGCGGGGCCTCGTTCCCTTGCGGCTGCCGATGCGCTACCAGAGGTGCAGCATCACATGATTCAAGGCTGCCCCCGATGACCATCACTTCCATGACCGGCTTTGCGCGTGACTCCGGCAGCGCGGACGACTGGTCCTGGCAATGGGAGCTGAAGAGCGTCAACGGCAAGGCGCTGGATGTTCGCCTGCGCTTGCCGCCGGGTCTCGACCACCTTGAAATGCCCGTGCGGCAACGCCTGCAAAAGGCGATGAAGCGCGGCAACTTCCAGATCGGCCTGACCCTCACCAACACCAATACCCGTGAAACGGTCACCGTGAACCAAACGCTGCTGGCCGAACTCACCGTCATTGCCCAGCGCCTGCAGAACGAGATCGGTGCGCCGCCCCTGCAGGCGGAAGCATTGCTTGGCCTGCGCGGTGTCATCGAGCCGGTGCGGAGCGAGGTGAGCGAGGCGGAGGCCGCCGCCCGCGATGCCGCACTTCTCGCCAGTTTCGATCAAGCCCTGTCAGCCCTGCAGGATGCACGCGCCGAGGAAGGCAAGCGGCTCCACGCCGTGCTGACCGAGCAATTGCAGCGGATCGCGGCACTGGCCGCCGCCGCTCGAGACAACCCCGCACGTTCAGCCGAGGCGATCCGCAAGCGCCTGCGCGAACAGGTGGCAAGGCTGATGGAGCCGGGGGCAGGACTTGACGAGCAGCGGCTGCACCAGGAGGCAATCCTCGCGGCCACCCGCAGCGACATCCAGGAAGAACTGGACCGCCTGTTCTCCCATGTCGAGGCCGCAGGGGAGCTGCTGGCTTCGCGCGAACCCATTGGCCGCAAGTTCGACTTCCTTGCCCAGGAGTTCAATCGCGAAGCCAATACCCTCTGCTCGAAATCCATCGACCGCAGCCTGACCGCAATTGGCCTTGACCTCAAGACGGTGATCGACCAGATGCGCGAGCAGGTTCAGAACATCGAGTGACGGCATGGCAACCCTGACACATATCCCCCGGCGTGGACTGCTTTTCGTGATGTCCTCGCCATCGGGCGCGGGCAAGACCACACTCTCCCGCAAGCTTCTGGCGGCCGACCGGAACATCACCATGTCGGTATCCGTCACCACGCGAAAGCCGAGGCCGGGTGAAGTGGATGGCAAGGACTATCACTTCATCACCCCGGAGACATTCGACGAAATGGTGAAGCAGAAGCAGCTTCTGGAATGGGCTACAGTTTTCGGCAATTCCTACGGCACGCCCCGGGCGCCGGTGGAGGAGGCATTGGAGCAGGGCCGCGACGTGCTGTTCGACATCGACTGGCAGGGCACCCAGCAGCTTGCCCAGAACATGAAGGATGATCTGGTGCGCCTGTTCATCCTTCCGCCCACCGCCGATACGCTGCGTGAACGGCTGATCAAGCGGGCGCAGGATTCATCATCGGTCATTGCCAAGCGCATGGCCGAAGCAAACCATGAAATCAGCCATTGGCCGGAATACGACTACATCATCGTCAACGATGATGTGGAGGAAAGCCACCGCATGGTGATGGCGATCCTGACCGCCGAGCGCCTGCGCCGTCACCGGCAACTGGGCCTGACGGATTTCGTGCGCAATCTCACGAAGAAGCTTTAGCCGCCACGGCCAGTCGCGCGAAGTCATTCACCGCCAGTTCTTCTGCCCTTGCCGTGGGCGCAATGCCAAGGCGGGTCAGCACCTCTTCCGGTGTCGCAAAAACCTCCCTGAGGCTCTGCCGCAACATCTTTCGGCGCTGGCCAAAAGCCGCAGCGGTGACGCGTTCCAGCACCTTCACATCGCAAGCGATTTCCGGCTCCTTCGGCACGAGCTGAACGATGGACGAGGTGACCTTGGGAGGTGGCGTGAAGGCACTGCGATGAACGTCGAACAGCTTGTGCACGCTGCACCGCCATTGGCACAGGACGGACAGCCTGCCGAAGTGTTCGCTTCCCGGCCTGGCAGCGATGCGTTCGGCCACTTCCTTCTGGAACATGAGGGTGAGGGATGAGAACCACGGCGGCCACGCGCCCTGTGTGAGCCAGCCCGTGAGAAGCGGCGTCCCGATGTTGTAGGGAAGGTTGGCGACGATCTTGGCGGGGCCTTGCACCAGGGAGGGCCAATCAACGGTCATGGCATCGCCCGAAATCACTGTGAGCCTGCCGGGGTAGGCGGCTTCGATTTCGGCAAGTGCGGCAAGGGCGCGCTCATCCCGCTCGATGGCGACGACTCGCGGCGCACCCTCCATCAGCAGGGCACGGGTCAGGCCGCCGGGGCCGGGACCGATTTCAACGATGGTGCAGTCCCCGAACGGTGCCGCGGCCCGCGCAATGCGGCGCGTGAGGTTGAGGTCGAAGAGGAAGTTCTGGCCCAGGGATTTCTTTGCCGCAAGGCCGTGACGATCAATCACCTCGCGCAGCGGTGGCAAGCCGTCGTCGGCGCTCATGATGGGCGGGATTCGCTGTTGAAGGCCATCGCGCGGGCAAGGCGAATGGCGGCAACGAGGCTCTCGGCATGGGCCTTGCCGGTGCCTGCGAGGGCAAGCGCGGTGCCGTGGTCCGGCGAGGTGCGGATGAAGGGAAGCCCAAGCGTGACGTTCACGCCGCCGTGGAAATCGAGTGTCTTGACCGGGATCAGGGCCTGATCGTGATACATGCAGAGAATGGCGTCATAGGTGGCGCGTTCCTGCGGAAAGAAGGCCGTATCGGCAGGGAGCGGACCGCGCACATGCAGACCCTCCGCCTGCAATCGCTTGATGGCGGGAATGATGATCTCGATCTCCTCCCGCCCCATGCTGCCGTTTTCGCCCGCATGCGGGTTGAGGCCGGTCATCGCAAGGCGCGGCTCGGCTATGCCAAAGAAGGTGCGCAAGGCATGATCGGTGACGCGGGCCTGCGCCTCGATCGCGGCGCCGCTGAGCCGGGCGGGCACATCCTTGATGGCAATATGAACGGTGACCGGGACGGCGCGCAGGCCACCACCCACAAGCATCATCACCTCGGACACGGTGTGACCCTGACGTTCGGCAAGGCTGGCGAGATAGTCGGTATGGCCCTGATGCTTGAAGCCTGCCGCATACAGCGCTTCCTTCTGGATGGGGCAGGTGACCATTCCCGCCGCCGTGCCGCCGAGACAGGCGGCCACTGCCTCATCGATGGCAGAGATCACCCAGGCGGCATTGGCGCTGTCGAAGCTGCCGGTTTGCGGCGCGTGCGCCAGGGGACGGTGAAGAACGGGAAGGGCTTGCGGGAAAACCGCCTTCGCCTCCTGCGCCGAGGTGATGCGCCTCACGGGCACGCCCACGCCCGCAGCCTCGCATCGGGCTCGCAGGAAACCGGCGTCGCCGATCAGGTAGAAGCAGTTGCCGGGATCGCCGTGCAGTGCAGCCCAGGCCTTGGCCGTGATTTCCGGCCCGACACCACCGGGTTCGCCGGGGGTCAGCACAAGAGGCTCAATTGGCATAGGCGGGGTCGCGGTATTCGATCATCACGTTCTTGCGGAGAATGAGGCCGTACTTCTTCTCGATGTCGTCATACTTTTCGTTGAACAGCGCCGTCTTCACCTGCTCGCGGGTCGGCATCTGGGCCTTCGGCAGTTGCGGCGTGATCTTCTTGGATCCGCAATAGCCCCACATCTGAAGCCCCGTGGGGCCACGGAATGGGCCGATGGCCCGGCCGGCACCCGCCTGCTTGAAAGCGGCCTGCAATTGCGGGGGAATGCGGCGGCTGTCGGCCTCGATCTTCTTGCCGATCTTCACATTGAAAATTCCGGAGGCGGCAGCCTTTGCAGAGCCGCAGCCCTTGAACCTCGCCGCAAACTGTTGCGTATCGGCGGCGCGCGCAGTGAGGAAGTCGGGGCTGTCCACCGGGAAGTTGATTTCGAGGATCTCGTAAACCGTGACGGGTTGCATCCGCGGGTCGGCCTTGATCTTGGCAAGCTGCCCGTTCATGTTGGCCTTTACCTCGGCCATCTTTGCATCGATTTCGGCGTCGGTCACGTCCACGCGTTCCCTGTACTTGCCGCTCAGCAACCTGCCGAAGGCAATCTGCCCGCCGAGGTATTGCCGCATCACCGACATTGAAACACCCTGCGTTTTCAGCTTGCCCTTGAGGCCGTTGATATCGGTGTTCATGCCCTTGGCGACCCTCGCAAGGCGTTCCTCAATGTCCTTCTCGGTGGCTTCGGCCTTGTACTTCTTGGCTTCCTCGATCTTTGCGATGTCGTTGATGATACCGTCCAGGGCCTGCTTGCGCGACAGCGTGGTGTTGCCACCCAGCATCTTCCACAGGTTGATGCGGGCGTTCACATCGTAGCTGGTGACCGGCTGATCATTCACCGTCACCAGAACCTTTTGGTCTTGAGCTAATGCGCCAATTGGCGAAAGGCACGCGAACACAAGAAAAATGGTTGTGAGAAAACGACTCATCTTCGAATCCTGGCGCCTCTTCAGAAGCTGCTTGTGAAGCCGGTTCCACCAAGCGTGGCGAAATCAATCGACATCATGACCCTGTGGTCCGTCTCGTGGGTCGTGTCGTCGTCTGCGCCGGTATAAGCAAGCTTGAAGTTCATGCACTGGCAATCAAATTCAACGCCGATTGTACGCCAATCGACATTCATGGTTTCTAGATCATACCGCAGGCCGCCAAACAGCGACCAGCCATCGTTCAGGCTGACACGTCCGTCGGCTTGCACCCACTGTTCATCCTTGAGGCGGCCATAGACCGGCTCCTTGTTGATGAAAGCGTAGCCGAGATTGCCCGCAAACCTGTCGAAAGTGAGGCCCAGGTTGGCCTGCTGGCGGTTGATCTTGGAAAGGTCTTCTTCGGCCCGGATCTCGTAGCTCAGGTTGAGCAGGCTCCAGGGTTGCACCATGAGGGCCGCAACCAGGTCGGACTGGCTGCCTTCCAGGCCCGAACCGGAAGCAAAGCTGTTCTTTCCGGCGAGATGGAAGGACTCGCCCATGCTGGCACGCGCAAAGCCGCCGTTCGCCCCCAGGAAGGTGTAGGTCATCCCGATGTTGGTGCGGGTGCCGCCTTCGTAGCGGTCCATGCCGGTAAAGCGGTCTTCCAGGAAAAGGCTGGAGGTATTGAAGTTGAGCGTGATCGCGTCTTCGTTGCCGATGCTGTCCGCCTTCTTTTCGTCAGTGGCGGAGATGATCTGGAACACCGGCGTGATGATGCTCTGCCCGAACGAGTAGTTCGCCATCATGGGATAGCGCATGTCGAACCCGGCAGACGGCATCATGCGGGTGATCGTTTCATCATTGTCTGATGAACCCGGCAGGTTTTCCGTGACGGTGATGTCGCTGCGCACCCGGGCGAACGGCGTCATCACCAGCCCGATGTCGGAGATGATCTGGGATTTCCAGTTCGCCTCACCGACCGCACGGGTCTGCTGTGTGCCATGGTTGAGATAGGCAAAACGATTGTCCGGATCTTCACGCCAGAGAGCGTAGCTGCTCCACTTGAAGCTCAACTCGCCACCCAGCACTTCCTGATTGAGATAGGTTTCGCCTGTCACGTAGGGAAGCGAGGGCAGGTAGTCCTGGTCGATGCCGCCGGACAGTGAGCGGAAATTCAGGGCCTGGGCGTTGATGTAGGTGCGATCCCAAAGGCCGACGGCATGCACGTTATTCTTTGCAATCTCCCGGCCGTCGTAATCGTATTCGTCGAGGAAGGTGCGGTCACTTGTGGCGGTGCCATCCCAGCCCCAGGTCCAATCCCGGTTGATCTCGAATTCGCCTGCCGTGCGCACGGCGCCGCGTGTCTTCGAGTCTTCATCCGTCTTTTCGGGGTTGAGCTGGTGAGCCCCGTAGGCCTTCACATTGTATTGACCCGCGCCAAGGCGATGACGCCATTCCACCTGTCCGGCAAGGCCCTGCTTCGTGGTCACCCGCGGCGTGATGGTAAGGTCGCTGTTCGGTGCAGTGACGATGAAATAGGGAACATCGACACCATAGCCATATGCGTTGCCACGCACGAAGGACGGTGCAAGGAAGCCTGACTTCCGCTTCACGCTGGGGTCAGGTTGCTCCCAGTAGGGCAGGCCCATCACCGTATGCCCGGCAATCTTCAGGCGCGGGTTGGTGTGGTACAGCATCTTTTCGTTGGCGTCGTGAACGGTCTGTTCCGAGGTCAGTTCCCACAGGGGGTGGCCGCTCTTGGTCTGGCAATCGTAGCAGGCCGTATAGCTGGTGTTCTCGAAGATCGAGATGCCGTTTTCCTGGCGGTGCATGTAGTGCGCCGTGATCGTCACGCGGTTGGTGAGCAGCGCCTTCACATGTTTTGCAAACACCTCCTTGAACTTGTTGCGCAGTTCAAGGGTGGCGGATTCCATCAGGTTGCCGTTCGGCTCGCGCAATTCCACCGAGCCGTTTGCTTCGAACACACCGGTCTTCTGGTTGTATTTTACCCTGCTGGCGTTCAGCACATAGGGGCCGTAGACGATGCGCACGTTGCCTTCCGCCGTGGCAACGTCGGAGCGGGGATCGTAGGTCACGCGAGCCGCATCGAAATCGGCGGGTGTGCCGGCCTCCGGGCTTTTTGTGACAGGCGGAACGAGCGGGATTTCTTCGATCGCGAAAGCGGCGGGCGCGAGAACGATGGTTGCGAGAGTTGTTGTTGCTGCTGCGAAACACAATGTGGCCACGCTCCGGAGCAGAGACGCCCGGAGGTCCGTCAGGTCATCCTGATGGGCCATTTTCTTGTGCAACGCCAACTTCCCAGCCATTCACGAACAGTTACAAATCATTAACGGATTTCCCACCCTCAGGGAAGCGAGGAATTAACTGTGAATAGAATTTCGCCGAGGCGTAGTCATGGCCTGATTTGGGCGGCAACCATACAGGGTAAACAAGTCATTAACTCTCGGAAAGCGCGGGTGGTGGCAGTTGCCGCCAGTGCTCCGCCACGGTAAGCCGGATTCATAGATCAGAGTCCCTGACACATCCTGCCGATTGGAAAAACCCTCATGAATTCAACCCTGAAAATCAGTTTTGACCGCGTCCAACTGCCCAAGTCGGGTGTCCTGGTGGCCTTTGCGGGCGAAGGCCCGGCCTCCGGAGCGGCACTCGGGCCGCTCGCCGGCCAGCTGGACAAGGCGGCCAAGGGTCATATCCAGAGGGCCATGAAGGCAGCGGGCTTCGAGGGCAAGAAGGAGCAGGTGCTGGACGTGATCGCCCCCGGAGCCGGGCTGGACCGCCTGATTCTGCTCGGACTGGGCAAGCCTGAGTCGCTCACGGTGCGCGAGATCGAACTTCTCGGAGGCGCCATCGCCGGAACCGTGCAGGGTGCGAAGGCAAAGACCGCCACGGTGGCACCGCTGCACGGCCTCAAGGGCGTGGGCGAGGCGGAAGCCGCGGCCCGCCTCGCTTCGGGTGCGTCGCTGCGCACCTATTCCTTCTCCGCCTACAAGACCCGGAAGAACGGCAAGCCCGCACTGGAAAGCCTGTCGCTGATGACGGCGGAACCCGCCGCGGCGAAAAAGGCGTTCCTTCCCATGGAAGCGATCTCGGCGGGAAATCACCTTGCCCGCGATCTCGTCAACGAACCGGCCAATGTCCTGTTCCCTGCGGAATTCGCAGCGCGTGCCAAGGCCCTGGGGAAGGCGGGGGTGCAGGTTGAAATCCTTACTCCAGCGCAGATGAAGAAGCTGGGGATGCATGCGCTGCTGGGAGTGGCACAAGGATCGGACCACGAGGCGCGGCTAGTGGTGATGCGCTGGAATGGCGGCAAGAAAGGCGACGCGCCACTGGCGTTTGTCGGCAAGGGCGTGACCTTTGACACGGGTGGCGTGTCCATCAAGCCCGCTGCCGGAATGGAAGACATGAAGGGCGACATGGCAGGTGCGGCCGCCGTGACCGGCCTGATGCTGGCCCTGGCCCGCCGCAAGGCAAGGTGCAACGTGGTAGGGGCCATCGGCATTGTTGAAAACGCCATCGATGGCAGGGCGCAGCGTCCGGGCGACATCGTGAAATCCATGTCGGGCCAGACCATCGCCGTGCTCAATACCGATGCGGAGGGCCGTCTCGTGCTGGCGGACGTGCTCTGGTACATCCAGGACCGGTTCAAGCCGAAGTTCATGGTGAACCTTGCAACGCTCACCGGCGCAATGGTGGTAGCGCTGGGCAAGGAATATGCGGGCATGTTCTCGAACAATGACGAGCTTGCCAACCGGCTTTTCGCCAGCGGCGCCGCAACGGGTGAGAAGGTGTGGAGGATGCCGCTTGCCCCGGAATACGACAAGCTGATCGACCATGATGTGGCCGACATGAAGAACATCGGTGGCCGCTTCGGAGGCGCCATCACGGCGGCGCAGTTCCTGCAGCGCTTCGTGAATGGTGTGCCGTGGGCGCACCTCGACGTGGCGGGCACGGCCATGGATTCCACCAAGTCGCCGATCAACCAGAGCTGGGCCTCCGGCTGGGGCGTGCGCCTCCTGAATGATCTGGTGGCCCAGAACTACGAAAGCTGATGTCTGAAGTCTGGTTCTACATGCTGGAGCGCGAACCCGTGGACGCGGTGCTGCCGGGCCTGCTCGCCCGCGGCCTGCAACGGGGCTTGCGTCTGGCGGTGCAGGCCAACGACGCCGAGGCATTGAAGTTGCTTTCGGAGAAGCTCTGGGCATACGAGGATGTGGCGTTCCTTGCCCATGGCGATGCAGCGGTACCGATGCCCGAACGACAGCCGATCTATCTCACAACGGCAGAAGACAATCCCAACGGCGCGACCTACCGCTTTTTCATTGCCGGGGCCGAGCCGTCACGGCTTGAAGGGTTGACGCGGGCCAGCATCCTGTTTGATGGCACAGACGCCGCGGCTCTGGCACAGGCGCGGGAATTGTGGCGGCGCTTCAAGGCAGAGGGGCACGAGATCAGCTACTGGAAGCAGGATGAAGCAGGCCGCTGGGTGAACCAGGCGGCGTGACAATGACATCGTAACGTGATCTGCTGAAAGGCAAAGCTGCGGAGGCTCGCCATGTCGCCTGAATTCCTCATCACCACTCTCGTCATCTGCGCCTCGCCCGGCACAGGCGTGGTCTATGCCCTGGCAGCCGCCCTCTCGCGCGGCGTCAAGGCAGGGCTGGTGGCTTCGCTGGCGGGAACATTGGGAATCGTCCCCCATCTCGTGGCCGCGACCCTGGGCATCGCAACACTCTTGCATACAAGTGCCGTCGCATTCGCGGCAGTGAAGTATCTCGGCGTGCTCTACCTGCTCTACATGGCGTGGCAGACCCTCCAGCAGAAAGGCGCGATGAAGCTTGATGCGTCCGCCGCGCCGCGCGGGTTTTCCGCCGTGATGCGGGATGGCGTGGTGCTCAATCTTCTCAATCCGAAGCTCTCGATTTTCTTCGTCGCCTTCCTGCCGCAGTTCATCCATCCGGAGGAGGGCGGCGTCACCATGCAGATGCTCACGCTCTCCGGCGTATTCATGCTGGTGACATTCATCGTTTTTGCGATCTACGCCGTGTTTGCGGCGACCATGCGCAGCGCCATTCTTGAGCGCCCCAACGTGATGGCCTGGATGCGGCGCAGCTTTGCTGCCGCGTTCGGCTTGCTGGCGGTGAAGCTTGCCTTCACCGAACGCTGATCAGCGCTCGCCTTCCACCTTGCCCGGCCACATGATGATGAAGCCGAGAAGGATGGACAGCAACGATCCGGCCACCACGCCGACTCGCACCTGCGCCCCCAGTTCTCCTTCGCTGAAGGCAAGGGAGCCGATGAAAAGGCTCATGGTGAAGCCGATCCCCGCAAGGCACGACACGCCGAACATGTAGCGCCAGTTCACCCCTTGCGGCAGCTTGGCGAGGCCCGTCGCCACCATCAGGATGACGGCCAGCATGATGCCCACGGGCTTGCCGAGGGTGAGGCCCGCGATGATCCCCAGCGGCACCTGTGCCGTGAGGTTTGCCAGCGAGAAGCCATCCAGCGGCAAGCCGGCATTGGCGAAGGCGAAGAGCGGCAGGATCGCGAACTTGACGTAAGGGTGGATGGACTGTTCCAGTTCATGCACGGGCGAGGAACCGTCAGCCCGCTTCAATGGAATGAGAAGCCCGAGCGCGACACCGGCAAGCGTGGCATGCACGCCCGACTTGAGCACAAAGAGCCACATTACAAGTCCGATGAGTATGTAGATGCCGATCCTGTCCCCGCCCAGTCGGTTGTAGACGGCAAGGGCGATGAGGCAGGCAATGCCCCCCGACAATGACAGGACCGAAAGCCCGCTGGTGTAGAACAGGGCAATGATGATGATCGCGGCGAGATCGTCGAAGGTGGCGAGGGTGAGCAGGAAGATCTTCAGGGATAGCGGTGCGCGGTTGCCCAGCAGGGCCAGCGCCCCCAGCGCGAAGGCAATGTCGGTGGCGGCGGGAATGGCCCAGCCTGAGATGGTGGCCGCATTGCCCCAGTTCACATAGGCGTAGATGCCGGATGGAACGACAATGCCGCCCACCGCCGCAACTGCGGGAAGCACGATCTGCGATGGCGTGGAAAGGCTTCCTTCCAGCACCTCGCGCTTGATTTCGAGACCCACCAGGAAGAAGAACACCGCCATCAGGCCATCGTTGATGAAATGATGCAGCGACTTGTCGAGAGTGAGATCGCCCACGCCGAAACGCACCCGCTCTTCCAGGATGTGATGATAGGTATCATCCAGGCCGAAGTTCACCAGCAGGATGGCAAAGGCCGCCGCGCACGCCAGCATCAGGCCGCCGGTGGCCTCATGCTCGATGAATTGTGCGATGCGCGGGAGGGGCTTAGAATTTTGCCGCATTGAGAACCATGTGGGTGACGATGCTCGCAGCATAGCCAATGGCGACGGCCCACGTCCACCTGAGATGGCTCATGAAGGTGTACTTGCCATGGGCATGACCCATGAGCGCGACGCCCGCGGCAGAGCCGATTGAGAGCAGGCTTCCGCCCACGCCCGCGGTCAGCGTGACCAGGAGCCACTGCCCATGGGACATCTGCGGGTCCATGGTCAGGATCGCAAACATGATGGGGATGTTGTCCACGATTGCCGAGAGGACGCCGACGGAAATGTTCGCCGCCGTCGCTCCCCAGTGGCTGTAGAGGTATTCATTGGCGAGGCCGAGGTAACCGATCAGGCCCAGGCCGCCAACGGCAAAGATGATGCCGAAGAAGAACAGCAGCGTATCCCATTCGACGCGCTCGATCTGGCGGAAGGAGTTCAGGACCATGTCGGTGTTCTCGGATCGCTTGCCGCGCTGTTGCAGGATGTACGACCAGATTTGCAGGTAGCCGAGGCCAAGCATCATGCCGAGAGCCGGCTGCAGGCCCAGGAAGTTCTTGAACGACACCGCCGTCGCGATGGTCAGGCCGAAAAGAACGATGACTCCCGCCGCGCCGGGCTTGGCATGGACCTTTTCAACGGGAACGGCAGGTCGGTCCTTGGGGAGGGCAAAGTTCATGATGATGGCGGGAACCAGCCAGTTCACCACCGACGGGATGAAGATGGCAAAGAACTCGAAGAAATCCACCTTGCCCTTTTGCCAGACCATCAGTGTGGTGATGTCCCCGAATGGGGTGAAGGCTCCACCCGCATTGGCGGCAACAACGACGCTGACACAGGCCAGCGCGACAAAGCGCGGCGATGCCACGCCAACGGCCAACACCACCGATCCCATCACCAGGGCCGTGGTAAGGTTGTCGAGCACACCCGAAAGGAAGAAGGCAAGAACGCCGGTGATCCAGAACAACTGGCGGTAAGAGTACCCGCGCGCCGTCAGCCTTGCGCGGACCACTTCAAAGACGCGCCGCTCCTCCAGCGTGTTCACATAGGTGATGGCCACCAGCAGGAAGAGGAAGAGTTCGCCATATTCGGCAATCGTGTGGGCTGCCGCATCATGGGCGACCTGAGGCGCCCCCGCGGCGGTATAGGCCATGCCGATCAGAACCCAGATCAACCCTGCCGCCATCAGCACGGGTTTCGATTTGCGGAGCTGTGTCGTCTCCTCGAGGATGACGAGAATGTACGAGATGATGAAAATGCCCAGAGCGGCGTAGCCGATCCATGAGCGCGTCAGGTCGATCGTTGCGCCACCTTCAAGCATCCGCCGTATCCTCTTGTAACACCAGCCATTCCGTTTCCGCCGATTCCAGGTCATTGGCAAGTTTGGTGCGCAGGCGGGCAAAGTCGGCGGCCTTCTTCGGCTCCTCGCTGTAGATGGATGGATCGGCCAGCGCCTGATCGAGCACGGTGATCTTGCCCTTCAGCGTCTCCATCCTTTCCTCGATCTCGCGCAACTGCTTCTGCAATTGCCTGTGCGGGCGGGCAGCGGGCCTTGCGGCAGGGGCGGGAGCGGGCGCGTGGGCGGTGTTCTGCACGACCTTGCGCTGGCTCAGCACCTGTTCCGAATAGGCATCGAGGTCGCCCTCGAACACACGCACCGTGCCTTTGTCCACAAGCCATAACGTGTCGGCGCAGGTCTCGATGATGTGCCTGTCGTGGGCAATCAGGATCACGGCTCCGGCATAGTCGTTGATCGCCATGATCAGGCTTTCGCGGCTGTCCATGTCGAGATGGTTGGTCGGCTCGTCGAGGATGAGGACATGCGGCGCGTGATAGGTCGCAAGCAGGAAGAGGAGCCGCGCCTTCTCGCCGCCGGAAAGGGTGGAACACTTGCTGTCCGCCAGCGCCGCCCCGAAGCCCGCCGCACCAAGTTTCGCCCGGCGGTCTGCCACAGATGCATCAGGCATGAGTTCGGTGATGTAGTCAAACGGTGTGCGGCCGTCTGCCAGTTCGTCCATCTGGTGCTGGGCGAAGTAGCCGACGCTCATGCGCGGAGCACTGACGATGCTGCCCACATTGGCCTTGAGCTTGCCGATGAGCAGCTTGGCGAAGGTTGACTTGCCGTTGCCGTTGGAACCGAGCAGCGCGATCCGGTCGTCCGGGTCGATGCGGAGCGTCAGGTTGCGCAGGATGTTCCTGCCCGGTTCGTAGCCGACGGCGGCCTTGTCCATCGCCACAAGGGGCGGGGCAAGTTCCCGCTCAGGATCGGGGAAGTGGAATTCGGCAACGCGGTTCTCGATCACCTCGGCGATCGGTTCGAGCTTCGAGAGTGCCTTCAGGCGGCTTTGCGCCTGCCGCGCCTTCGAGGCCTTGTAGCGGAAGCGGTCCACATAGGCTTGCATGTGCGCACGTTGCGCCTCCTGCTTCTTCCGCAGTTTCTGATTGAGCGCCTGCTTTTCGCGGCGCTGGCGGTCGAAGCTGTCGTAGTTGCCCTGGTAGAGCGTGAGCCTGCCCTGATCGAGATGAACGATGCCGTCCACAACCTGATTGAGCACATCGCGGTCGTGGCTGATCATCAGCACGGTCGAGGGGTAGGACTTGAGGAAGGTCGTGAGCCATACCGTGCCTTCAAAGTCGAGGTAGTTCGTGGGCTCGTCGAGCAGCAGGACATCGGGCTGGCCAAAGAGGGCCGCCGCCAGCGCCACCCGCATCCGCCAGCCGCCCGAAAGGGCCGAGCAGGGGCCTTGCATCGCCTCGTCGGAAAAGCCCAGACCGGAGAGGATGGAAGCCGCCCGCGCGGGTGCGGAATGTGCGCCGATGTCGGTGAGGCGGGTCTGGATTTCGGCGATGGCATTGGCATCGGTTTCGTGTTCGGCCCGCGCAAGAAGCCCGGCCCGCTCCACATCCCCGGCCAGCACCACGGCGAGCAGCGATTCCTCGCCTCCCGGCGCTTCCTGCGCCACCGTTCCGATGCGGGCATTGCGCAGCGTGTTCACCGTGCCGGACTCGGGCGACAGATCGCCCAGGATAATGCGGAACAGCGTGGATTTTCCGGTCCCGTTCCGGCCCACGAGGCCGACGCGATGGCCTGTGGGAATGGCGACGCTCGCCTCCTCCAGAAGTACCCGCCCGCCGATCCGGTAGGTTATGCCTTGCACATTCAACATGGCGCACGCTTTAGCGAGGCGGTGGCTGAACGGCAAACTGTTCCGGCCCGTGCAGGACATGTCGCATATGACGTTGACACCGCCCATGTTGCGTTGCACAAGTTCTGAGGTGCGCCCATCAATTCTGCTCTCAGGATCCCCCGTGAACGACCGCAACTCGCCGCAGAACACTTTGCAACAGCCTGAGGAAGGCACCTACATCGTGGAGATCACCTCCACCTTGCGTGACCTGTTGCGGCAGGTGATCAAGGCGCGCGAGCCGGAGGTCCTGACCATCCTCGATGATCCCGCCGCGGCCAGGAACATTCCCGAGCATCTGGTGGAACATGCGTTGCAGGCCATCGGCATCTGGCTTCAGCTCATGAACATCGCGGAGGAAAACGCCTCCATCCGCAACCGCCGTGACATCGAAAAGCAGGGGGGGCCGGACGAGGTGATCGGCTCCTTCTCCCATGCCGTCGCGAATGTCGCGGCAGCCGGCGTGCCGCCGGAGACAGTGTCGCGAGTGCTCGGCACGCTCAATGTGGGACCGACGATCACCGCTCATCCAACCGAGGCAAAGCGCGTCACGGTGCTGGAAATCCATCGCCGCATCTATCTGAAGCTCTACGAACTCGAAAGCCCGCGCTGGACCCCGCGCGAGCGCGACAACCTCCTCTCGGCCCTGAAGAACGAGATCGATCTCCTGTGGCTGACCGGTGAAATCCGCATCGAGAAGCCGACGGTGGAAAGCGAGATTGCCTGGGGGCTGCACTTCTTCCGCGAAGCCCTTTACGAGCGGACGCCGGTGATCTGCGAGCTGTTGCAGAATGCCATCAACCGCCATTATCCGGAATTGCCGCGCGACGGCGTGAAGCCGCCCCTGCGCTACTCCTCCTGGATCGGCGGCGACCGCGACGGCAATCCTTTCGTCACGGTGGCGACCACCCGCGCGGCCCTGCTCGAAAACCGCCTTGCCGCCGTGGATCGCCTCGATGCCCGCTTGCATGAAGTCTCGCGCCTGATTTCGATCAGTGCCTATGAGATCAGCGTGCCATCCGCATTCCAGAATCTGATCGATGCGGAGCTGGAAGCCTCCGGCGACAGGGCGGCCATCGTGGCTCGCAATCCAACCGAACCCTTCCGCCAATTGTTCAGCGCCATGCGCATGCGCCTCGCTGCAACGGTCGGCCGCAACACCAAGGCCAGGCCGTTCGGGAAGGTCAGCGAGCTGATTGCGCTTGTCATTGCCTGCGAGGATGCGCTTGCCGCCATGAAAGCCGGCGGGCTGGCGCTTGGCCTGTTGCGGCCCCTGCGCTGGGAAGCGGAGATTTTTGGTTTCCGCACCGCAAGCCTCGATCTCCGCCAGAACACCACGGTGATCAACCGGGTGCTCGGCGAGATCTGGCTGAAACTCAACCCGCTGGAAAAGGACGCGCCCGCGCCCGGCTCGGCCGAGTGGACGGCGTGGCTCTCGGCGGAACTGGAGAAGCCCCTGGGCTTCTTGCCGCAGTTCATGAACATGTCCGAGGAAGCCTCTGAACTTCTTGGACTTCTGACACTCGTCCGCGAAACCCTGGAAGGCCCGGACCCGGCCTCCATCGGCACCTTCATCCTATCGATGACGCAGACGGCGGACGACGTGCTGGGTCTTTATCTGCTGGCGAAGTACTGTGGGCTTTTTGCCGATGCGACGGCCCGCGAAGTCTGCCGCATCCGCGTGGTGCCGCTCTTCGAGACCATTGACGACCTTCGCGCCGCCCCCGGCATCATGGCGGAACTCCTGTCGAAGCCGCTGGTCCGCAGCTCCGTTGCGGCCAATGGCGGCACGCAGGAAATCATGCTCGGCTATTCCGACTCCAACAAGGATGGCGGCTTCTTCGCTGCAAGCTTCGAACTGTTCGAAGCCCAACGCAGCCTGATCAGCGTGGGGCGTGAGAAGGGCGTGCCCCTGAGCTTCTTCCATGGACGCGGCGGCTCGGTGTCACGCGGCGGTGCGCCCACGGGCCGGGCCATTGCCGCGCAACCCGCCGGAACGATTGCGGGCCACATGCGCGTCACCGAGCAGGGCGAAGTGGTGTCCTCCAAGTTCGCCAATCGCGGCACGGCACTCAACAATCTCGAAGTCCTGACATCGAGCGTCCTGCTTCACACCCTCAAATCCGCCGACGCGCCGGAGTTCCGCGTGATCCCCGAACAGCAAGCGGCGGTGGAGGAAATAGCGCGACTGTCTTTCAAGGCGTATCGCAAGCTGGCGGAAGATCCCGCCCTCATCACCTATTTCCAGTCCGCCAGCCCGGTCGAGGAACTGGCGCTGCTCAAGATCGGCTCGCGGCCTTCGCGCCGCTTCGGTGCCAAGGGCATTTCCGATCTTCGCGCCATTCCCTGGGTCTTTGCCTGGAGCCAGAACCGCCATTTGCTCACGGGCTGGTATGGCCTCGGCTATGCGCTGGATGATTTCCTTTCGGCGCGGGGAGACGCCGGCCTCAAGCTCCTGCGCCAGATGTTCGCAAAATCACCGGGCTTCCGGCTTGCCGTGGAGGAAGTGGAAAAATCGCTCTTCCTCGCCGACATGGATGTGGCCGAACACTATGCCGGCCTTGTGCCCAACCGGAACGATGCGGAACGGCTGTTCGCGCTCATCCGTCATGAGCACCGCCGCACGTCGAAGGTCGTCCTGGAACTGACCGGCGACAAGGTTCTCTGCGCCCGCTTCCAGGGATTCCGCCGCCGCTTCGAGCGCGTGCGCCCGATGGTGGATCAGGCCAACCTTTGGCAGGTGAAACTGCTGCGCCAGACACGCGAGGAAAAAGGCAAGGACGCCCTCAACATGCCCTTGCTCATGACCATGAATTGCGTCGCGGCGGGCCTGGGCTGGACCGGGTAAGAGCTACTCAGGCGTCTCGCAAACGGCAGAGAGCTTGTTGCCGTCGGGGTCACGCACGTAGCAGGAATAGAAGCTGGCGTGATAGGGCCGCAATCCCGGCGCACCGTCATCCTGGCCGCCATGGGCAAGGGCTGCCGCGTGGAACGCATCCACCGCCGCGCGTGACGCTGCCTTGAAGGCAACGAGCGTGCCGTTGCCCCAGGTGGCGGGATAATTGAGGAATGGCCGGGTCAGGTAGAAGCAGCGTTCCCGCTCGCCAGGTGTCCGGTTGGCCGGGCCGTAACCGATTTCCGTGTCGCCATGGACGGAGCAGACGAAGCCGATTTCCTTCAGCACCGGATCATAGAAGCGCCGGGAGCGGGCAAGATCGTTGCTGCCCAGTGTCAGATAGAGAAACATCATGCCTCCATGGGTCCGAGATGCCTTGTGCCGCGCTGCCGGGCGAGTTCGAACTGGCGCTGGCGTTCACGGTTGGAAGCCTTCTGCACCTCCGTCAGCGTATCGGCACACGCCGGGCAACACACGCCTTCCTCGTATTTGGGGGACGAACGTTCTTCCGGCGAGACGGGCATGAGGCAGCCGTGACAGGTGGTGAAGTCGGCCTGCTGCAAGCCGTGGCCGACGGCGACGCGCTCGTCGAACACATAGCAGGCGCCAGTCCACAGGCTTTCTTCGGCGGGGACTTCCTCCAGGTATTTCAGGATGCCGCCCTTGAGATGATAGACCTTCTCGAAACCGGCATGGCGCATGAAGCTTGTGGCCTTTTCGCAGCGAATGCCGCCGGTGCAGAAGGTGGCGATCTTCTTGCCCTTCATGTTGTGGAGATGGGATTCGACCCAGGCCGGAAACTGGCTGAAAACCGCGATCTGCGGGTCGATGGCCTTGCGGAACGTGCCGACGCGGTATTCGTAATCGTTGCGGGTATCGAGAACGATCACGTCGGGGTCGGAGATGAGGGCGTTCCACTCCTGCGGCGTGACGTATTCTCCCACCAGCTCGTTCGGATTGGCGGGCACGTTGCCGATGGTGACGATCTCCTTTTTCAACCGCACCTTCATGCGCTTGAAAGGCATTTCGGCGGCGGGCGAGAACTTGGCTTCGAGAGCCTGGATTCCGGTGATGCGGCGGATGGTATCCACAGCAGCCTCGATTGCGTCATCGGTGGCGGCAATGGTGCCGTTTACGCCTTCCTCGGCGAGCAGCACCGAACCCCTGGCTCCCAGTTCCTTCAGGGCCGCAAGCAGGGGTGCCTGCAACTCGCGGAAGCGGGGCAGGGGATGAAAGCGATAAAAGGCGGCAGCGGTGAATGTCATTGACGGAGCCTGATAATCCGGGGCGGCTGCACTTGCAACTCGTCTGCAAATTGGCTGTAGTGGGAGCCCAACAAGAAACAGGGAGTAAACACAATCATGAAATTCACCAGACGTGTCCTGCTGGCCGCCGCTGCTGTTGTGGCGCTGGCCGCCCCCGCCGCCGCTGCCAACATGATCGGCAATTGCGAAGTCTACGGCGAGAAAGGCTCCATCCCGATTGCCACTCCCGCCAAGGCCGGACAGTTCACCGTGCTGACCTCGCTTCCGGCCCCGATCTGGTGGAATGGCGATGCCGTGGAAAACACCAAGGACGGCATGGAATACTGCATGGCCGCCGAAATCGCCTGGCGTGCCGGTTACGACAAGATGGAAGTGGTGAACACCTCCTGGGAAGCCTTCATCGGCAATCAGGTGCAGGGTTATGACGTGGGCTTTGCCCAGACCTCCATTACCGAAGAGCGCAAGAAGGTGTTTGACTTCACCACCCCTTACTTCAATTCCGACATGGGCGTGATCGCCAAGGCCGATGCGCCCGTCGATGAGAAGTCGGTCAAGACGGTCAAGGTCGGCATCCAGCAGGGCACGACAGGCGCGGCATTCGCCCAGGACACGCTTGGCATCAAGGACGCCCAGATCTTCGCTGACCAGCCTGAAATGTTTGCCGCCCTGCGCGCCGGCCAGATTGACGCGGCGATCACCGATACCTCGATCACCCTTGCTGAAGAAAAGGCGACTGAAGGCAAGTCCAAGGTCGTGGGCCAGTACAAGACCGGTGAGGTTTACGGCGGCATCATGCAGAAGGGCAACGCCAACAACGAGACGGTGAGCAAGATCATCCAGTCGATGATCGACGATGGCACGCTCGCCAAGCTCGGCGCAAAGTATCTTGCGGCCGGCTGGGGCAAGGATCCCGCCACGATCCCTTACTTCAACCCGTAATCATCGAATGCCGGGGCCGTGCAGGAATGTGCGGCCCCGCATCTTGATGTGACGGTGCCTCAGGCAAGACTGTCTAGAAGTTCAGCGTGAGGGCCTCGCCCCCGCGCCGGAGTGGCAACAGGAATGACATCTCCACAAGCTCATACGCCCAAGCCCGCCGATGGCCTCGCCATGGCGGCACTTCTCTTTGCCGCCATTTGCGTGGCGGCGGCCATGGCCACCACCTCGCTGATCCGCACCTCAGTTGCGGGTCTTGGCGCAACCAGCGCATTTCACGAAATCATCTTCCTGGGCGCCGTTGCCGCCACGGCTCTCCTGTTCTGGCCCGCCATCCGCGGCCTGATGTACGCCCGCAAGGCCGCTGCGGCCCTCAAGGCCAGGGACATCGTGATGGTGCGGATCGATACCGCCGCCGCGCGTGACACCCTGGCGCTGACCTTCGGCTGGGGGGTGTTTGCCCTTCTGGTACTCGGTTTTGCGGCGTTCATCTTCATGAACAACTCCGCCGTGGGCCGCACCTTCTTCCTGTTGCCCCTGATACTGGAGAAGTGGCCGCAGGTTTTCTCGAAGTTCGTGCTCGTCAACATCTTCGTCTTTGTCGTGGCCGAGATCATCGTGCTGATCTGGGGCCTGTTCGTGGCCCTGGCGCGGATGATGCCCGGTCCTGCCGGGCGGCCCATCCGGGCGCTGGCAACACTGTACTGCGACGTGTTCCGTGGCCTTCCGGCCATCGTGACCCTCTATCTCATCGGCTTCGGCATTCCCACGAGCGGCCTGCCGGAAATCATCATACCCGCCGTGTACGGATTATTCCACGACACAAGCACCATGAGCGTGCAGGAACTGCGAGACCTGTCGCGCATCCCCGTGGCGTGGTGGTGCATCCTTGCCCTTTCGCTCACCTATGGGGCCTATGTTGCCGAGGTCTATCGCGCCGGCATCGAGAGCATCCATTGGAGCCAGGTCTCCGCAGCCCGGTCCCTCGGCCTGAGCTATCTCCAGACCATGCGTTATGTCGTCGTGCCGCAGGCCGTGCGCCGCGTGATTGCCCCGCTGCTCAACGACTTCATCGGCCTTCAGAAGGATACCGCTCTGGTGCAGATCCTCGGCCTAGTCGATGCCTTCAACGCCTCGCGCGGCATTGCGGCCAACGCCTTCAATCTCTCCGCCGTGACCATCGTGGCCATTCTGTTCGTGCTCATCACCATTCCGCAGGCGCGTGTTGTCGATCATCTGGTCGAGCGCGACAACCAGCGCATGAAGGCAGGGGGCTGACATGGCTTTCCTTGAAATGAAGGATGTCGAGAAGCACTTCGGCCCGGTGCAGGTCTTGCGCGGCATCAATCTCGATGTCGAGGAACATCAGGTGGTCTGCCTCATCGGTCCGTCGGGTTGCGGCAAGTCCACGCTGCTCCGCTGCATCAACCAGCTGGAGCCGATCCAGGGCGGCGAAATCCGTCTCGAGGGGGACCGGGTCTCCGGCCCCGGCGTGGATGTGAACCTGCTGCGCCAGAAGGTCGGCATCGTTTTCCAGAGCTTCAATCTCTTCCCCCACATGACCGTCATGGAGAACGTGACGCTTGCCCCCACCAAGGTCCTGAAGCTGGGCCGGGCCGAGGCGGAGGAGAAGGCCATGGCGCTGCTGAAGCGCATCGGCATGGATCATAAGGCCGGGGAATACCCGGACCGCCTTTCGGGCGGCCAGCAACAGCGCGTGGCAATCGTGCGGGCCCTTGCGATGGAACCGCGCCTGATGCTGCTGGACGAGATTACCTCGGCGCTGGATCCGGAACTCGTCTCCGAAGTGCTGAACATCGTCCGCGACCTCGCCTCCCAGGGCATGACCATGCTGCTGGCCACCCACGAAATGGGGTTCGCCAAGGAAGTGGCGTCCAAGGTGTGTTTCCTGCACCAGGGGGTGGTGCATGAAGAAGGCCCGCCCGACCGGATTTTCGGCGATCCCAAGGAAGAGCGTACCCGCAACTTCCTCAAGCGCATCATCGAGGCCGGACGCCTCTAGGCCGGAGCCTCCGGGCCAATCCGGCATTTAACCCGTTCATCCACGGTTCAGGCTTGTGGCGGATCGGGCACATTCCGCTCTTAATAATGCCCAATCCTATCCGCATATATGCTCATGCGTCGGGCTGCCATCAGGGTGGACCCCAGGCGAATCGAGGACAGTTGGAGATTGGCATGTTGAACAGGATCGGGGCGGCGAGCCTCTTGGCACTGGGTCTTTTTGCAGGTGTGGCGCTGGCGCAGGAAGCAGAACCCGCTCCCGGCGAGCAGCCGGTGGAGCAGGCCGCTCCCGTCGATCAGCCCGCGACGGGTGAGGCGGCTCCGGCGGAGCCGCCCGTTGAGCAGGCCCAGGAAATCGTCATCCCGCCGGAGGTGCAGGCGCTTCTGGACGATACCCGCCCCGTTTCGGAAATGGACGCCGGTGAGCTTCGCAACCGCGCCCGCGCTGCCCGCAACTTCGCCAAGCAGCAGGGCCTGCCGGACGATGTCCGTAGCCGCCTCCAGCAGATCGCGCAGGAGGCCCGCGCCGAACTCGACAATCGCGGAAACCAGCAGCAGGCAACCGAGCCGCCGGCCCAACAGCCTGCCGAGCAGCCCCCGGTGGCTGGCGAGCAGCCGGTTGATCAGGCTGCCCCCGGCGATGAGCAGCAGCCGGTCCAGAAAAAGAAGAAGGGGAAGAAGAACCAGGATCAGATGCAGACACAGGAACAGCCTCCGGCTCCTGTCGAGCAGCCCATTGAGCAGGCAGCCCCGGTTGATCAGGCTCCGGTCGTGAATGAACCGCCGGTCGAGCAGCAGGCCGCGCCGGTCGAACAGGCCGCACCTCCGCCCGTGGTGGACAAGAAGGAAGTCCAGGAACTGGATGCCAACGCCGGCCTTCCCGAAGCAGAGAACAAGGCCCGTGCCTTTCTTGCCGATACGACCCCTGCCGAAAGCATGTCCGATGATGACCTCAAGGCCCGCCTTGACGGCATGCGCGACCTGATGGCCGGAAACGACTTGTCGAACCGGACCGAACGTGCGCTGCGCCGCAAGTTGCAGGCCGAACGCCAGATCCTGCGTGCCCGCATCGCCGCCAAGGAAGAGCAGGCCCAGCAGGAAAGGCTGAAGCAGGAAGCGGCGAAGGCCGGCCAGGAACAGCAGAACGCCGGTGGCCAGGGCACAGGCAAGGGTGACAAGGGCAACCGCCCGCGCATCATCATCAACCCGCAGATCACCATCAACACCCCGGTTCAGGAGGTGTTGCGTGACCGCCGCCGTGCCGAAGACCTGAGCGACAGCGAACTGCGTCGCCGCGTGCAGGTCTATCGCGATGCACAGGCCCGCGACGACTGGGAAGACTTCGACGAGCAGGATCGCGAATACTGGCGGATGTCGATGCAGCGCGACCGCGAGCAGCTTCGCCGCCGCATGGCGGAAGAGCGCCGGATGCGCGAAGAGGAAATGGCCATGTACGACGATGAGGAGGATTTCGAGATCGAGGACTCCTATGTTCCCGGCCGGCGCGTGCCGCGCAGTGTCTTTGAGGCGGAAGCCGATGAGAGCGAACTCGAAGACGTGCTGATCTCGCCGCCGCGCCGCAAGGTGCGGGAACGCTACACGGTCGATGAAATTGCCGACAGCAGCGAGCTTCGCGATGCCATGCCGCGTATCGACATCGATACGATCCGCTTCGGCTTCAATGAAGCCTTCGTGCGCGAAGAGGAAGTGGGCAACCTCGACCGTATCGCCGCGATCATCGAGAAGGTCTTGCGCAAGCGTCCGCGCGAGGTGTTCCTGATCGAAGGGCACACCGACGCGGTGGGGTCTGACTCCTACAACATGAAGCTCTCGCGCGCCCGCGCCGAAGCCGTGAAGAAGGCGCTCACCACCTACTACGTGATTTCGCCGCGCAACCTGCAAACGGTCGGCCTCGGAGAGCGTTACCTGAAGATCCCGACCGCCGAGCCGGAACAGGAAAACCGTCGTGTGTCCATCAGCCGGGCCACGCCGCTGGTGGGCGAACTGGAGGAGTGAGGCCAACCGGCTTTCCCTTGCATGTCCACACCGACCGTCATGGCCCGCGAAAGCGGGCCATGCGTGTTTGAGCCAAACGTGTTTGGGCCATGCGCCGGGACGTGTGGAACGAGAGCCGGAAAATCCGCCTGTAATCACCGCACTTGCGGGCCGGGCAGGGCACTGCTAGACGGCGGCCCATCCACCCAAACCGAGGACTATCATGGCTATCGAACGCACTTTCTCCATCATCAAGCCCGACGCGACCCGCCGCAACCTGACCGGCGCGATCAACGCCGTCATTGAAAAGGCCGGGCTGCGCATCGTGGCGCAGAAGCGCGTGCAGTGGGGCAATGCCCAGGCAGAAGCCTTCTACGGCGTGCACCGTGAACGCCCCTTCTTCAAGGATCTCGTGTCCTTCATGACCTCTGGCCCCATCGTCGTGCAGGTGCTTGAGGGGGAAAACGCCGTCGCCAAGTATCGCGAAGTGATGGGCGCCACCAACCCTGCCAATGCCGCGCCCGGCACCATCCGCAAGGAATTTGCTGAATCGATCGAAGCCAACTCCGTGCACGGTTCCGACAGCGTCGATAACGCCAAGATCGAAATCAGCCAGAACTTCGCCGGCTTCGAGATCGTCGGCTGATGACGCGCGCAGCCCGCATCACACTCTCGGTGGGGGCTTACGTCGCCTTCATCGTGCTGGTGAACTGGCTGTTCATCCCTGAGAACCTGATCGAGGGGGTGACGCAGTGGTCCACCAATGGCTGGATGGGCACGCTCTATCTGGCAAACGTGATCGTGGGCTTTGTCTTCGTGCTGCGGGACTATGCGCAGCGCGAGATCGGTCACAAGGTGTTGCTGGCAACGGCTCTGGCCGGCCTCCCGGTGTGGTGGCTGGCGGGGCCGGGCCTTGCCATCGCCAGCCTGACCGCCTTCATCCTGTCGGAGACGACCGACTGGGCCGTCTACTCCTTCACCCGGCGCTCGCTGCAGGAGCGCATTCTCGTTTCGAGCCTGCTGTCGGTGCCGGTTGATACCCTGGTCTTCCAGCATCTTGCCGGTTATCTCACGCCCGCCGCCTTCCTGACCGAAGTGCTCAGCAAGGCTGTCGGGGTTGCCGTGGTGTGGTGGCTGCTGAAGCTTCGCGTCGGCAACGACGAAACACCTGCCGCCGCGCACTGATTTCACCCGATTGGTTCTGTTTCAGGCGGGGCAGCGATGCCCCGTTTGCGTTCGCGCACCGAAATGTAGATGGCGCAACTGATCAGGATGGCCACACCGAGGAAGGTGTAGGCGTCGGGGAAATCGCCGAAGAAATACCAGCCCGCCGCCACGGCCATGATCATTTCGGTATAGCTGAACGGCGACAGCAGCGAAGCTTCCGCGTGGTCATACGCCTTGGTGATGAGGAAGTGACCGGCAATGGCGATGGCACCCAGCAGCACAAGCAACAGCATCTGGTTCATGCTGACATTCATCCAGTACAGCGGCAGGGCCGCCGAAAGCCCGATCGCGCCGATGACACTCGTCTGGAAGGTGGTGACGATGGCAATCGCCTTGCCCGTCAGATGGCGGGTGATGATGATATAGAGCGCCGAACAAAATCCCGCCAGCAATGCATAGACAACACCCATGTTGAACTCCTGCAAGCCTGGCCGGATGATGATGAGCACGCCAATGAAACCGATGGCGACGGTGATCCAGCGGCGGATGCCGACATGCTCGCGGAGCAGCAGGGGCGACAGCGCGGTCACGATGATGGGCTGGACGAAGAAAATCGCCAGCGTGTCGGCAATCGGCAGGTATCTGAGCGACAGGAAGAAAAAGAAGGTTCCCGCAATCAGGGCGCCGGCCCGGCCCGCATTGAAGATGGGGTTCACCGGCCTGAAGGCTGCCTTGCCCGCCGTGCTCACTGCGAAGGGCAGGGTGAAGACGGAGCCGAAGAAGAAACGCGCCCACACCATTTGCAGGATGGGCACGCCTTGCTGGCCGAGGAACTTCGCGCACACGTCGATCAACGGCAGGATGGCCATGGCGCAAAGCACCAGGCCGATGCCGATCAGGGGATTCGCCGCTGGCTTCACACGATCTCTCAGGCCCGGATGCGGGCGTTTTCAGGGTCCCAGATGCTTTCAGGGATGACACGCGCCTTGCGCATCTCGCCGAAGACCATGATATCGAATTCCGTGCCGATGGCCGTGGCATCCGGCGGCACATAGGCAAAGGCCAGCGACGTGCCCGTGGCATGGCCGAACCCGCCGGAGGTGGTAACGCCCACAACCTTCCCGTCGCGGTAGACCGGCTCGTTGCCCATGCAGTCGGAATCGGTGTTGTCCACGCCAAGATAGACGAGCTTCATGCGGGCGCCCTTCTGCTTGCGCGAGAGGCTTGCAGCCTTGCCGATGAAATCCGGCTTGTCGGTGCGGATGAAGCGTTCCATCGAGGCTTCGAACATGTCGATCTCGGCAGTGAGTTCCGAACCCCAGCCGCGATACGCCTTCTCCATGCGCAACGAATTCATGGCGTAGGTGCCGAAGAGGCTGAGGCCGTGCGGCGCTCCCGCCTTCATCAGGGCATCGAACACCTGCTGCATTCCGGCGCGTGGAACATGGAGTTCCCAGCCCAGTTCACCCACATAGGTCATGCGCAGGAGGCGCACATTCTCCACTCCGGCAACAGTGCGTGTCTTGGCCGTGAGCCAGCGGAATGACGGCGAGGTGAGGTCGGTATCCGTGCAGGCCTTCAGCACGTCGCGCGACTTCGGGCCGGCGAGGATCAGCACGCCATAGCTGTCTGTCACATCGGCAATGGTGACGGACTCGTCTTCGCGCTTGCGCCACGAAAGCTGGTCCATGTCGTAAAGCTGTGCCGCCGCAGCCGAAAGAACATAGAAATGATCGGCGGCCAGCCGCGTGACGGTGAGTTCGCTTTCGATGAAACCGTTCTCGTTCAACAGGTGGGTGAGAATGATCCCGCCGTCCTTTTCCGGCACCTTGTTGGCGGTGATCCGGTTCAGGAAGGCAAAGGCATCCTTGCCCTTCACTTCAAACTTGGCGAAGGTCGAAAGGTCCATCAGCCCGACGCGCTCGCGTACTGCCAGCGCCTCGTCGCGCACCGCATTCCACCAGTTGGAGCGGCGGAAGGAATAGGCCTCGCCTTCACCGGTGCGGTCATACCAGCGGGCGCGTTCCCAGCCGAAAATCTGCGCAAACTGGGCGCCGTGCTTTGCCAGCGTGTCGTGCAATGCCGAGGTGCGGAGGTTCCGCCCGACCTGATGCTGTTCGGCGGGCTTGTAGCAGTAGTACATGTGATGATAGTCGGCGACCGATACCTCCGTGGTGTAGTCCTTCGTCGCCCAGGTGCCGAAGCGGCGCGGATCGAACTCGCGCATGTTGATCTCGGCCTGGCCGTGCACCATCCATTGGGCCAGATACTTGCCCGCGCCTCCGCCCTGGCAGATGCCGATCGATGCGCCGCAATGCATCCAGTAGTTCCTGGGGCCGTGGGCGGGGCCGGAGAGATAGACCCCATCGGGCGTGTGGGTGATGGCGCCGGAGATGACCGACTTGATGCCTGTCTGGCCGAACAGCGGCAGCCGTTCCGTGGCCTTCTCAAGCCATGGCATGATGCGGTCCAGTTCATTCGGCTCCAGTTCGCTTTCATAGTCCCAGCGCGGCGGCTTGCCGTCCCAGCAGGTGTGGGCCGTCGCCGTTTCGTAGGGACCAACCAGAACGCCGTTGGTTTCCTCGCGCAGGTAGGCGTGGGAATAGGGATCGCGCACCACCGGAAGCTCCATCTTCAGGTCGATGAGTTCCTGCACGGGTTCGGTGATGATGTATTGATGCAGCATGTTGGCAATGGGCGCGATGTGACCGGTCCACGACGCGACCACGTCGCAATAGGAGCCGGCGCTGTTCACCACATGCTCGCAGTCGATGTTGCCCTGGTCGGTGAACACCCGCCACTCGCCATTGGGCAGGAGCTTGATGTCATTGACGCGGGTGCGGCGATAGATGGTGGCACCGAGGTTGCGGGCGCCCGTTGCCATCGCGTTGGTCACGTCGGCAGGCGCCACATGCCCGTCGGTGACGGTGCGGAAAGCGGCCTTGATGCCGAAGGTTTCGAGGAAGGGGTGGTACTTCTTGATTTCGGACGGGCCGATGATTTCGCCCTCGTACCCCGCCAGCCTGGAAATGCCGTACACATATTTCAGCCAGTTCACTTCCTCGTCCGTGGTGGCAAGGCGCAGCCCGCCGCACGGGTGCCACGAGACGGCCTGGCCGGTGAGCTTCTCCAGCCTGGGGTACAACTCGGTGCCGTACATGTGCACCTTGGTCATGTTCAGCGAACCGTTGAAGTGCGGGCATTGCCCGGCCGCATGCCAGGTGGAGCCGGACGTGAGTTCGCCCTTTTCGATGAGAACGATGTCGGTCCAGCCTTCCAGGGCGAGGTGATAGAGCAACCCCACGCCCATGATGCCGCCCCCGACAATGACCACTCGCGCATGCGATTTCATGAATGAACTCCTGAATTTGCGCGGCATTCTGGGCGACTGCCCCAAGCGCGGCAAGGCTCAAAACAACCGGTGCTGGTGAGCCAGACTGGTGTGGTTCAGCGGGCCGCCTGGTAAAGCATCAGGGCGGCGGCGGTGGCGACGTTCAGGCTCTCCACGCCATCCCTCATGGGAATTCTCACCATCTGCTTGCAAGCCTTTGAAATCGCGTCAGTAAGGCCGCGTGATTCAGAACCGAGAACCAGCAGGCAATCGGCAGGGTAGGAACGCTTGAAATCCTGCTTGGCGCGCATCGCCGTTCCGACCACATCGCCGGGGAAGGCTGCCGCGAACTGTGCAAAGCCGTCGGGCTTCATGCGCACGATCGGCACGGCGAAAATCGAACCCGTTGTCGCCCGCACGCATTCGGGTGCGAAAGGATCGCAGCAGTCGCCGATCAGGATGATTCCTGCCGCCCCCGCCGCATCTGCGGTGCGGATGATGGTGCCGAGGTTGCCGGGATCGCGGATCTCTTCCAGCGCCAGCCACAGCCCCGACTTGCCGGGATGGGCCTGCAGCCGCGTCCTGAAACAGGCCAGCACCTCGTGCGGGTTGTTCTGCGCGGAAAGCTCGCCCATGAGTTTTTCGGTGATGATCAGGGGCCGCACCTCATCCCACAGGTGCGGCGGCCGGGTGGCGATGACGTGTTCCGGCACCCAGCCCGTATCCATGGCCCTTTCGAGCATGGCGTGACCCTCGGCGATGAACAGGCCGCTTTCGCGGCGACCTTTCTTGTCGGCCAGGGAGCGGACCAGCTTGATTGTCGGATTCTGGAGGGAGGAAATCGGCTGCATGTTCTGCTAATAGCAGGGCAGGGAACCGACAGCCATGAACATTCACGCCAAACCCAACATCAAGACCGGCATTTCCGTCTGCCCGCACGATTGCCCCAGCACATGTGCGCTGGAGGTGGAGGTGCTGGACGAGAACACCATTGGCCGGGTGCGCGGCGCCAAGGACAACAGCTATACGCTGGGCGTCATCTGCGAGAAGGTGGCCCGCTACTCCGAACGCATCCACCATCCGGAGCGTCTGCTCTATCCGCTGAAGCGTGTCGGTCCCAAGGGGTCCGGCAGTTTCGCCCGCATCACCTGGGATGAGGCGATGGACGAGATCGCCACACGCTTCCTGTCCATCGAAAGCGAACACGGCAGCGAGGCCATCTGGCCCTACTGGTATGCAGGCACCATGGGCTTCGTGATGCGCGACGGCATCGATCGCCTGACCCACACCAAGAAATACTCGCGCATGTACGGTACATTCTGCATCACGCTGGCGTGGCCGGGCTATGCGGCGGGCGTGGGCGCAGTGCGGGGCGTCGATCCCCGCGAGATGCAGAAGTCCGACCTCATTGTGGTCTGGGGCGGCAATCCCGTGAACACGCAGGTGAACGTGATGACCCATGTGGGCATTGCGCGGAAAACCCGCGGTGCCAAGCTGGCGGTGATCGACATCTACGAGACCGGCACGATGAAACAGGCCGACTTCGGCTACATCATCAAGCCGGGGACGGATGGTGCGCTCGCCTGTGCCGTCATGCACATCCTCTTCCGCGATGGGCACGCCGACTGGGATTACCTCCACCGGTACACGGATGCACCGGAGGAGTTCCGCGATCACCTCGCCAGTCGCACCCCGCAATGGGCGGCAGAAATCACTGGCCTCCCGGTCGGGAGGATCGAGGAGCTTGCCCGCCTCATCGGCACCACCAAGCGTACCTATTTCCGCATCGGCTATGGCTTCAGCCGGTCGCGCAACGGCTCGGCCAACATGCATGCGGTCGTCTCCATCCCCGCCGTGACCGGCGCCTGGCAGCATGAAGGCGGCGGGGCGCTCCACACCAACAGCGGCATGTACAAATGGAACAAGTCGCTGATCATGGGCAACGACGCGGCCGACCGCGCAACCCGCGTAATGGACCAGTGCCGGGTGGGCGAGGTGCTGTGCGGCAATCCGAAGGACCTGAAAGCGGGACCGCCGGTGAAGGCGATCTTCATCCAGAACAGCAACCCCGTTTCCGTGGCCCCGGACCAGAACCGCGTGAAGCAGGGCTTCGCAAGGGAAGACCTGTTCACCGTGGTCCATGAGCAGTTCCTCACCGAAACGGCGCGTTACGCGGACATCGTGTTGCCCGCAACGATGTTCCTCGAACACGACGATCTCTATTCGGGCGGCGGCCACAGCCACATCATGCTTGGCCGCAAGCTGGTGAATGCGCCGGGTGAGTGCCGCAGCAATCACGAGGTGATTTGCGAGATGGCGCGGCGGCTGGGGGCCGAGCACGAGGGCTTCGCCCTCACGCCCCGCCAGTTGATTGACCGTACACTGAAGGATTCCGGTCGGCGGGGCCTCGACGATCTCGAGGCCGAGAACTGGTTTGACGTGCAGCCTGATTTCGAAACGGCGCATTTCCTCAATGGTTTCGCCCATCCCGACGGCAAGTATCATTTCCGTGCTGACTGGAAGAAGGCGGCGGGGGTCGTTTCCAAGATGGGCGTCCTGGGTCCGTGGCAGGACATGCCGGCCTTTCCGGACCATTGGGCCGTGACCGAGGCGCCCACGCCGGAAACGCCGTTCCGCATGACCACCAGCCCGGCGCGGACCTTCCTGAATTCAACCTTCAACGAGACACCCGGATCGCGCAAGCGCGAGGGCGGGCCATCGCTGCTGATCCATCCGGACGACCTCGCAGCAATCGGCGCTTCTTCCGGCGAGACGCTGCTCGTCGGCAATGCGCGGGGCGAGGTGGTGCTTTCGGCGCGTGCCAACGCGGGCCAGCAGCGCGGCGTCGTGGTTGCGGAAGGCATCTGGCAGAATGAGGACCATGAAAACGGTTGCGGCATCAATACCTTGACCGGCTCCGACCAACCCGCACCTGCAGGCGGCGGGGTTTTCCATGATACGGCTGTCTGGGTAAGGCGCAGGTAATTGCGGCAAACCCTGAACCTGAATCAAGGATGAACGGAACGTTCAACCCTCACTCATCCGTAGACGGATAAATCGCGTATGAAGGATCACGATTTCGGCGCATTCCGGCCACCACCACGGCCCGAATGCTCCGTATACGGTTGATTCGAAGCGGCAGGCATCTGTCTGCGTTTACGGATTGTTAAGATGTACGACGGCGCCCAACTCCTTGAAAAGAATCATTTTCCGCCCTGCCAGAATCGGTCCACACCGCACGACATGTTGCATGACATGAAGACGGTCCTGGCCGAGAAGGAGCGTTCACGCCGCCGGACGCACCTTTTCCTGCTGCTCATGGCACTTGCGATCGCTGCCGCGACGCTGGCCCCGGTGGCGGTCCTGGCCGCGCAGCTTGCGGGCTAGGCGAGGGTCTCGATCCTCTCCGAGAGCAGGTCGAAGAAACCCTCGGCGTTGATGCCCCGGCATACGGTCGCATTGGGTTTGCGGTCCGTCACCCGCCACCAGTCCACCACGGTCATGCCCATGGTGAGGTCGCTTTCGCATTCGACTGCCACATTGACCTCGCGCGAGGTGAAAAGCTCCGGACGCAACAGCCAGGCCATCACGCAGGGATCATGCAGCGGACCGCCGTCGGTTCCGTACTTCTGCTCGTCGAAGCGCTCGAAGAACTCCAGCAGATCGGCAGAGGCAGGGCCGGACTTGTTCTTCATGGCGCGGAAGCGGGCGACACGCTTGGCGCTGGTGAGGGCCTGGTGGGTGCAATCCAGCGGGATGAGGGTGAAGGGGATATCCGACGAGAGGCAGATGCGGGCCGCGTGCGGATCCACGTAAATGTTGAATTCGGCTGCTGGCGTGATGTTCCCGCCCTCGAAGAATCCGCCGCCCATGGCAACAATGCGCTTGATGCGGGACGCAATGCGCGGCTCTTTGACGATCGCCAGCGCCAAGTTGGTGAGGGGCCCCAGCGTGCAGAGCGTCACCGTCCCGGCGGGCCGGTTCATCAGCGTCTCGATGATGAAGTCAACCCCGTACTGGGACTGCAAGGGCATCGTCGGTTCGGGCAGGACCGGACCGTCAAGCCCCGTCCGGCCATGAACATGTTCCGCCGTCACGAGGCTGCGCACCATGGGCCGCACCGCGCCGGCGAAGACTTTCGTTTCCGGCTTCCCCGCCAGTTCGCAGATCTTGCGGGCGTTCTTCTCGGTGAGGGCGAGCGGCACGTTGCCCGCAACAGCAGTGATCCCCAGCACCTCGAATTCCGGTGAAGCCAGCGCCAGGAGGATGGCGAGGGCGTCGTCCTGGCCCGGATCGGTGTCGATGATGATGGGAAGCTTCGCCATGGTGATTCCGGTGTCCTGTTGCGTTTTCAGCATTTTAGCCGCTGGGGGCGGGTCCGCATAGGGCCAGTTCCCGTCACCCTGCTGCTGACAACTGCTGACAACATGCTGTCAGCAGGGGTAGCATAGGAACTGACCATGAGACGCGCTGACCGACTGCTCCGCATCATCCAGATCCTTCGCCGCCACCGCCGCCCGGTGAAAGGGCAAAGCATGGCGGAGGAACTGGAAGTCTCGCTCCGCACGCTCTACCGCGACATCGCAGACCTGATTGGTGAAGGCGTGCCGATCCGGGGCGAGGCCGGCGTGGGGTATGTGCTGGGGCAGGGGTACGACCTGCCGCCGCTGATGTTCACCAATGATGAGGTCGAGGCCGTGATGCTCGGCCTGCGCTGGGTGATGCGGCGCGGCGACCGGGATCTCATCCGTGCGGCGCAGGATGCGGTGGCCAAGGTGGGCACGGTGCTTCCGGCGGATCTGAAAGGCGTGATGACCGATGCATCGCTGCTTGTTCCCCCGTCATGGAAGGTGGTTGCCGACACCGTTGATGTCGCCGCTCTCCGCCGCGCCATCCGCGAGCAACGCAAGGTGGCCATCAGCTATCGCAACGAGGGCGGGCAAGCGAGCGAGCGCGTGATCTGGCCCCTCGCCATAACCTATTTCGATGCGCAGCGCCTGATCGTGGCGTGGTGCGAATTGCGCGGGGCATTCCGCACCTTCCGCACCGACCGCATGATGGAGGCAACGGTGCAGCCGGAAAAATACCGTGAGCGCCGCACCGTCCTGCTCAGGCGCTGGGCCGAGGAACAGGACGCGGAACATGTCGTCCGGGGATCAGAAGACTACCTGTAACCGCTTCAGGTCTCGTCTTGCCGGTATTCGAGAATGTCGCCGGGCTGGCAATCCAGCGCCTTGCAGATGTTCTCTTGAACCGCGATTTCGACCTGCGGAGTGACCAGACGGTCGCCTCCGGCCTGAAGGACATGCAACAGTGTTCAGAGTGAGGTGGCGAGTTTTGCCAGCGCCTTCACATAGAGCGGATGCTCCACTTCAAGCACACGGGCCGCCAGCGTCTCCGGCGTGTCGCCGGGCAGGACCGGAACAACGGCCTGCTCCACCACGGGGCCGCCATCCAGTTCTTCGGTGACGATATGGACGGAAGCGCCGTGCTCCTTTGCGCCATCGGCCAGTGCACGTTCGTGGGTGTGCAGGCCCTTGTAGAGCGGCAGCAGCGAGGGATGGATGTTCAGCATCCGGCCGGCCCAGTCGTTGATGAGAACCGGCGTGAGGATGCGCATGAAGCCCGCACAGCAAATGATGTCGAGCTGCTTCGACTTCAGGTGTTGGCTGAGGGCGGCGTCATAAGCCTCGCGGCTGGCATGGTCCCTGTGATCCATCACCTGCGTGGTGATGCCTTGCGATGCGGCATAGGCAAGGCCGGGCGCATCCGCCTTGTTTGAAACGACATGAACGATTTCTGCAGGGTAGGCGGGATCACGGGCGGCCTCGATGAGGGCGCGCATGTTGGAGCCGCGTCCCGAAATCAGAACCCCGACACGCTTGCGGCTCATGCGCCGAGTGTGCCTGTGTAGGAGACCTGTTCTTCCTTGCCCTTGCGCTTGCGGATGCTGCCCAGCACGGCGACCTTTTCGCCCGCCTTCCTGAGATCGGCTGAAACGGCCTTCACATCCTTCGCGGCGACCACGACAATCATGCCCACACCGCAGTTGAAGGTGCGCAGCATTTCGCGCTCGGCCACGCCACCGGCCTCCGCCAGCCAGCGGAACACAGGCGGGAAGGGCACTGCATCGAGGTCGATCTGGGCCACCATATCCTTCGGCAACACGCGCGGAATGTTTTCGGTGAAGCCGCCACCCGTAATGTGGGCCAGCGCCTTCACGGCCTTGCCCTTCTTCAGAACCTTGAGCAGGGACTTCACATAGATGCGGGTGGGGGTGAGCAGCGCCTCGGCCACCGTCTTGCCCTTGGCGAAGGGCGCGTCCGCGGTGAGGGCAAGACCGCTTGCCTCCACGATGCGGCGGATCAGGGAATAGCCGTTCGAGTGCGGGCCGGTGGAGGCGAGCCCGAGAATGACGTCGCCCGCCTTCACGGTGCCTGCCGGAAGGATCTTCTTGCGCTCGACCGCGCCGACGGCAAAGCCTGCGAGGTCGTAATCTCCGCCGTGATACATGCCCGGCATTTCCGCAGTCTCACCGCCGATCAGGGCGCAACCGGCCTGGCGGCAACCGTCGGCAATTCCTGCGATCACTTCACGCGCGGCGGCAACGTCGAGTTTTCCGGTGGCATAGTAGTCGAGGAAGAACAGGGGCTCGGCACCCTGCACCACGAGATCATTCACCGACATGGCGACGAGGTCGATGCCCACGCCACGATGAATGCCGGAGTCGATGGCAAGCTTCAGCTTGGTGCCCACACCGTCGTTGGCGGCAACCAGCACCGGATCGCGGAAGCCGCACGCCTTGAGGTCGAAAAGGCCGCCGAAACCACCCAAGGCCGCATCCGCACCCTTGCGCCGCGTGGACTTCGCGAGCGGCTTGATCGCGGTCACAAGATCATTGCCGGCGGTGATATCCACACCCGCATCGGCATAAGTCAAACCGTTGGTTTTTGCCTTTGGAAACGCTTGTTTGCTGCCGCTCATGCCGCTAGTTTGCCCCAATTATTCTGCTTGGTGATTTGCCAAGTAAACTGACGTGGCCAAATAGCCCGAAATGCATGGGCGAATAAAGCCCGAATGGACGATATGGGGACAACTCTGAAACGACCGCTTCTGCTGCTGCTGGCGGGCCTTCTCTGCCTGACCGGCGCAATCGTCGCCACCAGCGTTGCCAACGCCGCCGGCCCCGTGGAAACCAGCGTTTTTGCCGTGCAGGGCGTCGATGTTGACGTGACTGACAAGGACGCTGCCACTGCCAAGGACAAGGCTCTCGTTGAGGTGCAGGTGAAGGCGTTCCGACAGTTGGCCGAGCGCCTGGGAACGCCTGAACTGGTGTCCGAGATCGAGACCATGGAGACGAAGGACATTCTGCCCTTCCTGCGCTCGCTGTCCATCGAGCAGGAAAGCATCAGCCCCGGCCGCTATCAGGGCAAGCTTACGGTCCGTTTCCTCCCGGACAGGATCAAGTCCTTCTATGGCGCACGCGGCATCAAGGTCACCTCGGTGCAAGGCCCGGCCTTCCTGGTGCTGCCCATGTGGAAGTCGGCTAACGGACTGCAGTTGTGGGAAGACAATCCCTGGCGGCAGGCCTGGATCAACTTGCGTGCCGAGCAGTCGCAGGTGCCGATCATCGTGCCGCTGGGCGATCTGGACGACAGCGAGATCATTTCCGCACAGGACGTTCTTTCCGGTGACGAGGTGAAGCTGGAAGCCATGCGCCGCCGCTATGATGTGCGCGCCGTACTCATTGCCTATGCCGAGGCGGACGGGAACGGCGGCATCCGCGCCACCATGAACGGCAACACGCCCTTGGGCAAGATCACGTTCGACAAGGTCTATCGCGACGAGAGCGGTGACCTGCTGGCTTCGGCGCAACTGGCGACCAAGCGCTTCCACATGGTGATGGTGGAGAAGTTCCGGTCCGATGCCTCGCGCATGGCGGCGGGCGAGGTCCGACGCGAGACGCTGTCCGTCGCCGTGCCGTTCTCCGGCCCATCCGATTGGAACCGGGTGCGTTCGCAGATCCTCTCCACGCCCGGCGTGGTGGGCCTCGATGTCTCCTCCCTTGCCGGTGACGGCGCGGTGGTGAAACTGACGGTGAGCGGCGACCTTTTCACAGTGCAGGAAAGCTTCAAGGCCAGCGGTCTGCAGCTCTTCCAGACGGGCGACGCATGGGTCATCCAGCCAATCTGAGGCGGCAGCCATGCCCGTGAGCCTGCCCAACGCGATCACCATCTCGCGGATCCTGATCGTGCCTGTCACGATCTGGCTCATCCTGAACCACCAGTTCGCGCTGGCTCTGCTGGCCTTCCTGCTGGCGGGCATCAGCGACGCGGTGGATGGCTTCATTGCCCGCCGCTTCGGCCTCCAGTCGGAACTGGGCGCCTACCTTGACCCCATCGCCGACAAGGCCCTGCTGGTGTCGATCTACGTGTCACTGGCGGCCATGCAGCACCTGCCCGCGTGGCTGGCGATCATTGTCGTGACCCGCGACGTGCTCATTGTCGGAGCGGTGTTGCTTGCCTGGGTTCTTGCCCGTCCGGTGGAGATGAGGCCGTTGCAGATCAGCAAGGTGAACACCGTCGCCCAGCTATTCTTCGCGGGCGTTCTCCTCCTGGCGCTGTCCACGCAACTGGCGCTTGAAGCCATGCTCGATGCGGGCGAAGTGCTTGTGGCGGTGCTGACCCTTGCCTCCGGCGCGGTCTATATGCGGAACTGGGTGCGCCACATGAGTGCGCCCGCAAGGAAGGAAACGTCATGACCCTGCAAAAGCAAATGGGCTTCTGGCTCGCGGCACTGGCAGCGTTCATCATTTTCCTGTGGGCCTTCCAGGACATCTTGTTGCCCTTCATCGCGGGCTTCGTGCTGGCCTACTTCCTCGATCCGGTTGCCGACTGGCTGGAGCGCCGGGGCATCAACCGTGTCCTCGCAACGCTGATGATCATCATCGCGGCGGTGCTTGTGGTGGTGGTGGTGATCCTGCTGGTGGTGCCGATCCTCGGCGATCAGGCTCTGAAGCTGGCGCAGGACCTGCCTGCACTCCTCAAGACGCTGCTGGCGAAATTCGATGCGGCTGCCCCCAAGTTCATCAAGGACATTGTTGCCAGGAGCGGTACGGACATCCAGGGTTCGGTGGGCGACATCGCCAGCAAGGCAGCGGGCTGGGTGGCAACCCTCATCTCGTCCGTGTGGTCGGGCGGCATGGCCATCGTCAATGTCGTCTCGCTGCTGATCGTCACTCCCATCGTGGCGTTCTATCTGCTCGCGGACTGGGACCACATCGTCGATCGGGTCGATGGCTGGCTGCCCCGCGACCATGTCGAGGAAGTGCGCGCCATCGCCCGCGACATCAACACGGCCATGGCAGGTTTCATTCGCGGGCAGGGCACGGTGTGCCTGTTGCTCGGTCTTTTCTATGCCGTGGGCCTTTCGCTCGCCGGATTGAAATTCGGCCTCGCCATCGGCCTCGGTGCCGGCCTGCTCAGCTTCATTCCCTATATCGGGGCGCTGACCGGCGGCATCATGGCGATCGGCGTCGGCCTCGTCCAGTTCTGGCCGGACTGGAGCAGCGTCGCCATCATCATCGGCATCTTCGCGGCAGGGCAGTTCCTTGAGGGAAATTTCCTGTCGCCCAAGCTGGTGGGGGAATCCATTGGCCTTCATCCGGTGTGGCTGATGTTTGCTCTCTTTGCCTTTGGCTATGTCTTCGGCTTCGTCGGCCTGTTGCTGGCCGTGCCCATGGCGGCGGCGGCGGGCGTGCTGGTTCGCTATGCCTTGTCGCGCTATCTCAAGTCGCGGCTCTACACCGGCAGTTCCCTCGCGGTCACGCCGCAGCCCGCACCATCACCTGCACCCGTGCCCGCGGCGAGAGCTGTGGACAAGGCGGGGCGGCCGTCAACCCGCCGCAAGACCTGAGATCCGAACTTCATGGCAATGCGGCAGCTCACGCTTGATCTTGCTCACCGTCCGGCCCTGGCGCGGGAGGATTTTCTGGTCTCGCCCGCCAACGCCGCAGCGGTTGCGTTGGTTGACCAGTGGCCGAACTGGCCGACCCATGGCGCCGTGATCGTGGGACCGCCCGGCAGCGGCAAGAGCCATCTGGCATCCGTGTGGCAGCAGCGTTCCGAGGCAAAGCTGCGCCCCGCCGCCGCCCTCGCCACCGACAGGGTTCCTGATGACTTTTCCACCGGCGCTCTGGTGGTGGAGGATGCGGGCGAGGGCACACTGGATGAACGTGCCCTGTTCCACCTCATCAACCTTGCCCGGCAGGAGGGGGGATACGTTCTGCTCACTGCCAGCCGCCCCGTGGCCACCTGGCCCATCTCGCTGCCGGACCTCCGCTCCCGCCTCAAGGCACTGCCGGAAGCGTCCATCCTGCCTCCCGATGATGCCCTGCTGCGGGGCGTTCTGGTGAAGCATTTCGCCGACCGCCAGATCGCCGTATCCGAAGGCATCATCTCCTATATCCTTCTGCGCATGCCCCGCTCGATGGCGGCCCTGCGCCAGATCGTGGAGGAAATCGACAGCCGGGCCTTGGCCGAAAAGGTGGAAATCACCCGCCCGTTCGTGGCCAGGGTGCTGAGCGATTGCGTCTCCCCCGACCTGTTCGGCGCGGACGATTGAGCGCCCCTTCACGCAAACGTCACATATCTGCAATAATTGCCGCCGGACCGGGAGGTTAGACCTTGCCGGGCAATGCTGCTTGGATACATGACATGAACGTTCCGCACGCCCATCTTCCCGCCGAAGCCCTGACGCTGGAGAACCCGAAGCGCTTCTTCAACCGCGAGCTTTCATGGCTCGGCTTCAACTCACGGGTGCTTGAGGAGGCGAGGAACGCCAACCACCCGCTGCTGGAGCGGCTGCGCTTTCTCTCCATTTCCGGCAACAACCTCGATGAGTTCTTCATGGTGCGCGTGGCGGGCCTTGTCGGGCAGGTGCGCGAACAGGTTCCCGAGATCAGCCAGGATGGCTTGACCCCCCAGGAACAGCTTGTCCTGATCCGCGAACAGGCACAGGCACTGATGCTGGAACAGGACTTGCGCTGGCGGCAGTTGCGCCAGGAACTGCGGGAGAACGGGATCGCCATTGTCGAGGAAGCCGAGGTCGGCAAGGACGACATGGGATTTCTCGATCACCGCTTCCTTGAGCAGATCCTACCGGTGGTGACGCCCATCGCCATTGACCCGGCGCATCCCTTCCCGTTCATTCTCAATCGCGGCTTCGTCATCGCCGTCGAGCTGCGCCGCAAGAGCGACAGCAACACCATGCGCGCCCTGTTGCCCATTCCGCACCAGCTTGAACGCTTCATCCGCCTGCCGGGCGAAGCCGTGCGCTTCATCTCGATCGAGAACATGCTGGGGCTTTTCCTGCCACGGCTCTTTCCCGGCTACGATGTCACGGGGAGGGGCCTGTTCCGCATCATCCGCGACAGCGATATCGAAATCGAGGAAGAAGCCGAAGACCTTGTGCGCGTGTTCGAGACGGCACTGAAACGCCGCCGCCGTGGCTCCGTCATCCGCATGGAAGTGGACAGCGCCAGCCCCGCGAACCTCACCGCCTTCATCGCGGCCGAACTCGAAGTGGCCGACGACGCGGTGGTTCTGAGCGACGGCCTTGTCGGCTACTCAGATACCTCGCAGCTCATCCTCGACGAGCGGCCCGACCTGAAGTTCAAGCCCTATGTCGCCCGCTTCCCGGAGCGGGTGCGCGATCACGGCGGTGATATCTTTGCGGCCATCCGGCAAAAGGATTTCGTGGTTCACCACCCGTATGAATCCTTCGACGTGGTGGTGCAGTTCATCCGCCAGGCAGCAGCCGACCCGGATGTGGTGGCGATCAAGCAGACGCTCTATCGCACCTCGCGCAATTCGCCTGTCGTCGCCGCCCTCGCCAAGGCGGCGGAGGCGGGCAAGACAGTGATGGCCCTCGTTGAACTCAAGGCCCGTTTCGATGAGGAAGCCAACATCCAGTGGGCCCGCGACCTGGAACGCGCCGGCGTGCAGGTGGTATTCGGATTCATCGAACTGAAGACTCACGCCAAGGTGTCGATGGTGGTGCGGCGCGAGCAGGGGGCCATGCGCACCTATGTGCATTTCGGCACCGGCAACTATCACCCGATCACCGCGAAGATCTATACCGATCTTTCGTTCTTCACCTGCGACCCCGCCCTTGCGCGTGATGCCGCGCGACTGTTCAATTTCATTTCGGGGTATGCCCAGCCGGAAGACCTCGAACGGATTTCGCTGTCCCCGATCAATCTCAAGACCCGGCTCCTGCAGCACATCGACGAAGAGATCGTGCATGCCAGGGAAGGTCGCCCTGCGCAGATCTGGGCCAAGATGAATTCGCTCGTCGATCCCGGAATCATCGACGCCCTTTACCGCGCCAGCCAGGCCGGCGTGCAGATCGATCTGGTGGTGCGGGGCATTTCCTGCCTTCGCCCCGGCGTTCCCGGCCTGTCCGACAATATCCGCGTCAAGAGCATCATTGGACGCTTCCTCGAACATTCGCGCATCGTCTGTTTCGGGGCAGGGCAGGCGTTGCCGCACGAGAATGCCAAGGTCTATATCGGCTCGGCGGACTGGATGCCGCGCAACCTGCATCGCCGCGTTGAAACGCTGATTCCCATCCTGAACCCCACCGTGCATGACCAGGTGCTGGACCAGATCATGGTTGCCAACATGCAGGACAACGAGCAGAGCTGGGAGCTTCAGCCCGATGGCACATCGCGCCGCATTGCGCCGCCGTCGCCGGATGAGGCATTCAACGCCCACAACTATTTCATGAACAATCCATCGCTCTCTGGACGTGGCCGCTCCCTCGCCGCTAGTGTGCCGCAACCCATTATCCGAAAAAAGAAATCGGCAAAGCACAAGTGACCTGGCATACCGGATTCCGAACCGAACCTCCAAGCTACCGGCCTGTCGCCGTTGTCGACATCGGCTCGAATTCCGTGCGCCTCGTCGTTTACGATGGCTTGCGCCGCTCGCCGTCACCGGTGTTCAACGAGAAGATCCTCTGCGGCCTTGGCAAGGGTGTGGCGATCACGGGTAAGCTCAATGAGGCGGCGATCGTGCGCGCCCTCGCAGCCCTTCGTCGCTTCCGCGCCCTTGCCAAGCAGATCGGCTGCAAGGAGGTCTTTGCCGTCGCGACCGCCGCTGCGCGTGAAGCCAGCAACGGCGAGGATTTCGTCGACAAGGCCGAAAAGGCCCTTGGCGCCGGCATTTCGGTGTTGACCGGAAAGGAAGAGGCTCGCTTTGCCGCGCTGGGCGTGATCGCCGGCATTCCCGACGCCGATGGCGTGGCGGGCGACCTCGGAGGCGGCTCGCTTGAACTCATCGACATCAAGGATGGCAAGCTGAACGATGGCGTCACGCTGCCGCTGGGTCCGTTGCGCCTGATGGACATGTCGGGCAACGACATGGACCGTGCCCGTGGCATCGTGGACGAGTACTTCAGCAAGACCGACATTCTCTCGCATCTGCAAGGCCGGAGTTTTTATGCCGTGGGCGGTGCGTGGCGGAACCTCGCACGCATGCACATGGCCCATGCGCATTATCCGCTTCACGTCCTGCATCAATACACGATGACGCGCTCACAGGCTGCGGGCATCTCTGAACTGGTGGCGGGGCTTTCCGCTGCCGCGCTGAAGGACGTGAAGGACGTGTCCAAGTCGCGGTCCGAAACCTTGCCCTATGGCGCCATGGTTCTGGAGCGGCTCCTGCATCATTCCAAGGCGCAGGACGTCGTGTGCTCGGTCTATGGCGTGCGTGAGGGCTACCTCTATGCCCGCCTGCCACGCAAGAAGATGCGCTCCGATGCGCTGCTGGCCTCGTGTTGGGATTTTGCCCGTCGTTATGCCCGCTCGCCGGAGCATGAGCTGGAGTTGTGCGATTGGACCGACCAGGTGTTCGGCGGGAAAGGTTTATCGGAATCAGAAGAAGAGCAGCGCCTGCGCTACGCAGCCTGCCTGCTTGCCGACATTGGCTGGCGCGCCCATCCGGACTACCGCGCCGACCGTTCGCTTGGCATGATTTCCCAGGCCGCGTTCGTGGGGGTCGATCATCCGGGCCGGGTCTTTCTCGCTCTCACGGTGTTCTACCGTTACGAAGGCGAGGTGATGAAGGACGACCTCACGCGACTTCTCGACGAGCGGGCGATGGAACGCGCACACCTGCTCAGTTCGATCTTCCGGCTCGCCTATATCCTCTCGGCTGCCATGCCCGGCATGCTCCCGCGTATCGGCCTCAGGCTGTCGGGCAGCAAGGAACTGGTCCTGATCCTGCCGAAGAAACTCGCAGACCTCATGGGCGAGCGGGTCGAGAAGCGGCTTGCCAGCCTCGCCTTCGAGATGGGGCGCACCCCCCGCGTGCAGATCGGCTGAAGCTCAACGCCTGACGATCTGAACCCGTCCCTTTTCCATGGTGATGGCGGCGCGGCCATGCTTCAGGTCCAGCGCAACCTCGCCGAACACCTCGCGGCGCCAACCTTGCAGCGCAGGGACATTGGCATTGTCGTCAATCGCGATGGCGTCGATATCGGCGCTTGAGGCAATGAGTTTTGGTGCAATGCCGTCGCGCTCGCTGACGATCTTGAGAGCAAGCTTGAGGATTTCAGCCGCGGCTTCCTGGGCCGATGACATGTCCTCGCCGCGCCCCTTGGGGCTGGGAATGCCGCCGGGATCACGGGCAAGTCCTGCTGCCACGGCTTCCAGAACGCCCTTGCCGATCACGGAATCCGCCGAGCCCTTGGGCAGGAGGCGGAGCTGGCTCAAGGCTTCGCGCGTCTGCGGAACCTGGATGGCGATTTCAGCGACTGCCTCATCCTTGAGGATGCGCCCGCGGGGCACGTTCTTTTCCTGGGCCTGCCGTTCGCGCCATGCTGCAACGGCCATCAATGCGGCCTGCTGCTTCTTGTTCTGGATGCGTGCCTTGATGCGCCGCCAGCTTTGCTCCGGATCGACGCGATAGGAATTGGCGTTCGCCAGGTCTTCCAGTTCGCCCTCCAGCCAGTCGCTCCGGCTTTCGCGGGCAATCTGCTCCATCAGTTTTTCATAAACGGTGCGGAGATGGGTCACGTCAGAGAGCGCATAGGCCATCTGCTTGTGGGTGAGGGGGCGGCGCGACCAGTCGGTGAACTGCGCAGACTTGTCGATCTGCGCCCCCACCAGCTTCCGCACGATTGCTTCATAGCCCACCTGGTCACCGAAGCCGCAAACCATGGCCGCGATCTGGGTGTCGAAGATCGGGGTCGGCACCGCGTCGATGAGGTTGATCATGATTTCGACGTCCTGCCGTGCGGCATGGAAAACCTTGAGCACACGGGTGTCGGCCATGAGCGCGAAGAAAGGTGCAAGATCGAGTTCCCGCGACAGCGGGTCGATCAAGGCGGCGTTGGTGCTGCCCGCAATCTGGATGAGGCAGAGCTTGGGGTAATAGGTGGTCTCGCGCAGGAACTCCGTATCGACGGTGATGAACCGCTCGTTGACGAGGCTCTCGCAGAATTCGGCAAGTGCCTCCGTCGTGGTGATGAGGGGGATGTCCTTCTGCAAACCGCGATCAGGCATGACCGAACACCCGCGCGAAGATCGTATCCACATGTTTGGTGTGGTAGCCGAGGTCGAACAGGCTTTCGAGTTCCTGTGCCGACAGGTGTGCGGCAATTTCCTTGTCGGCCTTCAGCAGTTCGAGGAACTGGCCCTCGCCGCGCCAGACGGGCATGGCATTGCGCTGCACGGCGGCATAGCTGTCCTCGCGGCTCATGCCCTTTTGCGTCAGGGCCAGCAGCACGCGCTGGGAGTGCACCAGCCCGCCCAGCCGATCGAGATTGCGCTGCATGTTTTCGGGATAGACGAGCAGCTTGTCGATCACGCCGGCAAGGCGCTTGAGGGCAAAGTCAAGATGAACGGTCGCATCAGGACCGATGCCGCGTTCAACCGAGGAATGCGAGATATCGCGCTCATGCCACAGTGCCACGTTCTCCATGGCGGGCGTCACGGCAGAACGCACGAGGCGGGCCAGGCCGGTGAGGTTTTCGGTCAGCACCGGGTTGCGCTTGTGCGGCATGGCCGAAGAGCCTTTCTGGCCGGGCGAGAAGTACTCCTCCGCTTCCAGCACCTCAGTGCGCTGCAGGTGACGGATCTCGGTGGCGAGGCGTTCGATGGAACTGGCGATCACGCCCAGCACTGCGAAGAACATGGCGTGGCGGTCGCGGGGGATGACCTGCGTGGAAATGGGTTCGACAGCGAGGCCGAGCTTCTCTGCCACATGGACCTCGACGCTGGGGTCGATGTTGGCAAAGGTGCCGACGGCGCCCGATATGGCGCAGGTTGCGATGTCCTTCCGCGCGAAGACAAGGCGCTCGCGGGCGCGCTGGAATTCGGCATGGGCATAGGCAAGCTTGAGGCCGAAGGTGACAGGCTCGGCATGAATGCCGTGGCTGCGACCGATGCAGGGGGTGAGCTTGTGCTCGAAGGCGCGGCGCTTGAGGGCGGCCAGCACCTCGTCGATGTCCTTGAGCAGCAGGTCAGCCGCGCGGGTCAACTGGATGTTGAGGCAAGTGTCCAGCACATCGGAGGATGTCATGCCCTGGTGCACGAAGCGGGCTTCCGGCCCGACGATCTCGGCAAGGTGGGTAAGGAAGGCAATGACATCGTGCTTGGTGACGGATTCGATCTCGTCGATGCGGGCGGCGTTGAACTCGGCGTTCCTGCCCTTTTCCCAGATGGTTTTCGCAGCGTCCCTGGGAACAATTCCCAGTTCGGCCATGCGGTCGGCGGCGTGCGCCTCGATTTCAAACCAGATTTTGTAACGGGTTTCCGGAGCCCAGATCTGGGCCATTTCCTTGCGGGAGTAACGAGGGATCATAGCAGTCCTTGCAGATATCATCCGGCCTTAACAAATGTGACCGGGGGCTGTCATCCAAGGACTTCAGATAAAGGGAAGGGGACTAGACCTTCATTTCCACAAGCCGGGAATTGGCGGCAAAATAGGCATCCCCGGTGTTCTTGAACACCCCGCATTCCATGGGTTTCTTGCCGAACGTCTCACAGAACTGCTCGCCGTTGGCCGTCCAGCGGCCGGCGCCGCTGCCCTTGGTGTCGTCCTGGAAGTCGAAGCTGCCATCGGCATTGTAGGAGATGAAGCCGTTGCCGTCGGGACGGGTGTACTGGAAGGTCTTGCCGACGATGGCGGCCTGGATCTCACCGGCGGTGAAATTGCGGATGGTGGCACCTTGCTGCACGGGAACAGCCGATGAACCTTCATTGACGATGCGGATTCCCTTTGGGCCCGTAGCACAGGCCCCCAGCAGCAAACTGGCGGAGAGGCAATACAGTACTGACGATCGGCGCATCCCGAACACTTCCATCCATCACCCCAACCCATGCGGCATCTGCCAGATCAGGCTCCTATTCGCAAGACAAAACCCGGACGGCATCAACAGGCGGGATCAGATCGACCCGGCCAGCACGATCACTTTCGAGCCTTTGGGCACCCGGTCGAAGAGGTCTGCCACGTCCTCGTTCAACATGCGGATGCAGCCGGACGACATGGCCTTGCCGATGGAGTTCGGCTCGTTGGTGCCGTGGATGCGGTACAGGGTGTCCTGACCATTGGAAAACAGGTAAAGCGCCCGTGCGCCCAAGGGGTTGTTCGGCCCGCCCGGCATGCCGTTGTTCCATTCGGCGGCGTGGGCATCACGGTAGGTCATTTCCTCCGGCGGGATCCAGCGTGGCCAACGGCGCTTCATCTGCACCACGGCCTCACCCGACCAGGCGAAACCCTGGCGACCCACCCCGACGCCGTAGCGGATCGCCGAGTTGTCTTCCTGGACCAGGTAGAGAAACCGGCGAGTCGGATCGACGATGATGGTGCCGGGCGATTCCATGCCGCCGTAGCCGACCATCTGGCGATGGAATTTCTCCGGGATCTTGTCGAGGTCCACCCGTTCGATGGGAAAATCGACCGGCGACTCAGGGGGCGGAAACAGCGACGGGTCGCGGCCCATCACTTCGCCTTCGAGGCCGCCATAAAGGGGATGCTGTTCTTGCGCGAGCGCCGCCTGAAACGGCAACGCCTGCGCCGATAGCGCAAGCGTGCCGAGAATGAAGCTTCGCCGTGAAAAGTGAGTCATGTCTACTGTTGCCGGGATCCGGTTGCAGGGGATCGAAGGCTCTGATGTAGGAATGACCCACGGCTTTGCCATGGTTTTTATGCGGCAAGTTTGTGAAAGGGTTCACACTTATGCGAGCGTGAACGTCGCCTGGCCAACCTTGTAGGTGTTGCCGGAGCCACTGAACGGCTGGCATGTCATGGGAACGCCCTTGGGCAGGAACGGCGCCGGAGCAAAGCTCTCGCACAGCTGCCCATCCTTCACCGACCACTTGCCGGTTGTGGTGCCCTTGCCGGTAACCTCCACAAGCGAACTGCCATCATCGGCATAGAGGGTCACGCCGCTGTTCTTCGGGCTGGCCCACTTCCAGCTCTTGCCGGAGAGAATCTGCTTGATCTGGTCCGCGCTCATGCCGCCGGGCGACATCGGCTGCGGCGTCAGGTCAACCTGTGGTTCGGCCGGCGCGGCGGTACCCGGATTATCCTTGAAAATGTTCATGTTCGTGCAGCCCGTGAGCGCCACGAGGCTAAGTGCAGCCAGAACAACAATCGACTTCTTCATCTCAAAACCCCCAAATCACCAGCGCGGGTACCCGTAACCTGTGTCAGGATTAGGGAGAAACATGGCCGGTGCCCGGAACATTAGCAGCGCTGTCCGCGACGGAACAACCCTTGATTGAGCAATCGGATTTCTCCTGCTGTCCTGCGATATCCCCGGATGCCTTGGACTTTATCACAACCGGCGAGCCATCAGAAGCCATCTGGAAGGGCACCTGATCGGCCGAGCCGAACCACGGAGAAACATCCTCCGCCGCCGCCGGAGTGGCCAGTGCAAGACACATCAAGACGAGATAACGCACTACAGACCCTCCGCAACGCTGCGCACACATTGCGGCATTGTCGTCCCGACATGGTTACCGGACTGTTAATATCATATTGACCGCTTCACGATTCTCCCCACAAGCAACTTAGTCAACCAAGGTGACATTGCGAATGAACTCCCTGACGTCGGCTCATGTCTATCCGGTCCTCATGCTGATCGCATCCAATGTCTTCATGACGTTTGCCTGGTACGGGCATCTGGCCTTCAAGCAGAAGGCGCTATGGCTTGTGGTGCTGGCAAGCTGGGGCATCGCCTTCTTCGAATACTGTCTCGCCGTTCCGGCAAACCGCATCGGCAATGCCGTCTACAGTGCAGCAGAGCTGAAGACCATCCAGGAGGTCATCACCTTCACGATCTTCATCCTGTTCTCCGTGTTCTGGCTGAAGGAATCGATCACCCTCCAGCACATCCTGGGCTTTGCGGTCATCGTGGTCGGTGCCGCCATCGTGTTCCGCGCATGAACTATCGCCACGCCTTTCATGCGGGTAACCATGCCGATGTGCTGAAGCATGTCGTGCTCGCGCGCGTGCTTGGCTATCTGGTGCAGAAGGACAAGCCGCTGGCTGTACTCGATGCCCACGCCGGCATTGGCCGTTATGACCTCAAGGGTGCCGAAGCCTTCAAGACGGGCGAGTGGAAGGATGGTATCGGCAAGATACTGGCCGAGCCGCTTCCCGAAGATGTCCGGGCGCTGCTCGCGGTCTATCTCAACATCATCCATGATCTCAATCCGGACGGCAGCCTGCGTATCTATCCGGGGTCGCCCGAAATCATCGCCCGGCTCCTGCGTCGCAGCGACCGCATCATCCTGAACGAGCTTCATCCCGTGGACGCCGACACGCTGGCTGCCCGCTATGCCGCCGACAAGCGCGTGCGCATTTCGCGGGTTGACGCCGGGCAGGCCGTGAAGGCGGAACTGCCGTTCAAGGAACGGCGCGGTGTGGTGCTGATCGATCCCGCGTTCGAAGTTCCCGGGGAGTTGGAGAAAATGGCCCGGATGTTGGATCACATCCATGCGCGCATGCAGAACACAACGATACTGGCATGGTATCCGCTGAAGCAGGATGGGGCTGAACAACCGCTGCTGGAAGCGGCAGCGGCGCTTCCCTGTGCCGGAACGCTGTCCATTGAATTGCGGGTGAGGGAGGGGTTTGCCGAAGGCGGGCTTGCAGGGTCGGGCGTTGTCGTGGTCAATCCGCCGCACACGCTCAGGTCAGAAATCGGGACCGTGCTGCCAGTCCTCGCAGCGCGCATGGGTGTTGGCAAATGGGGCAGGGGCAGCGTGCGCGAACTCACGCCGCCCCGCTGAGGTTTCAATTCGTCGCGGCGCTGATCGCCTTCGACAGGTCTTCATATTCCTCACAGCTCTTGCCACAGCGCTTTTCGATTTCGGCAAGCTGCGCCTTTGCAAGATCGAGCTTGCCCGCCGCCGCATAACCTTCGCCAAGATATTCGCGGGCGCGCACGAAGTCCGGGTTCAAGGCGAGTGCACGCTGATAGAAGTCCACGGCAACGTCCAGCCGACCCGCCTTGCGGTGGCTGTAGCCCTGCATGTTGAGAACGTCCGGATTCGTCTGGTCGGCAGCTTCGAACAGATCCAGCGCCCAGTCATATTCGCCGTCATCCTTGGCAAGGGCGTAGCCTTGTTCGTAGAGATCCGCCGGAGAGACGAGACCAGCCGTGACTTTCACGCACTTGGCTTTCTGCTTGCCGTTCACCGTGACCATCTGGACGGCGTAGCCCCTCTTGCACTTCATCTTCTTGGGCGAGGCCTGCGTGGGAGCGGGATCGCTGCCACCGCCACCCGATCCGCCGCCCGATCCGCCGCCACTGCCGGCAGCGAAGCCTGATCCCGGCGCAAGTGCCACGCTTGCTGCGAGAAGCATCGAGCACGATAGGGTCTTGAGTGAACGCATGACGGTAACCTCCATTGATGAGATGGAGGAGGATACATGACCGGCAGGAACCTGGCACTGTCAGAGAGTGCGCGCACCGTCACGTTTTCGTGTTTCAGGCGTGAGGACCGGAGCCTGCACAGATGAACGACCGATGAACCTGCGGTTCAGCGAAGGCTCAGGCGGCGTGGCGCAAAACCTGCGCATCGATCAGGACGATCGCAAACAACGGAGATCACAATGTCTTCCATTCTGAATGCCCGCACTCTTCTCGCCGGTTCTGCCACCGCTCTTTTCCTCGGCCTCGCAATGTCCTCTGCCGCACAGGCAAGCATCACCTCAAAGCTCCTGAAGTGCCAGGCCGGCTCGCGCGACGCCGCTGTGCATTGCTGTCAGGAAGTCGTGAACACGTATGGTGCGCCCTCCTGGCTGGGTGGCCGCGACAACTGCAACCGCAGTGTCTCGTGCGGCAGCTACGATTTGGAGAAGCGTTGCCGCGTCAGCGTGAACTATCAGCCGCCGACCGTGAAGAACAGCAAGACGCCCGGCGGTGGCGGCCACAACAACAACAATAACAACGGCAGCTACAACAAGCCCTGATGCATTGAGGTTCCGGGGCCGGTGGCAACACCGGCCTCACGGCTTCAAGCTTCACGCATTCTTGTAGAGCCAGGCCAACTGCGTCAGGAACTGGCGATCGGGCATCATGCGGAGCACGAGGTTTCGCGCCGCCGCAACCGGCCCCTTGGCGCTGTAGATCTTTCCCTGACGGACGCTGGCCTGATGGACGGCGGCAACCCGTGGCATCCGCTTGTTGAGATGTGCGAAGTTCACGGGAAGGGTGCCCGCATCACGGAGCAGGTCAGCCAGCAATGCGGCATCTTCCAGTGCCATGGCTGAGCCTTGCGCAAAATAGGGCACTGTCCCGTGGGCCGCATCGCCAAGCAGGGCGACACGTCCCTTCACCCAGCTCTCCAAAGCAGGCACGTGCCGTGCTTCCCATGGCAGCCACGACTTCGGCATTGCCAGCAAGTCCTGCAACTGCGGGCAACACTGGTCGATGATGTCGTCCGTGAGCTGACCTTCGTGGGCGGTGAGGACGATGTTCAGTCGCGCCTCCCTGCCGACAGGATAGTGCACGCAATGGAAGCCGGAGCCCATCCACAGGTTCACGCAGTTGCCATCTTCCAGTGCGGAGGGCATGTCGATGAGGGTGCGGTAAATGATCTGCCCCGCAAAGATGGAGGCACTCCCCGGCCAGACCTTCTGGCGGATGCCGGACCGCATTCCGTCGGCGGCGATCAGCACATCGCCCGCATGTGTCTCGCCGTTCTGCAGGGTGAGGGAGACACCGTCCACGTTTTGCTGAATGTCTTCCACCGCGCAGCCACCGCGAATGGTGATGGACGGATGTTTCGCGGCTGCCGCAAGCAATGCCCCATGAAGATGGGCGCGGTGCGCCACCCGGTAGGGAGCGCCGAACAGCGATTCGAATGCACCCGCGAGGTGCACATGCCTGACTGTGCGGCCCGAGACGGCATCTCGCAGGATGATGGCAGGCGGAGCCGTGGCGATGGCCGAAACCTCGTCCCACGCCCCGATTCGCTGAAGGGCCTTCACGGCGTTGGGACCGAGCTGAAGTCCCGCGCCCACTTCCTCAAAGGCTGCAGCGCGCTCAAAAACCAGGGCGTCACGCCCAGAGACAGCCGCCGCAAGGGCAGCCGCGACACCGGCGATTCCTCCGCCGGCAACAAGGATCGGGTGCTGTTTCACGGTCCCATTCTGCCATGCCGCGCGGCAATTTTAATGCGGCGGATTGATGCTTGCGGGGGCTCGCGCAACCCCTTATGCGCCTACCGAACGCAAGAGGACTGCCATGGGCTTTATTTCCGACGCACTGAACCGCATCCAGCCATCCGCCACCATCGCCATTTCCAACAAGGCTTCCGCCATGCAGGCGGAGGGCAAGGACGTGATCGGACTTGCAGCAGGCGAACCGGATTTCGACACGCCGGACAACATCAAGGATGCGGCCATTGCCGCCATCAAGGCGGGCAAGACCAAGTACACCGCCGTGGACGGCATTGCGGAACTGAAGAAGGCAGTCGTCGCCAAGTTCAAGCGCGAGAACGGCCTCGACTACAAGACCACCCAGGTGTCCATCGGGACGGGGGGAAAGCAGGTTCTTTTCAATGCCTTGATGGCCACTGTCAATCCGGGGGACGAGGTCATTGTGCCTGCCCCCTATTGGGTGAGCTATCCGGACATCGTGATGCTGGCGGGTGGCACGCCCGTGATCGTGCAAGGCCCTGCCGACAAGGGCTTCAAGCTTCAGGCTGCGGATCTTGCCAAGGCGATCACGCCCAAGACCAAGTGGCTGATCCTGAATTCGCCGTCCAATCCTTCCGGCGCCGCCTACACCCGCGACGAGTTGAAGTCCCTTGCCGACGTGCTGCTCAAGCATCCGCAGGTCTGGGTGCTGACCGACGACATGTACGAGCACCTTGTCTATGACGACTTTGATTTCACCACGATCGCCCAGGTGGAGCCGCGGCTTTACGAACGCACCCTGACCATGAACGGCGTCTCCAAGTCATATTGCATGACAGGCTGGCGCATCGGCTATGGGGCAGGGCCGGAAGTGCTGATCAAGGCCATGGCGAAACTCCAGTCACAATCCACCTCCAACCCGTCATCCATCGCCCAGTGGGCCGCCGTCGAGGCGCTGAACGGGCCGCAGGATTTCATCGCCGCCAACAACAAGGTGTTCAAGGAACGCCGCGACCTCGTTGTCTCGATGCTCAATCAGGCAAAGGGCCTCACCTGCGCCACGCCGGAAGGGGCATTCTATGTCTATCCTTCCTGCGCGGGTCTCATTGGCAAGGCCACGCCCACAGGCACCGTGATTGCCAATGACGAGGTTTTCGTCACGGAACTGCTGGCTGCCGAAGGCGTTGCTGCAGTCCATGGCGCGGCCTTCGGCACGTCGCCGTTCTTCCGCATCTCGTATGCAACCGCAACAAAGACGCTGGAAAACGCCTGCGAGCGCATCCAGCGTTTCTGCGCCTCGCTGCGCTGAGAGGACATGAACACGATGTACGACATATCCGTTCCGGTGATCATCCACGGCTTGAAGTCGCTTGCCGCCATTCTCAGGAAGGCGGAGAGCCATTGTGAAGCCCGCAAGATCAAGCCGGAAGCCCTTCTGAACTTCCGCCTGTTCCCCGACATGTTCCCGTTGACGGCCCAGGTCCAGCTTGCTTCGGATTTTGCCAAGGGTGCCGGCGCCCGGCTTTCCGGAACGGCCAACCCCAGTTACGCGGATGAGGAAAAGACCTTCGCGGAATTGCAGGCCCGGATTGCCAAGACGGTTTCCTTCTTGGAATCGCTGCAGGCCACAGCCTTCGCGGGTGCCGCCACCCGCATGGTCAAGGTGCGGTTGTCCCGCGATGTCGAGAAGGACATGACCGGGCAGGAATATTTCAATCGCTACGCCTTGCCGAACTTTTATTTTCACATAA
>JAEUMJ010000203.1 GCA_016792865.1 Hyphomicrobiales bacterium | reverse complement strand
CGTGCTCCCATGACGATATGATCGACAGTGTTCTCGCGCGCATATTCCAGGATGGCCTCCGCCGGATCGGTGGCCTCCAGCACATGGAAACTCACTTGCGCCTGCGGCACTTCGAGAGGCCGCGCCCAGTCCTTGAGCTGCACGATCCGGGCGACGTGCTTGTTGTTGCCGTCCTGATCGAGGGTTGAATCGAGCGCCAGGCGTTTCAGCTTCAGAACGTTGAGACAGGCCACCCGCACTTCCCTGGAACGCTCGACGATGCGCATCACCGTCTGCCGGACAGTTTCGGAAAGCTCCGGCGACATGGTGGCGAGATCGATCGCAACGGCGATGATGGGTGCCTGGGCCAGGCCCTCGCTGGTATCCTTGGGATGATCGATGAGGCTCTCGAACGGCTCTGACTTGCGCTTGAGCCGGACGAAGAAGCCATCCGGCTTCTCCTTGTGGGCACGCTTGGTAAGACGCACTTCCGAGGGATTGTTGAGATCGAACAGCAGTTGCTGCGCATTCGGGTGGCGGCGCGAGGCATTCACTTCCAGGCAACGCAGGATGATTTCCTGGAACCACAGCGGAATGTCCTTGTTCAACATGCGGGGCGGCGGCGGATCCCACCACAGGCGGCGCTTCAGGCCCTTGAGGCGCGGCGGGTCACCGAAGGGCCTTTCTCCCGTCGCAAAGAAATACAGCAGTGCCCCCAGGGCGAAGAAGTCGGAACGGAAATCGTGACGCTGCCCCAGGATCTGCTCCGGCGCCATGTAGGGCGCAGTGCCATAGGGCAAGCGGAATTCCTCCGCCACAAGGTCCGGCAGGTCGAGATGGCGCGACAATCCGAAATCCACCAGCGCCGCCTCGCCGGTTGACCGGATCATGATGTTGGAGGGCTTGATGTCGAGATGGACCACGCGCTGGCGATGCAGGGCATCCAGCGCCAGCGCCACCTTGCGGCCGATCTCGACCACCTCCGGAACCGGCAGGGGCAGGTGCGAGAGCTTCGGCAGCAGCGATTCACCCTCGATCTTCTCCATCACGATGTAGGGCTGCACGGCAAAATCGCCGTTGGCGATGAAGCGCGGCACATGCGGCCCCTTGAGGCGCGGCATGATCATCTGCTCCATCTCGAAGCCCACGATGGTGGCCGGATCCTCGCCTTCGTTCAGGACGGGGACCTTCATCAGAAGCACTTCACTGGAATGTTCCGGCGACACCTTCCAGAGTTGCGCCATGCCGCCGGTATGCAGCAGTTCCCTGATGATGTAGCCGCCGACGACCGACCCCGCGACCAGCTTCGCCTTCGCCATCCTAGCGCCCCTTCAATAGCCGCGCGGCAAGACTGTCCGGCAGGCCCGCTTCAAGAACACGTTGCGACACGCCTTCCACGTCGTAGGGCGCACGGTGATAGGTGAGCGCCCGCGTCGCTTCGTTGAACACCGCGAAGGACGCGGCAGGATTGCCGTCGCGTGGCTGGCCGACCGACCCCAGCACGGCCAGCCATTGCCTGTGGGAGGCGAGCGGAATGGTGATGTCGCTGGCTGGCGTATGGGCTGTTACCTTGCCGCCGCTCTGGGTGGTGCAATACAGGGCGGGCATGTGGACATGGCCGCAGAAGGTGACGCTCGCCTTCACGGCGGCAAGGCTCCGCCCCGCCATTTCCGCATCCGTCACGTAATTCCAGGCCGAGGGATTCGAGCCGTCGGCATGGACAAAGAGATGCGTGCCGTCACTCACCTCGAACGGCAGGGTCTTGAGGAAGGCAACGGACCCCTCCGAGAGATGCCGTCGCGTCCAGTCCATGGCGGCAGCGGCGGTCGAGTTCATGCCGCTGTCGGCCCGGAAGGTTGCCGCATCGTGGTTGCCGAGCACGGCGATGGCCCCCTGCTCGATCATCGGGCGCACCTTCTGGACCACCGCTTCCGGGTCCGGCCCGTAACCCACGAAATCTCCGAGGAAGGCAATGCGGTCCACCCCTTGCGCCGCGATGGCTGCAAGGCAGGCGTCCAGCGCCGGAAGATTGGCGTGGATATCGGACAGCAGGGCCAGCTTCATTCTTCAATCCTTCACGCAGACCTTGTGCGCGCTTCGGCGCAGACTCAAGACTGCACAAGACAAGGGCGGCTGCAACTTTCATTACAGCCGCCCCGGTCAGGATCCCTTGATCAGGATCAGTTGTGGATGTCGCGGTCCTTGGTTTCCGGGATGAACAGGGCACCGATGACCAGGGTCATCGCCGCCACGATAATCGGATACCAGAGGCCGGAGTAGATATCGCCCGTGGCTGCCACGATGGCGAAGGCCGTGGTGGGCAGGAAGCCGCCGAACCAGCCGTTGCCGATATGATAGGGCAGCGACATGGAGGAGTAGCGGATGCGGGTCGGGAAGAGTTCGACCAGCATGGCGGCGATCGGGCCGTACACCATCGTCACGTAGATGACGAGGATGGTCAGGAGAACGATCAGCATGCCGTTGTTCACCTGCGCCGGGTCAGCCTTGGCAGGATAGCCGGCCGTCTTGAGCGCGCCGGACAGCGTGCCCGCGAAGCCGTCGTTCATGGCAGCCGCATAGCCACCCGTCTTGACCGCAGCCTCGACGACCTTGCCGAGTTCAGCCGTCTTGTCGGCGGCGTTCTTGTAGGCATCGCTGGCGAGACCGGCGGTGATCAGCGCGGTCAGCGTCTTGGCCTTGGTCGGGTCTTCGTTCGGACGCACGTCCTTGAGGCCGGCAGCCGTCACCGCATCGGTGATGGCCGTGTCAGCCGTCTGGGCGGCGGCGAGGATGCCCGCCTCACCGGCGGCATTCAGCGATGCCGTCAGCTCGTCGTTCTTGGCCTTGGTGTCGGCAGCAACCTGGGCAGCCGGCATCGACGGAACAACCGTGTCACCGATCTTGATCGAGGCCTTGCCGGATTCACCCGCAACGTTCGAGTAAGGGACACCTGCCCTCACAAGTGCGCTCTTGGCGATATCGCAACCGCTGGTGAACTTCGACGTGCCCACCGGATTGAACTGGAAGGAACAATCCTTGGGGTCTGCCGTCACGATGACGGGCGACTTTGCCGACGCTTCATAGAGAGCCGGGTTGCCGTAGTAGGTGATCGCCTTGAAGAGCGGGAAGTAGGTCACGATGGCGAGCAGGCAGCCCAGCATGATGATCCACTTGCGGCCGATCTTGTCCGACAGCCAGCCGAAGAAGATGAAGAACGGCGTGCCGATGGCAAGCGAGGCCGCGATCAGCAGGTTTGATGTCACCGCATCGATCTTCAGGGTCTGCGTCAGGAAGAACAGGGCATAGAACTGTCCCGTGTACCAGACGACGGCCTGGCCGGCGGTGAGGCCGAGCAGGGCGAGAATGACGACCTTGAGGTTGGCCCAGTTGCCGAAGCTTTCCGTGAGCGGGGCCTTGGAAGCCTTGCCCTCGGCCTTCATCTTCTGGAACACAGGCGATTCATTCAGCTTCAAGCGGATCCAGACCGAGATGCCGAGCAGCACGATCGAGAGCAGGAAGGGAATGCGCCAGCCCCACACGTCGAATTGCGTGGGTGCGCCCGGTGCATCCGAAACCGGAGCCGAGAGCCACGTGCGGCAGGCCAGAATCACCAGCAGGGAGAGGAACAGGCCGAGCGTGGCCGTGGTCTGGATCCAGCTTGTGTAGAGGCCACGCTTTCCGTGCGGTGCGTGTTCGGCCACGTAGGTTGCGGCACCACCATATTCACCACCCAGCGCAAGACCCTGCAACAGGCGCAGGATCACGAGGATGATGGGAGCCGCCATGCCGATGGTGGCATAGTTCGGGAGAAGACCCACACCGAAGGTCGAAACACCCATGATGAGGATGGTGATCAGGAAGGTGTACTTGCGGCCCACGAGGTCACCGAGGCGTCCGAAGACGATGGCACCGAAGGGACGAACGGCAAAGCCTGCCGCGAAGGCCGCGAGCGCGAAGATGAATCCGGCGGTTTCATTCACGCCGGAAAAGAACTGTTTGGAGATGATGGCCGCGAGCGACCCGTAAAGATAGAAGTCGTACCACTCGAACACTGTGCCGAGTGATGATGCGAAAACGACCGTTGTTTTGCTGCGGTCGAGTTCGCCTTCTGCAGCGACGTTTGCCATGCGTTTCCTCTTGCTTTCCCTCGTGAGCAATTGTCTTTCAACAAGACACAATCCGGGTGCACACCCGTCTCAGGTCTTAACGTGGCGTTAAAGCTTCGAATGACCGTTGCGGAAATCCGACTTTCGTCAGAACAC
>JAEUMJ010000199.1 GCA_016792865.1 Hyphomicrobiales bacterium | reverse complement strand
CCGCAGTCGTGTCGTTCCCTTTCTACCTGAAAGGGAGTGCCCCATGGCAATGTCACGTAAATCGAAGAAGGGCCGCAGCAGCGGCTTCAATCAGAACACCCGCAACACCGGCGGACAGTCCAGCGGATTCTATGATCGTCTGCTGGGCAACGCCATGTATTTCTCCGGCGCCATCGCCCGCACCGGACTGGAATACGGTGCGGAAAAAATCCAGTCCCTGGCCGGACTCGCCCGCACCTACTCGGAAGAGCAGGTCAACACGCCGCAGATCCAGGAATACGCCGAACTTGCGGCCGACAGTCTTGATGATCTCGCCGCCTATGTCTCCGACACCGACATCGAGGTGATGCTGGAAGACGCCCGCGACTTCGCCTACCGCCACCCGTGGGCGGTGGTGAGCGCCGGGCTTGTCGGCGGCGTGCTTGCCGCCCAGGTGCTGCGCACCTCGATGGCAGGCTCCGCCAGATCCGGCGCAGGCTGGACCTTTGCATCCGGCACGAAGCCGGGGCGCAAGACCGGCTCCCGCAGCAGGAAGACGGGTCGCACGGCAAATGGCAGCAGTCACGCCAATGCCTGACGGCGGAGCCGCAGACATGCGAGGTGACGCGCGGAATCCCCATCCGCCGCTTCCGGGCATCTTGCACAGGCTCCTGCAGTCCGGCGCCCGCTGGCTTGCCGCAGAAGTGGCTGAGGGGCGGGCCGATGCACGTCTCGTCACCCGCAGCATCATGCGCGGCATCATCATCGGCGTGGTCGGTTTTGTCCTGCTTCTCGCAGGAGTGATGCTGCTGGTCGAATCCCTTGCCCTCGTTGCCGGGAGTTATCTCGGCAGCGAAGCGGGCGGACATGCGGCAACCGGAGCCGCATGCCTTGTTCTGGCGGCCATTGCAGCAGGTCTCGCGACCCATGCCGTGAAGGTCGGGCCGCACCTCCACAGCCGGGCGGCCCTCTGGCTGTTCGGAAAATCCCACCGACGTACCTGAACACATCTGAAAGGAGTCTCATCATGGAAAACGCCACCAAGACCCCGAAGAAGAAGGCAACCCGCAAGCGCAGCGCATCCGCATCACGCAGCGGCAGCGCGCGCGGCAGCCGTGCCGCGGCAAGCGGCGGCAATGCCCAGAGGGGCGGTCGCAGCGGCGGTATCGGCGATTGGCTCAGCAAGACCGGCCAGCGCGTGGCTGATGCGGGCTCGAACATCTCCATGCCCCAGCTCGGCAATATCGAATCCGCCATCGAGAACCGCCCCGTCATGCTGGGCGCTGTCGGCATCGCCATCGGCATGGTGATCGGCGCGATGCTGCCCTCCATGACAAACATGATGCACATGGGCAGTTCCTCATCACGCAGCCGCGCCACCACGCGGCATTGATGCCTGACGATACGCCAAACGCCGCAGCGCCGCAGGGGGAACACCGTATCCTGCTTCGCCGCGGCGTTTTCCTGTTGGGTGGCATCTTCGCCGTTGCGGTTGTCCATCTCATGGTCGCCGCGCGGGAATTCCTGGTTCCCGTGGTCGTGGCCATCCTGATTGCAATCACCTTCCGTCCGATCATAGGCTGGCTTGCCCTGCGCGGTGTTGCGCCGCCGCTGAGCGCCTTCACGCTGGCGGTGGCCATGATGCTGAGCGGCCTGGTGGCGGGTTACATGCTGAGCGGACCCTTGACGGACTGGATCGCCGCCGCGCCCTCAACCCAGAGGGCCTTCGTCGAGAAGATGAAGATGGTCACCGAACCATTGCAACGGGTGGCGCAGATCACCGAGACGATCAAGAGCGGCGGTTCGGAGCCTGCCGCCGAGGGGGCGCAGAAAGTCGTCGTCTCGGAGCCGGCCATTCCGGCACTGCTGTGGTTTGCCACATATCCGGCAGGTTACATGTTCATGTTCGTGGGCGCCGTGGTGCTGTCGCTCTTTCTCATGGCATCGGGCAATCTCGTGTATGAGCGCATCATCCACGCCATGCCGACGCTCTCCGACAAAAAGAAGGCGTTGCGCCTGCTTCATGCGGTGGAGCGCGAGGTTTCCGGATATCTCTTCACCCTCACCGCCATCAATGCCGCTGTCGGCGTTGCCGTCGGCACGGGGCTATCGCTTCTGGGACTGAGCAATGGCCTGCTGTGGGGCCTGCTTGTCTTCGTGCTGAACTTCATTCCCTATGCGGGGCCTCTGGCGGGAGCGGCCCTCGTCGCCGTCTCGGCCATCGTCACCTTCGATTCACTGGGCTACGCCTTGCTGGCGCCCGCCCTGTATGCACTGGTCGTGACCATCGAAAACCAGCTGGTTTCGCCCTTCGTCCTGAGCAGGCGGCTGGAAATCAACTCGGTATCCATCCTTCTTGCCTTCGCCTTCTTCGCCTGGGTCTGGGGCATTGGCGGAATTATCGTCTCCGTGCCGCTGCTCGTCACCTTGCGGGTCTTTGCGCTGCACGTGGACCGGCTGAAGGTGGTGGGAGATTTCCTTGCAGAAACATCGCCGGCGCTCAGCGGCGAAGACACCGCAAGCACGGCGGGCAAGGGTTCCGCCCAGGTCTAGCCTTCAGCCATAGCCGCCGATCACCGGAAGGATCTCACCGGTGATGTAGCTGGAGCAGGAAGGTGCCGCGAGAAAGACATAGGCGGGGGCCAGTTCCTCCGGTTGGGCGGCCCGCTTCATGGGGGTCTTGGTCCCGAAGGTGCGGATGTCCTTCGTCTCCTTGTCGGCGGCGTTGAGCGGCGTCCAGACCGGTCCCGGTGCCACGCAGTTGACGCGAATTCCCTTCGGCAGGAGCTGGATCGAGAGGGAGCGGGTGAAGGTGTGGATGCCGCCCTTGGTGATCGAGTAGTCGATCAGCTCCGGGCTGCCGTCGATGGCGGTCACGGAACCCGTCATGATGATCGACCCACCCTCCGGAAGATGCGGAAGCGCGGCCTTCGCCATGTTGAAGTAGCCATGGATGTTGGTCTTGAGAGTGCGATCGAGCTGGGCGACATCGATCTCGTCCAGCGACTTGTTGTGCTGCTGGAAGGCCGCATTGTTCACCAGTATGTCGATGTGGCCGAAGCGTTCCAGCGCCTCGCTGACCACCTGCTCGCAGAAGGACGGCTCCGCGACATCTCCGGCCAGGGCGTGGCACTGGCGTCCTTCGGCTTCCACAAGGCGGCAGGTTTCCTCCGCGTCGGAATCCTCACAGAGATATGCAATCACGATATCTGCCCCTTCGCGCGCGAAAAGCACGGCAACCGCCCTTCCGATGCCGGAATCGCCGCCGGTGATGATTGCAACCCTGTCCTCCAGCTTGGCCGAACCGAGATAGGCCGGAGCCTCGAACATCGGCTTGGGGTTGAGCTCGCTTTCAAAGCCCGGCCTTTCGATCTGCTCTTGTGGGAATTCCTGCGGATAGTCGCGCTCGCCAGCCTGCACGGCTTCACCGGTTTTTTCCTCAGCCATTGCTCAATCTCCTGTCGGACCTGTCACCGGAACGCGCCGCACCGCGACCTGTTCCCCGTGCAGCCTGGGGTTCAGCCGGAACAATTTCCGTGCCGCTGCCGTTTCACACCCCACAAGGAGGTAACACATGCGTGGTGTCTTGCTTTGGTTGATCGGCATTCCCTTGCCCATCATCATCCTGCTCTACCTGTTCAACGTCTTCTGAACGGCACAGGAGCGACAAGGAGATTGGCCCGGACGAAAATCCGGGCCAATCCTGTTTCCGTCAGCGACGGTTTTCCCAGCCTTTGCGAGCAGCTTCGGCATGGCCGCGCGAATCGCCGAACCAGCCGCCATGGCCCTGATCATCGTCATCCCGGCCGCGGCCGCTGCTGCTGCGGCGGTCATCGCCCCGCGAGCTTGAGCGGTAGCCACCACGATTGCCACCGCGATCATCGTCATCGCGGTGCTGCCAACCCCGGCGCGAGGCTTCCGAATGACCTTCCGGATCACCAAACCAGCCCTGGCCTCCGCCACGGCGCGAGGCTTCCGAATGGCCTTCCGAATCCCCGAACCAGCCACCGTGACGACGGTCATCGTCGTCATAGCGGGACGAGCCGCCGCCGCGCGACGAGTAGCGGCGATCATCATCTTCATAGCGCGACTGGCTGCGCGAACCGCCACGGCGGTCGTCATCCTCGTAATAGCCACTGCCGCCGCCGCGACCCCGGCTCATGCCCTGGCCGTAACCTGAACCGCCATAGCCACGGTCATCATCACGCGACTGATACCCGCCACGGCCACGGCCGCCGTTGCCGCCACGATCGTCATCGCTGACGAAGCGGCCATATTCATCCCGGTCTCGATCGTTGGAATACCTGTTCATCTCTGGATTCTCCTCTGGAGCGGACACGAAGGCAGGTGACCACAAACACACGACGTTGAGGGAGGTGCCGCAAGGGAGGGCCCCACCCTTGCCTTCCCTCTGACAATCCCCCCTGTTGTTGATTGTTCCCCAGCCAGTCCAAACTTCAACCGGCGTTCCCGCCGAAATGGAAGAAGGCGGCACGGGGCCGCCTTCAACACGAAACGCCGGACCGGAAACACACTCATGCCGGCTGCGGATTCACTTCCTCTTCCGCTATCATGGTGAGCTTCTCGTCGGCTGCCTTCTCTTCTTCAAGGGTCTTCTCGAAGAGATCGACGACATCGTCCTTGCCGAGCGTCTCAGCCCATGCGCAGAGCGTGCCATAACGGGCGATTTCATAATGCTCGACAGCCTGCGCCGAGGCGATGAGGGCAGCGTCGAGCGTCATCTCGTCCTTGATCTCGCTGGTCACTTCATCGGCCTCAGTGAGAAGCCCTTCGAGCGCTTCACACTTCTTGGCCTTGGGCGACTTGCCCAGGATCTCGAAGACCTGTTCAAGCCTTTCGACGTGGCCCTGGGTTTCTTCAAGGTGATCCTCGATGGCAGCGCGAAGGTCCGGCGTCGTCGCCTTCTTCGCCATGCCGGGAAGGGTCTTCACCAGCTTCTTCTCCACGTAATAGATGTCCTGGATCATGTCGTGGAAAAGGTCTTCAAGGGTCTGGATCTTCATGGGTATCTCTCCTGTTCGCGGGGCTTACTGCTTCTTGGACGTGTCGTTGCCGGCCTGCGCCTTGGTCTTGCGCTCACCGCGCCACTTCTCGAATTCCTCGGCGAACTTCTTGCGCCGTTCCTCCTGCCACATCAGGTAATCGCGATCGATGTCGTCCATCTGCTGGCGACGCCAGTTCTCATAGTCGGCATCGTGCTCGGCGGCGTAGCGGTCACTGGCGGAGCTGAAACCGCCCTGGTTACGGCCACGGCCACGCTCGTTCCCGGCGAAGCCTTCGCCGCCCCGGCCTTCGGGGCCTCTTCCTTCAAAACCCTGGCCTTCAAAACCCTGGCCTTCAAAACCCTGGCCTTCAAAGCCGCGGCCATACCCCTGGGCTTCCCGGTGGCCGCGAAGATTGTCGAAATCGTTGTCGTCGAATCCGGAGCGACCGCGACCGCGCCCCTGATTGCCTTCACGCGGATAATCACGATTGTGCATGATGAACCTCTTGCAGTTTACGCTAGTGTGGGAGTCCTCGGCGGCAGTGCGCCTGCTCAGGAACTGCCGGTGCGGTGAATTGTTCCGCTACGCCTGGTGAGGATCACGAACGGGCTGCGCCATACCGTCGTCCTCAATCAGGTTTCTGGCCGGGCATGACAGCGTCCAGCTCAATCCGCGCTTGTCGTGCTTGATGACAACCGTGCCGTTCACCGTCATCTCGATCATCTTTCCCGTGACTGCCGTGCCGTAGCCCTTGCGCACGGGCTTCGCCACCGGCGGGCCACCGCGCTCGACCCAGCTCATGCGGAATTCGGGTTCTCCCGGAAGTCCCTCGGCGGCAGACAGCATCCAGGAGATTCTCACTTCGCCAACGTCGTTCGACAACGAACCATACTTGCTGGCGTTGGTTGCAAGCTCATGCAGAGCCATTCCCAGGGGCTGTGCGATGGAAGCACTAATCTGGACCGGCGGCCCTTCCATGAAGATGCGACGGCCCACGATGTCCCCGAAATGGGCAAGCTGCAGGTTGAGCATCTGGCGAAGATCAACGCCGCGCCAGGCATTGTTGATGAGAAGATCATATCCGGCGGCGAGGGAATGGATGCGCGCCTGAAAGCGCTCCAGGAAGTCTGCCGGCTCATGCGCGACTGTGTTGCGGGCGATGCCCATCACGACGGCAAGGAGATTCTTCTTCCTGTGGTTGGACTCACGCATCAGCATCCGCAACCGTTCCTCATGGGTCTTGCGGAAGGTGATATCGAGGCAGATGCCCTTGAGGCCGATGAGCCGGCCACCATGCCGCCGGTCCGCGCGGCCCAGGGTGAGGATCCACTTCTCTCCCGCAAGCGGGGTCTGGACACGGTATTCCATCTCCCACTTGCCCGCGCCTCCCACCGCGCGGAACTGGTCGAGCTGCATGCGCACCCGGCGCTGGTCGTCGGGATGAATGACACCGATCCATGTTTCCAGTGTCGTGGGTGCCTCCGGGCTCAACCCATGGGACTGCATGAAGCGCTGGTCCCAGATGGTCTGCCGGCTGCTCTCGTCCCACGACCATGTGCCGGATTCGGCGGCTTCCAGCGCCAACTGGAGTTTCTCGTCGGTTTCACGCAGGCTCTCGCTGCGTTGTGCGACATTGTCTTCGAGGCTGCGGTTCAGCGCCTGCAGCCGCGCGAGGGTTTCCTCGTATTGCTGGGCCAGCACGGCGACAAGCAGCGACACCAGCGCCGAAACGCCGACATAGGACTGCACGAAGACCACGCGCAACTGGAGCAGGTCCGGATTGCCCGCGAACACGCCCATCCTGTTCGAGACGATGACGGTGGCAACCACCGTCAGGAGCGCAATCGCAATGGCTGTGCCCGCAAAGCGCGTACGCACGGCCAGCCACGCCAGCAACGGCAGGTTGGCATAGGCAAACTGCTGCCAGGTGTACATCGCGGCGATGAACACGACGGTCGCGGCGATGATCACCAGCGTAGCTTCCAGGATGCGGAGCCGGGAGAGATCATGCCGTGATGACCAGATGCGTTCTGCCACAATCACCATGGGAGTGGCGGCGAGGATGCCGGTTGCGTCTCCCAGCCAGACCAACCCCCAGGCCTGCAGGAAGTTGTGCTTCTGGGCGATGAAGGCATCGACGAATGCAATGATTGTCGCGCCCGCGACAGGAGCAGCGAGGGCCATCAGGACAAATGCAAGGGTTTCGCGAAGCGTGTTCACCCGGTCGGGCGTCTGCGAGAGCCTGGCATAGATCAGCGCACCGCCCGTGACTTCAAGCACGTTGCCGAGAATATACAGTGCCGTGAAATGGTAGGGATTCTTGAACCAGAGTTCGTTTGCCGTTGCCTCTCCCACCATGCCGACAAGCAGCAGCCAGGGCCAGAAGCGGCGGGGGCACACCAGCAGGATGCCGATCATCAGCCCCGCGGGAGGCCAGAACGTGATGTCGATGCCGGGAATGATGGCGAAACCCTGGCCGACCTTGGCCGCGACCATGTAGGCCGCATAGATGAGCAGGAGGAACGTGAAGCTGGGTCGCGATAGGAGGAACGCATGAAACTGCGCCCGGAACTCCTGTCCGATGTTTCCGTGGCGGAGCTGCATTTTCCTGTTCATGTCAGAGCGGTCCGTGCGCAAGCCATATGCGTGCGGCAAGCATAGGCCAGGCAGGCACGGGCGCAACCGCTTGCGCGTCGCGCGGTCCCTTCAATCGTCAGTGTACAGAGCTGTGGAATGATGTCGCCCCGGCTTTTTCCCCTTGGTGAACGCCTCGCAGCGGAGTTGGTTCCGCGCCCTGAACGAATTTTTTCCGCTCCCAAAAGGCTCCACAACCCTTGCGGCGTCCTTCTTTTCGGGCAAAAGAATTGCCAGCGATCGTTCAACCAGACGGGAGGAACGCAAGGCGTGCGGACCCGGATCCTGACAACTTCGAGACGAGTGCTGGGCACGCTCCTGCTGTTCCTCACCATCATGGGGGTTGTCTTCGGCTATCTCGCCCTCGCCGAATATCGCCACACCATTGCTTCGGTACGGGATCGCGTGAGCCTGCGCTCGCAACTGGTGGCGGCCCATGCGGCCTGGCTGGTGAGTGCCGGGCGCCAGACACTGGAAGCAACGGGCCAGCTTGCCGCGCAGATCAAGGTCGCGCCTCCCCAGGACATGGTGGACAACATCAAGGCTATCCTGAAGCCCCTGCCCGGCACGGCAAGGCTTACACTCACCGTGCTGGACGTCAAGGTCCTGCTCTCCACCGATCCGGACGTCACCTCACGGCATCCGGTGAATGTGTCGGACATATTGGCCCACCCGGCTGACCAGCCCCACATCTCAGCGATGACCTCGAGTGACAATGGCGAGGAACAGTTCTTCATCCTGAGCAAGAGGCTGGAGAGCGGCGGAAACATCACCGGGATCGCGAACCTCTATCTCCCCGTCAGCGAACTGCTGTCGCTCTGGGCTTCTGCCGATCTCGGTCCTGATTCCACCATCGGCCTCTTGCGGGATGACGGCTGGATGGTGGCGCGCTACCCGCCGCCCAAGGCACCGAGCAATCTCTCAAGCTATGTCCTGTTCACCGACTATCTGAAGAAGGAGAGCTTCGGGGTGTACGATGCAGTATCCCCCGTCGATAACCGGAAGCGCGTGGTGGGCTACAGGCGCGTGCCCAATATCCCGCTCGTGGCGGTTGCATCCGCCGATCAGGGCTTTGCCATGTCGGCTTTCTGGCGCTACCTGAGTGGCGTTGCCGTCATGCTCACCGGCCTTCTTGTCTTCTGCGGCCTTGCGGTGCGCTGGGCCTGGAACCTGCTTCGCGAGGACGAGGCGCGGAATGTCAAGCTTGCCGAACTGTCGGAGCACCGCGGCCTTCTGCTGAGCGAAATCCATCACCGCATCAAGAACAACCTGCAGGCAGTGACATCGCTCATCAACCTGCAACGCATGGACCCGGAGGTGCAGCGGGACATGACCTCGCGCATCGCGGCCATGAGTGCGGTTCACGAGCAGGCATATCTTCTGGGACAGTTCGCCGAGCTGAACCTGCGGTCCTATCTGGAGTCCCTCGTGCGCAGCATTCGCCGGGTGTACGGCAATGATGTTACCATCGACTGCGACCTCGCCGACATGACCGTGAGCCGCGATACGGCGCTGCCCGTCGGCGTGATCGCGAACGAGGTGATTGCCAATGCCATGAAGCACGCCTTCAAGGGACAGCAGGCACCGCAAGTCAGGCTCGCCACTGCAATCCTTGCCAGTGACAGGGCAATGATCACCATCAGCGACAACGGCGTCGGATTTGCGCCGGACAAGGAAGAGAAGGGCATGGGCTCGCGCCTGATCAGCGCCTTCGCCCAGCAGATCGACGGCGAATACAACTTCGACTTCTCCAACGGCACCGTCTTCACCCTGACGTTCAAGAGATGAGCCGCCGCGCCCTGTGGCCAAGCGTCCCGCTGCCGCCCAGGTTGCGGGACATGCCCGGCGACATTCCCTATGGAGGACCGTGACCGGGCAAGCGGGGTGACGGGAGACGAGCATGAGCACGATGGAGCGGGTAAGGGCATGGCGGGGGCCGGCACTGTTCAGCTACGGGTTCCGGCCCTTCTTCTTTCTGGCGGGACTCTGGGCCGCACTTGCCATGGGCCTCTGGCTCGCCGTCCTCACCGGCCATGGCCCGCTCGCCAGCAGGTTCGATCCCTTCACCTGGCATGCCCATGAATTCGTGTTCGGCTATGTCAGTGCCGTCATCGCAGGATTCCTGCTCACTGCGGTGCCCAACTGGACAGGCCGCCTTCCCGTTGTTGGCTGGCCTCTCGCCGGGCTGACAGCCCTGTGGATCGCAGGCCGTGGCAGCATTGCGTTCTCGGAGGCACTCCCGCCACTGGCCACCGCGCTCGTCGATCTTTCTTTCGGCGCCGCACTCCTCTTCTTCCTCGCCCGCGAGATCATCATCGGCAGGAACTGGCGCAACCTGCCTGTGCTGACGATGCTGCTTCTGATCGTTGCCGCCAATGCCCTGTTCCACGCCATGGCGGCGCGCGGCGTGACGGCCAGTGAAAATCCGGGACTGCGCCTCGCCCTCGCCGCCGAGGTGATGCTGATGGCACTGATCGGCGGAAGGATCATTCCATCCTTCACGCGCAACTGGCTGGCACAGAAGCGATACACGCAGTTTCCGGCACCTGCAGGTCGATTTGATCAGATTGTCCTTGCCGTCACGGCGCTGGCGCTGCTTGCCTTTGTCGTGGCCCCCGGAGCATCCATCACGGCGCCACTCATGCTCGCGGCGGGTCTTGCCAATCTCGCACGGCTCATGCGCTGGCAAGGCCAGCTCACGCTTGCCGAGCCGCTGCTGTCGGTCCTTCATCTGGGCTATGCCCTGCTGGCTCTCGGCTTTCTTTCGGTTGCGGCGGCTTCGGCTGGATACATTGCCATGCCCGGGGCCCTGCATGTCTGGCTGGCGGGCGCCATCGGGGTGATGACGGTCGCGGTCATGACCCGCGCCACCCGCGGCCATACCGGTCGGCAACTCACCGCGCCGTTCTCCACCACCCTCATTTTCCTGTTGCTCGTTGCCTCCGCCGCCTTGCGCCTTGTGGCCGCCCTTGCGCCCTCCTTCACGGAATGGGGCTGGACCCTTGCCGCGCTTGCATGGATTGCGGGCTTCGGCCTTTATGTGGCTACCTATGGTCCCATGCAACTGGGGGCCGCACCGGCCAGGGCGTGATTGCGGTGTGACAGAAGGAGGGTTTCATGTCGCCTGAAGAGATCCGGCACCTGTTCGGCCTCGCGGCAGACCGCGCCAGCCGCTTCCGCATGACGCTGCCGGAATGGCCGCATTCGCCACGGCAGGGATATGCGGCGTGCCTGAAGGATTTCGACGCACCCTTGCCGGAGAATCCCGGCGATGCGGCCGCGATCCTCACCGAACTTGCCGACAAGGCCGAGAAGGGCCTGCAGATGTCCACCGGAAACCGCTTCTTCGGCTGGGTCATCGGAAGTTCCCACCCCGCAGGCGCCGCTGCCGACATGATGACCAGCGCCTGGGGCCAGAATACCGGCAATCATGTGGCTGCCCCTTCGGCCTCCGCTGCCGAGACGGTTGCGGCACGATGGCTTCTCGAACTGCTGAAGCTTCCCGCGCAATCATCCGTTGGCTTCGTCACGGGGGCGACGGTGGCCAACTTCGTCTGCCTCGCCGCCGCCAGGGGTGAAGTCCTGCGCCGCGCCGGATGGGATGTGGAAGCGCAGGGCCTGTTCGGTGCACCCGAGATCACCGTGCTGATCGGCGATGATGCGCATACGACGGTCTTCTCCGCACTGTCTTTCCTGGGCCTGGGCCGCGAGCGTGTGCTGCGTGTTCCTGCCGACACGCAAGGGGCGATCAGGGCCGATGCTTTCGCCGAGGTGCTGGCGGGGGTGAAGGGTCCGGTGATCGTCATCCTGCAGGCGGGCCAGATCAACACCGGCGCCTTTGATCCCTTTGCCGGGATCATTCCCCTCGCCCATGACAAGGGCGCCTGGGTCCATGTGGATGGCGCCTTCGGCCTGTGGGCGAGGGCCAATCCCGCCACGCAAGGGCTGGCAACGGGCGTCGAGGCGGCGGACAGTTGGGCCACCGATGGACACAAGTGGTTGCAGACACCCTACGACAGCGGCTTCGCCATCGTGAAGGATGAGGTGGCCCACCGCCGCGCCATGACCATTGCAGCGAGCTATCTGCCCTTGACCGCCGATGGGGAGCGTGATCCCTCGCACTACGTGCCGGAACTCTCTCGCCGTGCCCGTGGCTTCGCCGTCTGGGCCATGATCCGCGCCCTTGGCCGCAGCGGCATTGCCGAGATGGTGGAACGTCACTGCCGGGTCGCGCGCATGATGGCCGGGACGCTTGCGGCGGAACCGGGCATCGCGGTCATGAACGATGTAGTCCTCAATCAGGTGATCGTGCGCTTCGGCGCAGACCTGCCCGGCGCGGACGGCGACGCCCTCACCCAGAAGGTGATCGCACGCATCCAGGAGGACGGGGAGTGCTTCGCCGGTGGCGCGAAATGGCGCGGGCAACAGGTGATGCGCATCTCGGTGATCGGGTTCGGCACGGATCAGCAGGAAGGAACCCGCAGCACCAACGCGATGCTTCGCGCCTATCGCGCCGTGCGCGGCCCGTAGAGCGCCTCGCGAACGATGTTGCTGCTGGCCACCGCATCCTGGCCGGCCACCGCCTGCCTCAGCCGGTTATCGGCCTGAAGCCTGCGCACAACGTCCCGCATGGCCTCCACGGTTGCGATGTTGGCCTTGCATTCCTCCACCGGGTCAAGCCCTGTCGTGTCTGGGAATGTATCGAAATAGATGGGGCGGTCGTACTTGATCTCTTCCAGAACGTAGAGGAGTTCCAGCGTCTGCACAGGATGCACCGTGCCCACCATCAGCCCGTCGTCCCGCTTGGCGTAGCCGTCATTGAGATGGACCCCGAAAAGCCTCGAGCTCCGCGCCGCCATCGCCACCGCATAGGCGGGCATTTCATCTGCATACAGCACATGCGCGAAATCAATGGTGACGCCCACGTTGCTGCGGCCCATCTCGCGGATGGCAAGCAGGGTCGTGCCGATGTCGGGCATCAGGGCAAAGCTGCGGGGTTCATTGGGCTTGTACTCGATGCTCACCTCGCAACCGGGCACATGGTCGGCAACCTCGGAAATCGCTTCCAGCGTCTGGTCCCACAAGCGGGCATAATCGGCCTGGAAGGAGTAATCGAATCCGTCCTGCCCCATCCACAGCGTCATCAGCGAGCCGCCCAGCTCAAGCATCTGGTCAATGCCGCGCTTCGTCTGATCGACGGCGAGGCGGCGCAGGCGCGCATCGGGGTTGGTGAAGGCTCCGATCCTGAATCCGGGATCGCCGTAGTAACGCATGGCGAAGCCGTTCACCGACAGGCCAAGCCCGTCGAGGTGGCGCTTCAGCTCTTTCAGGTCATTGCCTTCGAGATGGTCGGGAAAGTTGAGATCGACGGCATTGAGGCCGGGGACGCTTGCCGCGCGCGACAACAGGCCCGGAACTCCCGGCAGGGCCGTTTCTCCCCCTGCCTTGTTCTTGAAGGAATTGAGACGCGCCGCATACCTGTACGAGGTGGGGAATGGTGCTTTCGACATGTTCGCTTTCAATCAGAAGGGACGTGCAAGTTCAAGGCTCCGGCGGGCGCGAGACAAAGGCCGCAGCAGCCGCATTGGCGGCAGCACAGGATTCAGCCAGCCCATGCCCGCGTGCGAGGTGCGCGGCGAGCACGCCGACCAGGCAATCCCCTGCGCCGTGGGTGGATGTCACCTTCACCGGAATGGGCGCCATCTCGGTGATCGCACCCAGGCTGTCCCGCAGCACCAGGCCGTCACCGCCCAGCGTGATGACGATTGCTTCCGCGCCTTTCCATCCTGAAAGTGCCGCCACGGCCTCGGCGCGCGAGCGAACCGCGACGCCCGACAGCGCTTCCGCCTCCACCCTGTTCACGATCAGGAGATCGACATGACCCAGAAGGTCGGGACCGGGATCACGCGCCGGAGCAGCATTCAGGACAACGATGGCCCCTGCCTCCCGCGCCGCTTTGGCCATGGCCACATTTGCCTCGTGCGGAACTTCATTCTGAAGCACGAGAACCCTCGCACCCCCCAGCGCCTGCCATTGGGCGGCCAGCCCAGCCGCCGCCATCCTCAGGTTGCTCCCGGAGACGATCACCGCGCCGTAGTCGCCGTCGTCCTGCAGGATCGCGACGCTCATGCCGGAACCGGCGTCGCCATCCACGGCGACCGCAGTCACATCGACACCTGCCGCCGCGAGGTTGGCGAGCAGAGTCTCGCCGAAGCCATCGCGGCCGACACGACCGATCATGGCCGTCCTTGCGCCGGCCCGCGCTGCCTGCACCGCCTGATTGCCACCCTTGCCGCCGCAGACCTGCTTCCAGGCGCTGCCAATGGCAGTTTCATCGATCCGGGGCAGAGCCTTGGCGTGGACAACGATGTCCAGATGCAGGCTGCCACACACGATAACGTCAAAGCCGGGAGTTGCGCTCATGGCCCGGTTCAATCGCATGTTTGCAGCGGCAGTGCCAAGGGGCTGGCCTTGGGCACAAAACAAAAGCGCCGGCTACAAAACCGGCGCTTCACGAAACACCCCAGTGCCAGTACATCCGTGGCTCCTGGGAAAAAGTGTTTCTGATCTCGATCAGGCGGCCTTGAGGTTGCCTGCAGACGACTTGCCCGTGCGGCGGTCGGCGACGACGTCGAAGGAGATCTTCTGACCTTCCTTCAGCGAAGCCATGCCGGCGGCTTCCACGGCGCTGATGTGGACGAACACGTCCTTTGAACCATCAGCCGGCTCGATGAAGCCGAAGCCTTTTTGGCTGTTGAACCACTTTACGGTACCTGTTTGCATGTTGAACTCCTTGAGCAATGCAATTGTATGGGCCCCCACGCCTCTCAGCATGCGGGATGGTAAGATCGACGTTCTGGTATAGAGGGGAGCTGATACACTTGCATAAGGAGTGCAGAGCCAAGCCAACCGGCCGAAACTCGATATGCGCCATATGGGCGCGATCCTCGGATTTTGCAAGGTCTTTCTGAGCGGAGCTTTCCGCAACCTTGCAAAGGCGGTAAATTCCCGGCCATGAGCGAGGGAAAAAGCCCTGCATCGCCGCACAGGACAGGCCGCAAGCGGGTGTTGGTGCTGGGTGCCACAGGCACCATCGGACGGGCCAGCGTGCGGGCGCTGCTGGCACGGGGCCACACGGTTGTGTGTTTCCTCCGCACCGGCAGCACCGCCCGGATCGAGGGTGCGGAACTCCGCCATGGCGATGTCACCGATCCTCTCGCGTTCCCCCGCGACGGATTTCGCGGCGAAGCCTTCGATGCCGTCCTTTCCTGCATGGCCTCGCGCACGGGTGCGCCCAGGGATGCCTGGGCCATCGATTACCGGGCCAACCTCAACGCGCTCATTGCCGCGGAGCAGGCCGGAATGAAGCAGTTCGTGCTGCTCTCGGCCATCTGTGTCCAGAAGCCATTGCTCGAATTCCAGAAGGCAAAGCTTGCCTTCGAAAAGGAGCTTGTCGCGTCCGGTCTTGTCTGGTCCATCGTGCGGGCAACCGCCTTCTTCAAGTCGCTGTCGGGGCAGATCGAACGAGTGAGGGCGGGCAAGCCGTTCCTCGTCTTCGGCGACGGCACGCTCACCGCCTGCAAGCCCATCAGCGATGACGATCTCGGAAATGTCCTGGCCGACTGCCTGGACGATCCCGCCCTTCACAATCGCATCCTGCCCGTTGGCGGCCCCGGCAAGGCCATCACCCCCAGGCAGCAGGGCGAGATGCTGTTCGCGCTCACCGGCGGCAAGCCCAGGTTCACGCATGTGCCGCTCGCCCTTCTCGACCTTGCCGTCATGGCGCTGAGCGGCCTCGGTCGGGTCATTCCCCGGTTTGCCGAGAAGGCCGAACTCGCCCGCATCGGCCGCTACTATGCAACCGAATCCATGCTGGTGCTCGATCCCGCAACGGGTCGCTACGATGCCGATGCCACGCCCTCTGCAGGAAGCGAGACGCTTGAGGATTTCTATGCCCGTGTCCTGAGGGGCGAGGCGCACGTCGAGCGTGGCGACCACGCCGTGTTCTAGCGGGAGTCGAAGATCACGCCCATGGTGAAGATGAAGCAGCCATAAGGCCGGAACTCGGAGGTTCTCACCACGGCGAAACTCTTCTTTGCTGCCTCATAGAACGCGAAGCGTTCCAGGCGCTCCATTCCGACGTCGCGCCCTTCGGCAGCGGCGGCGAGACGGTGGACCTCTTCCTGCATGGGCAGGATCTTTTCCGGCTCACCCACAACCTGCATGCAGGCGACGGGCGACGGAATGAAATCGTCGAGCGGCATCACCGAAAGCACCACGCGCACGGCGGCGGGAATGTCGAGTCCCGGAAGTTCGATCACCTTCCCGGACGAGGTGTGCCGCGCCACCTCGTGGGCGGGGAAATTGCGGTCCACCAGGACGATTTTTTCGCCGTGCCCCATGGAGGCGAGGCACCACAGCAGATCCGGACTGAGTTCACTTGCAATGTTCTTGAGCACCCGTGCGGCCTTTCCTGCTGCGGTGAGTGTGGGCACCAAAGCAAAAACAGCCGCAAAGTTCAAACCGTTGCGTCAGGCCGGCGGGCGATGGTCGTTGCGCACGAAGGCGCTGTGCCCCCGGTTGATCATGGCAAGATCGGCGATGGCGAGAATGAGCGGTGCAGAAAGCAGCCAGACCGGCAAGAGCCACATGGTGTTCATTGAAACCTCCTGTCTTGGGTGATGTGCAAACGTGCCGCCGGGGGGGAATGTTCCGGCTGTCGCGCTGCCTTCCCCGGCGGTCGCGGGGATGACAGGGGCGACGGGCGCTGGCAGTATGTTGCGCAGTCGCTGGAAGCTTACAGCAGCAAGGAATGACGGCGCGGAGATCATGGGCAGCGAAGGTGCGGGCATAGCCACGCCATCAGGCATTTTCGAGTTCCTGATGGAAAGCCAGCGTTGGAAACGGGAAGGCTTCGTCAGCTTCCAGCGGTCCCAGCTTGAGCAATTGCTGCGCCATGCGCGGAACCATGTGCCGTTCTACCAGACTCGCCTCGATTGCCTTTTTGATCGCTTTGGCAACATCGACTGGGAGAAATGGCGCGAGGTACCGATCCTCACACGCGCGGAGGTGGCCGCGCACCATGAGGCATTGCAGGCGCGGGAATTGCCTCCGGGCCATGGCAAGACCAAGGTGATGACCACGTCTGGCTCAACCGGCCTCCCCATCTCGGTGAGATTCACGCGGTTGCTGACCGATGCCGGCCAGGCTGCGGACTGGCGGGCGCAGGCCAACTGGAAGATGGATTGGTCGAAGCCGCTCTTCTATTGGGAGCGCGTGCCCCAGGACCGGGCGCCACCCCCCGACAAGCCGATCGGCCAATGGGGTCCGCCTGCCCGCAACGGCGAGACGCGCGGTGCCGCGCACATTGCCGACAGCGAAATCGCGCTGGCGAGCCGCATGCAATGGATGCGCGCCGTTGGTGCACGCTATCTCTTTTCGCAGGGCAACTTTGCCATGGCCGCAGCCCTCGCCCTCAGCGGGAGCAACGACCATTATCCCCTGCACGTCATCCAGATCCACGGCATTTCTGCCGACGAGAGCTTCCGCGCCCTCGCCCGAAAGGCGTTCGGTGCATCCATCATGGCCATGTACAGCTCCAAGGAAGCAGGACGCATGGCCCATCAATGTCCCGCCTGCAGCAACTATCACGTCAATGCCGAAATGGTGCATCTCGAAATTCTCGACGACCGGAATGAACCCTGTCCGCCCGGCGTTCCGGGCCGTGTGGTGGTCACCAGCTTCTTCAATGCCGCCCAGCCCTTCATCCGCTACGAACAGGGCGATATCGCCACCTGGGAAAAGGACTGCGTGTGCGGCACGCCGCTTCCGGTACTGCGCAGCATCGACGGACGCATCTATCATCTGTTCCGCCGCAGGGACGGAACCGCCTATGCGCCCCAGGTGATGGACGAGTTCCGCGCCGTCCTCGGCGCAACGCTCTGGCAATTCGTGCAGACATCCGCCGACGAAATCCTCGTGCGCTACATGCCTGCACAGGCGCGGGACCCGGAACGGGAAACCGCCTTCGCCCGGCTGCTCAAGGACATCCTGCGCGAGGACTATTCCATTCGCTTCGAAACCGTAAGTGCCGTGCCCCTCACGGCCGGAGGCAAATACATAAAGTATCTCTATGCGGCGGACGGACCCCGGCCAGCCGCCTGACGCACGATGTTCACCAGCTTCGGCAGGGAAGGGTTGTCACGAAATTCGGCATAGCGGTCTGACAAGGCCAGGGCATAGTTGCGCATCTCCACGCGATTGGCGGCCTTCAGCATCATTTCCGCAACCTGATCCGCCGTCGCATCCTGCTCGAACGCCGAGAGCCCGATCTGTGCCTTGTGCAGGGCCTTTGCGATCGACCAGCCTTCATCGTGCTTGTACAGCGCGACCTGCGGCAGGCCGGCAAACAGCGACGCGGCAACGAAGCCCAGCGAGCCTTGCCCCATGGTGAGGCCATGGCCCGGCAAGTCCCGCGGCAGGTCAAACGGGCTGTCCACGATCTCGATGCGGCTGCCCCTCGCCTGCTCGGCGGCTTCGGCGCGGTCCTTCCCGACGAAGAGTTTCACCGGAAGTCCGCTCAACTTCATGCCTGCGATGATGGCGGGATTGGACACGCCGACGCTGAAATAGGCCAGCACGGTGTTGTCCACCTGCGGCACCGGCCTGGGAGAGCCGCTGGGCTGCTCCACACCGAGATAATCTTGCGTGCGGATTTCCCAATAGGGATCGAATATCGCGATGGTGCGCAGCGCATAGCCGGTTGCCTCATTCATCTGGGGCAGCCGCGCAAGGGGCCTGGTGCCGGAGGCGACGAGAATGGCATTGAGCTTCGCCAGGATGACCTCTTCCGTCTCAAGAGGTCCAATGCCGAACGGTTCGCGGAAGGGTGTGGAGACATCCGCTTCCGGCGGCGGCAGGCTGTATCCCGAACCGAGCGCGACGGAAGCAACCCGGCCCCGCGCCGCCATGGTCAGCGATGGAGCATAATCGCCGACCACCACATCGGGTTTGAATTCGGCGAATTGTTGCTGCCAGTACCGAAGTCGCGC
>JAEUMJ010000197.1 GCA_016792865.1 Hyphomicrobiales bacterium | reverse complement strand
CCGCTGGCCGTCATTCCCGATGAAGTGCCCACCATCACCCTCAGCAAGGAACCCTCTGCCGATCTCGGCGGCACGCTGGTCACGGAATGGCTGGCGAAGGACGACTACGGCGTGGCCTCGGTTGCCGGCAGCATCGAGTTGGCCGACGAGCAGGACGGCGGGGTCGGTTTCGAGAGCAACGGCGTGTTCCTCTTCGATCCGCCCAAGCTGAAGTTCGCGCTTCGCCGCCCGAACGCCAGGGAAGAGCAGGGCAAGTCCACCCATGATCTTGCCTCCCATCCGTGGGCCGGCCTGCAGGTCAACCTCACGCTCACGGTGAAGGATGGCGCGGGACAGCAGGGCCAGAGCGGTGTCGCCACCTTCGCCTTGCCCGAACGCCAGTTCGTGAAGCCGATGGCGCAGGCGATCATCGAGCAGCGCAAGCAGCTCATCCTTTACCCTGAGCGGGCCGCCGATGTGGGCCAGGCTCTCGATACGCTGATGCTCTATCCCGACGGGCTGATCGAGCGCAGCGGCGATGTCGTGGCCGTGTCGATGCTGGCCTCGCGCTTGCGCAATGCAACCGGTTATGACGATGTGAAGTACGTGGTGCAGGGCCTGTGGGACGTGGCCGTCGCCATCGATGAAGGCTCGCTCCAGGATGCGAAGAGTGAATTGCAGGCGCTGAAGAAGGAACTGGAGAAGGCACTCCAGGACGGTGCGCCGCAGGAGCGCATCACCGAACTCATGAACAAGATGCGCGATGCCATGGACCGTTACATGGAAGCCATGCGCAAGGAAGCCGAGCGCCGCATGCGCGACGGCACCCTGAAGCGCCCGCCACCCGGACAGCAGGGCCGCAGCATCACCCAGCAGGATCTGCAGAAGATGATGGATGCGCTGGAAGACATGGCGAAGAACGGCTCGCGCGAAATGGCCGAGCAGCTTCTCAACCAGCTTGATCGCATGTTGCAGAACATGCAGCCGGGCATGAGCGATCAGGCCCAGGGCGACGACAGCATGAACGAGATGCTCGACCAGCTCGGCGACATGATGAAGAAGCAGCAGGGCCTGATGGACGACACCATGCGCCAGCCCGGCGAGGGCCAGGAGGGCGATCAGGGCCAGATGGGCGAACAGGGCGAGCAGGGTGAGGAAGGCAACCGCGGCAGGCAGCCCGGCAACGGCATGGGCGGGCTGGCCGACCGGCAGCAGAGCCTGCAACAGATGCTCGACGGCCTCATGGGCCAGGGCATGGGGCAACTGCCGGGTGAGTTGGGCGATGCCAACCGCTCCATGCGGAATGCCGAGGAGGCGCTGCGCAACAATGACCGCGACAGCGCCCTGCGCGAACAGGGCGAGGCGCTGGACCAGTTGCGCAAGGGTGCGGGCAAGCTGGCCCAGCAGATGCGCGAGAACGGCCAGGGCCAGGCTGAAAGCAATGCCCGCGACGGCGAGGGCCGTGGCGGACAGGACGATCCGCTGGGACGCCCGCGTGCCTCGCGCAATCCCGATGACGGCCCTGATGAGAACATCCTGCCCAACGAACAGGCGATGAAGCGGGCCAGGGAAATCCTCGAAGCGCTCCGGGCCAAGTCGAACGAGCAGGGCCTGACCGACAGCGAGCGCGGCTATATCGAACGCCTCCTGCGCGGGCTTTACTGATGCAGTGGCTGCGGCACCGGGCCTGGGTCCGGCAGGTCGTGATTGCCGCCTATGCGCTGGTGATGGCGCTGCTCGGCTTCAGCCATCACGCCCTTGCCGCTCCCTCTGCGCCATCCTCCGCCGATCTCTCGGCCTATGCCCTTCCCGACGGCTCGCTGCCCTCGCTCTGCTACGACGATGCGGGCCGCAGGAATGACGGCACCGCATCGGGCGAAGCCTGCGATGCCTGCCTGCTCACCGCGGCGGGCGGCCTGCTGCCCGGCACCGTGGCGCTGTCCGCGGCTGCCGCCCTCATGCTTCAGGCACCGGCGTCCGGGCCGGCGCTGTTCCGACCCGATTCACGCCCGCCCCATGTCGCGCATCTGCGCGGGCCGCCCGTCGCCATCCCGCCGGTACTCTGAATCCCCTGTCCGGGGGACAGTTGCCTTGAGGCACCGTGTGCCCGTGCGCCTTTCCAGCCACGCGCCCGCGAATGGGATCGCGAGGTCGCGTGAAACAGCGCGGGCCAGTGGCGTCTCAAGGCAACGCTTCGTCCCCGGCACGATCCCGAAAGACCCAACCCGGAAACCCGAACGTGTTCCTGAAATTCCTCAAGCTGCTCTATATCGTGCCGGTGCTCGGCCGGATGATCCGCGAGGCACTGGAAGGCCCCGACGAGGCGCTGCTCTGCTTCATCGCCAATGTGGTGATGGCCATCCTTCTGGCCGTGATCGTCTTCGGCTTTCCCGCCCTCATCACCATTGCGCTCTGCGCCGTGCTGATGATGTTCGTCATCATCTTCGACATCACCCAAGGCAAGGTGTGACGCCGTGGGGTGTCACTTCACCACATGACCGACGAAGGGCAGTTCGCGGAACTGGTGCGCCATGTCCATGCCATAGCCCACCACGAAGAGATCGGGGCAGTCGAAGCCCGCGAAATCGGCGCCGATGTTGGCGGCGAGGTGGCCGGGCTTGTTCAGCAGGACACAGCTCATCACATTGCGGGCGCCGCGGGCCGAGAGCAGGTCCTTGGCAAAGGCAAGGGTGCGGCCTGATTCCAGGATGTCGTCCACCAGCAGCACGTCGCGGTCCTTGACCAGCGATTCGATGTCGCGGAGCACATCCACCTTGCCCGACGAGCGCGTGCCTTCGCGGTAGCTTGCCAGGATCATGAAATCCACTTCGGGCGAAAGCCCGGCGTGGTGCATGGCGCGGATCAGGTCGGCGGCGAAAATGAAGCTGCCCTTGAGCACCGGCACGACAAGAAGGCGGTGCGGCTTGCGGGCGGCAATGTCTCCGGCCAGTTCGTTGATACGGGCGCGGATACGTGATTCAGAAAAAAGGACATCGATGCGATGCCCGTCGATCGTAAGGCTCATGATCCGCCATTTGAGCCGATTTCATCTGCCTTTGCAAAACGGATTTTGAGGTGTGTGGATGTCTCTGGCGGGGCCTGGACGCGGGTGGTGAAGCCTGTCGCCTCGCCGGCCCGGAGCGGGCGGGAGGAGGTGTCCAGCGTCCAGCTATAGAGTTCCTTGCCGCTGTCATCCTCAAGGGCGAAGCGCAGCCAGGGCAGCTTCCTTGCGTCGTCAGTGATGTTGACGATGTCGCCCTTGACCGAGAGCACGCGGGTGCCGTTCACGATGGCGTGCTGGCGTTCGACCCGGCGCAGTTCGAGGCCATAGATGTTCACGTCATAGCCGAGCTTCTGGTAGGCCCGGATGGTGACGGGCGCGGCCTGCACCACCTGTTCCGGGAACAGCAGTGCGGCAACGATGGGGGCGAGAAAGAAGACCCCGTAGGCGGTCCAGTTGCGCAGGCTGCGCTGGCGGCTGGCGCGGGCCAGGCGGAAATGGCGCTCGGCCTCGCGGGCAATCTCGGCGAGGCGGCGGGCCTCAAGTTCGGGCATGTCCTCGTTGTCGATGACGCGCGGCAGGTTGCGCTGCGGCACCTCGACCACGTCGATCGTTTCCACCTCGGTCCAATGGTGGCCGCAGGTCTTGCACGAGATCGCGATGGATCCGCCGGACAGGCGGGCCTCCGGCATGACATGGCGGGTGGAGCAATGGGGGCAGTGGACAATCATGGTTTCGGCAAGCTTCAGGCGGCAGATATCATGTGTTTACGGTTAACGCGCGGTTAAGCAGCGGGCTGGCAAAAGAACCCCATGCTGGAACTTCAGAACGTGGGCTTCCGATATGGACGCGGACAGGACATCCTGCGCGAGGTCAGCTTCCGGCTGCAGCGCGGGGCCTTTTCCTTCCTCACCGGGCCTTCGGGAGCGGGAAAGACAACCCTGCTCCGCCTGCTTTTCCTGGCCCTCCGGCCCACGTCGGGGCGCATCCACCTGTTCGGGGAAGACGTGACGCGCCTGCCACGCACTGCGCTGCCCCCGGTGCGCCGCCGGGTGGGTGTCGTCTTCCAGGAGTTCCGCCTGCTCGACCACCTGACCACCTTCGACAATGTGGCCCTGCCGCTCCGGGTCCAGGGGCAGGGACCGGCCGACTATTCCCGCGATGTCATGGACCTGCTCGACTGGGTGGGCCTGAAGAAGCAGGCCCATGCCTATCCCCCGGTCCTGTCCGGCGGCGAGAAGCAGCGCGCCGCCATCGCGCGTGCCGTCATCGCCAAGCCGGAACTGCTGCTCGCCGACGAGCCGACCGGCAACGTCGATCCGGTGCTGGCGCGGCGGCTCATCCACCTTTTCGCGGAGTTGAACCGGCTCGGCACCACGGTCCTGCTCGCCACCCATGACCAGGGCCTGTTCAAGCAGGTGCGGGCACCGGTGCTGCACCTGCAGGACGGCACCCTGAGGACGCTTTGACATGGCAGACCGCAAGCCCGGCCCGGTAATTCCCAGGGAGGCGGCCAGCCTCCGCACCATGACCGCGACCATGGCGGTGATGTGCTATCTCGCCTGTCTTGCCATCGGCGCCCTCATCCTGATCAATCGCGCGGTGGACAACTGGGCCAGGGGCCTGTCGCAGGAGGTGACGGTCCAGGTGCGGGAGATCGAGGCGCGCGACATCGATGCCGATGTCTCGGCGGTGATCTCGCTGCTGAAGGAAACGCCGGGAGTCACCGGCGCAGAGGACATCGGCCGCGAGGCTGCGGAAAAGCTGCTGGAGCCGTGGCTGGGGTCGGAAGGGCTTGATGCGCTTCCGGTGCCGCGCATCATCCGTGTTGCGGTGGATCAGGCGCGGCCGCCCGACTTCGAATCGCTTGCAGCCGACCTGAAACAGGTCTCGCCGGGGGCAAGCCTCGACACCCACCGGCGCTGGGAGGACGAGCTGACCCGCATGGCGGGAACCCTGACCGCGCTCTCGGTGCTCATTCTCCTTCTCATCAGCGGATCGGCGGTGGCCATGGTGATCTTCGCCACCCGCGCCGTTCTCGACGCCAACCGCCAGACGGTCGATGTCCTGCATCTGGTCGGTGCGGAAGATGCCTATATCGCGCGGGCCATCAACCGGCGCTTCCTTGCAACCGGACTGTGGTCGGGAGGGCTTGGCGTCCTGCTTGCGCTGCTCACCTTCTTCATCCTCGGCAATGCCGGGCTGCCGCAGGCCGATGGCCTGGCTTCGGCCAGCCGGTCCCTCTTCTATGTGCCGGGGGCGAGTGTGTGGCTGGTGCCGCTGGCGCTGCTATCCGTGCCCGTGGTCGGCACCATGCTTGCACTCGTCACCTCGCGCATTACACTGCTCAGGATGCTGAGAACCCTGCCATGACCGCGCTCCGGTCGCTTGTCTTCAATGTGCTGTTCTATGTGAACCTCGTGCTCTTCCTGGTGCTGGGGTCGTGGCTCTTTGCCTGCCCGCGCATCTGGGCGGTGCGGGGCCTGCAAACCTGGGCGAGGTCATCGGTCTGGCTGCTCCGGGTCATCGCGGGAACGCGGATGGAGGTGCGGGGAGCCGAGCATCTGCCCACGGGTGCCGCGCTGGTCGCGGGCAAGCATCAATCCTTCTGGGAGACCTTCGCCATCCTGCCGCTGCTGCCCGACCCTTGCATGGTGCTGAAGCGGGAACTGACCTTCATTCCGCTGTTCGGCTGGTTTGCCCTCAAGTTCGGCATGATCCCGGTGGAACGCTCGGCGGGCACGGCGGCGCTGAAAAAACTGGTGGCGCGCGCGAAAAAGGAAGTGGCGCGGGGACGTCAGGTGGTGATCATGCCGGAAGGCACGCGCCGGGCGCCGGACGACCCGCCGGACTACAAGCCGGGGGCCGCCGCCCTCTATGGGGCGCTCGATGTTCCTTGTGTGCCCTTCGGCCTCAACGCGGGCGTGTTCTGGCCGCGGCGCAAGTTCCTCCGCCTTCCCGGCACCATCGTGATCGAGTTCCTGCCCGCCATTCCGCCCGGCCTTTCGCGCAAGCAGTTCCAGGGCGAACTGGAGCAGCGGATCGAGACCTCGACCCGCAGGCTGGTGGCGGAGGCACGGAAACAAAACTAGAACATCCGCTGGACAGGGCAGGTGGGGCACCATACATTGTGGCCATGCTGCAAGGCCTGACCGATCACGATGTGGCCCTCGATATCTGGTCACTGAAATATCGCCATGAGGGCGAGACCCGCATCGCCGAAAGCCTTGCCCGGGTGGCGAGGGCCGTGGCGGCGGCAGAACCCGCAGCCGTGCGCGACCTCTGGGAGAGGCGCTTCCTTGACCTGATGAACGACTTCGCCTTCCTGCCGGCGGGACGCATCCTGGCCGGGGCCGGAAGCGCCCGCGAGGTCACGCTGTTCAACTGCTTCGTCATGGGCACGATCGGCGATTCCATTCCGGGCATCTTCGACGGGCTGAAGCAGGCTGCGCAAACCCTCCAGCAGGGTGGCGGCATCGGCCATGACTTCTCGACCCTGCGCCCCAAGGGAGCACTGGTGCATGGTGTCGGGGCGGATGCCTCCGGACCGCTCTCCTTCATGGACGTGTGGGATGCGATGTGCCGCACCATCATGTCGGCGGGGGCGCGGCGCGGCGCCATGATGGGCACGCTCCGCTGCGACCATCCCGACATCGAGGATTTCATCGAGGCCAAGCGCGACCCGCGCCGCCTGCGCAATTTCAATCTCTCGGTACTGGTCACCGATGCCTTCATGCAGGCGGTGGCCGAGGACGGGGCGTGGCCGCTGGTCTTCGGCGGCAAGATATTCCGTACACTGAAGGCCCGGGCGCTGTGGGACAGGATCATGCGCGCCACCTATGACGTGGCCGAACCCGGCGTCATCTTCATCGACCGCATCAACAGGCTGAATCCGCTGTCCTACTGCGAGACGATTTCCTGCACCAACCCTTGCGGCGAGCAACCCTTGCCGCCCTACGGGGCGTGCCTCCTCGGTTCACTCAACCTCACGCGTTTCGTGGCGAATGAGTTTGCCGAAGGCGCCCGGCTCGACGTGACGGCCCTCAAGGACGCGGCGCGAACCGCCATCCGCTTCCTCGACGATGTGGTTGATGTCTCGAATTATCCCTTGCCGGAGCAGCGGGCCGAGGCATTCAACAAGCGCCGCCTCGGGCTGGGCGTGACCGGGCTCGCCGATGCGCTGTTCATGTGCGGGCTGCGCTACGGCTCGCCGGAGGCGGCTGCGGCAACGGGTGCCTGGATGCTCGCGATCAAGGACGCCGCGCTTGAAGCAAGTGCGGGCCTGGCGGAAGAAAAGGGCGCCTTCCCGCTGTTCGACGCCGATGCCTATCTGGCAACGCCCTATGGGCAATCGCTTTCGCCCGGCCAGCGCGATCTCATCGCAAGGAAGGGCCTGCGCAACGGCCTCCTGACCTCGATTGCCCCCACCGGAACGATCTCGCTCATCGCGGGGAACGTGTCGAGCGGTGTGGAGCCGATCTTCTCGCTCTCCTATGACCGCCGCATTCTCGAAGCCGATGGCTCGCACCGCACCATCCGCATGGAGGATCACGCCTGGAGGCGGTGGCGTGCGGCCACGGGCGGGACGCGCAGGCCCGCCGCGCTGGTGACCGCGAACGACCTCTCGCCCGCCGAACATCTCGCCATGCAGGCGGCGGCACAGGCGCATGTGGACAGCTCCATATCCAAAACCATCAACGTGCCGGAAGATCTGCCCTTCGAGCAGTTTCGAAACGTCTACGAGGAGGCCTACCGCCTCGGCCTCAAGGGCTGCACCACCTTCCGGCCCAACGCGGTGACGGGGTCGATCCTCTCCACCCGAAGCGGGGAAGAAAAGTCCTGCCCCTCCTGCGGCAGTTTCGAACTGGTGGCGCGGGAGGGCTGCACCACCTGCCTCGCCTGCGGCTTCGCGGTCTGCGGCTAGTCAGCCCCGCGGGATCATTCCCCTCTTGACGGGGCTGTTCGAATGTTCTACTTTTGTTCTCATGCTGATTCATGGTTCTCCCATCTCTGCCGAACTTCCCTCCGACCCCGGCCTGCAGGACCGCTTCTGGTATTGGCATGGGGCGTCCGGACGGAAATACATCCACTCCGTCTACGAGCCTGATTGCTGCCCGCCGCTGCCCGGCGCCATCTACGTGGCGGTCCGGCGCAAGGGCAAGATGCGGATCGCCATGGCGGTGGGCCGTTTCACCCCGTTCTGGGACGGGGTGATGATGAGTAGCGAAGCCGCCCATGTGGCCCGCCTCGGCATTGATGAAATCCATGTCCACCTGCTGGCGAAGTCTGCCATCGATGCCGAAGACGTGCTCGCCGACCTGCGCGACGCCATGCTTTCGGACGACGACGGGGGCCTGCCGCAGCGCGAGGTCGAGGAGCGGGGCGGGCCGGTTCAGCCCTTCATGTCCGTACCAGCAGCCGCGAACGCAGCACGATGGTCAGCAGCAAGCCTGTGAGGAAGCCGCCGATGTGGGCCCACCAGGCTACCATCTGACCTTCCACCACCGGGGTGAAGACGCCCATGATCTGGAGCACGAACCACAGGCCCAGCACGATGATTGCGGGGATGCGGAAGGGGATGGGCAGATAGAAGAAGACCCAGAGCCGCGCCTTCGGAAACAGCAGCACATAGGCACCGAGGACGCCCGACACCGCCCCTGAAGCGCCGATCACCGGCAACTGGCTGGTGGGCAGCATCAGCGCGTGGATGAATCCCGCCGAAATCCCGCACAGGAGATAGAACAGCATGAAGCCGGTATGGCCGAAGGCATCCTCGATGTTGTCGGCGAAGACCCAGAGGAAGGCCATGTTGAAAAGCAGGTGCAGCCAGCCGCCATGAAGGAACATGTAGGTGATGAGCGTGAGCGGCTCAGGCACCGGCTCCAGCGACACCGGCACATGCATGGCCGGGCTGAACAGCTCCACCGGCACCACGCCCCAGGAGGCCGCGATGGCGGAGGAGAACTCCGGCCTCGACACCGCTCCGGTGAACAGGAAGATGGCCACATTGACGGCAACGATCCCCGCCGTGACGCCCTGAAAGCGGATCACCTGCAACGGGTTGTCGTCCTTGAGCGGCACCAGCATCAGCCAGCGTTACCTCCCCCGTCAGCCCAACACAAGCTTTGCCGCGAGGGCAAACATGATGGCGGCTATGCATCCGTCGATCACCCGCCACACACGCGGCGAGGCAAGCCAGGGCCGCAAGGCCCGTGCCCCGTAACCGATCAGGAAAAACCAGATCAGGGAGGCGAGCGAGGCACCCACGGCAAAGGGCACCTGCTCGCCCGCGGCGCGTGCATTGGCGACCGATCCGACCAGCACGACCGTGTCGAGATAGACGTGCGGGTTGAGCCAGGTGAAGGCGGCGCAGGCGGCAATCGCCGCTCCGAGACCCTTCGCTTCACCCTGATCCACCCCCATGGCAGACGGGTGCAGGGCGCGGCGCAGGGCGACAACGCCATACCAGAACAGGAAGGCGGCCCCGCCATAGGTCATGACGGTGATGAAGGACGGCGCGGCCTTGATGACGGCCCCCAGCCCGAACACCCCGGCCCAGATGAGCGCCGCGTCACTGGCCGCACAGAACAGGCAGATCCAGAACACATGCCGGCCCGATGCCCCTTGCCGGATGACGAAGGCGTTCTGCGCCCCGATCGCCACGATCAGACTCCCGCCGAGCAGCAGCCCGGCCACCACGGCAGCGATCATGAACGGGTTTTTCCGGGCACCCAGAGAATGTCGCCGCCTCCGGCCCTGGCGTTGACCCAGCGGCTGGCGACGAAGAGAAAATCGGAGAGGCGGTTGATGTAGGTGATGGCGTGCTCGTTCACGTGCTCGCCGCCCTGCGACTTCAGCGCCACGATCTGGCGCTCGGCCCGGCGGGCGATGGTGCGTGCGAGATGGAGATGGGCCGCAGCCGGGTGGCCGCCGGGAAGCACGAAGGACCGCAGCGGCTGCAGGTCGGCATTCAGCGCATCGATCTCTTCTTCAAGGCGGGCCACCTGTGCCGCCGTCATGCGCAGCGGCTCGTAGGGCAGTTCCTCGCCCCGGTCCGGCACGCAAAGATCGGCACCGAGGTCGAACAGTTCGTTCTGGATGCGGAGCAGCATCGCATCAAGGCGGGCGAGTTCGCCCGAGGCCGTGTGCAGGCGCACGATGCCCACCACGGAATTCGCTTCATCCACCGTGCCGTAGGCGGCAATGCGGAGGTTTGCCTTGGAGACGCGCTCGCCCGACCCCAGAGCGGTTTCACCGGCATCGCCCGTGCGTGTGTAGATCTTGTTGAGGACAACCATGGAAAACCTGTTAGCCGCTCGTCACTCGTTGCGCAAATGGGCGGATGGCTTCACCGAGAGCGCCCGCGCCGTCACGGCCAGCCCGGCAGCCACGGTCAGCACCATGGCGAGCAGGGCCGTGACGACGGCGACCGGCCACGAGAAGGAAAATCCCAGTTCGAGAATGAAGACCGAGAGATACCACGCCCCCAGCGAACCCACGATCATGCCGAAAAGGGCCGCGACCAGACCCAGCAGCCCGTATTCGAGCATGAAGGCGATGAGGAGTTGCCGCCGGGTGGCGCCATAGGTCTTCAGCACCACGGCCTCATAGCTGCGGGCGGCAAGGCTGGCCGCCAGTGCGCCGGAGAGGACCAGAACACCGGTGAGCAGGGTGAGGACATTGGCCCCGCGCACGGCGGCGAGCATGCGTGACAGCAGGTCGCTGACGGTTGCGAGCGCATCCTTCACGCGCACCGCCGTTGTCGACGGGAAGGCGCGGGTGATGTCGTTGAGGAAGCGGGCCTCGTCACCGCCTTCCATCTCAATGGTAACGACGTGGCTGTGGGGTGCTGCCTTCAGGGTGTTGGGCGAGAACACCATCACGAAGTTGATGCCCATGCTGCGCCAGTTCACCTGACGGAAAGAGGCCACCTCTGCCGTGATCTCGCGACCCAGGACATTGACGGTGATCCTGTCACCGAGCTTGAGGGAAAGACCCCTGGCGATATCGTCCACCACCGACACCTTCGGAGGGCCATCATAATCGCGCGGCCACCATTCGCCTTCGCTGAGCGTCGAGCCTTCCGGCACGTCCTCGGAGTAGGTGAGGCCGCGATCGCCACGCAGGGCCCAGGCCGCATCGGGGGCAACCTTCACCTGATCGGAAGGAACGCCGTTCACGGCGGTGATGCGCCCGCGCAGCATCGGTGCGTTGTTGACGGCGGTCACGCCCTTCTCCTTCAGCACCATCTCGCGGAAGGCGGGAAGCTCGCCGTTCTGCACGTCGAGCACGAAGAAGGCAGGCGCCTTCTGCGGCAGGCCCGCCCGCAACTCGTCGGTGATGGTCCGGTCGGTCAGGGCAAGGGCCACGAACAGGGTGAGGCCAAGGCCCAGCGCAAGGATGACCGAGATCGCCGATGCACCGGGGCGATGCAGCGCCAGAAGCGCATGGCGCACATAGACGTTGCGCGGGCGCGGCAGGCTTGCGACGGCCCGCATCAACAGCCAGGCCAGCGCCGACAGGAGGATGAATGCACCTGCAAGGCCGAGCAGGTAATAGCCGGTCACGCGAACGTCCGGGAAATTGGCGAGGATGGCGAGAGCCGTGGCCAGCATGAGCAGGGCGGTGACGGCAAGACCCTTCCAGGACGGGCGCCCGCCGCCATCCACCACATGGCTGCGGAACAGCGCAGCCCCCGGAATGCGGCCGATGCGGGCGAGCGGCAGGCTTGCGGCGGCGAGGGTCACGAGCACGCCGAGCAATGCCGCAAAGAGCAGGGGCCGCCATGAAATGCCGGTTGAGAGGGGCAGCGGCAGCACGGCGCCGAAGAGGGCTTTCATGACGAAGGGCGAAACGGCACCCACGCCCATGGCAATCGCGATGCCGATCAGGCCGACAAGGATGATCTCGGTGAGGAACAGCCCGGTCACGTCGCGGTTGGAGATGCCGATGCATTTCAGCGTGGCGATGGATGAGGTCTGCCGGGTGATGAAGGCGGAAACGGCGTTGGCAATGCCGGCGCCGCCGATCACCAGCGCCGCAATGCCGACGAGCGACATGAAGTAGCCCAGGCGCTCGGCGAAGCGTTCGGCCCCTTGCGCGGCGTTGTCGCGGGCACGGATGCGCCAGCCCGCGTCGGGATGGGCCTTCTCCGCTTCGGCCACGATCTCCTTGGCTGCCGCCAGCGAGGTGTCGCCCGCCAGCTTCACGCGATAGCGCCAGGTGATCAGGCTGCCGGGCTGGACCAGTCCGGTCGCCTGCAATGCCTCGTGGGACATGAGAATGCGGGGTCCGAGCACGAAGCCATCGGAAATGCGATCAGGCTCGGCAGTGATGACGGCGGCCAGGCGCACCTCAGCCGATCCGATCCTGATCATGTCGCCCACCTTGATGCCGAGCCTTCCCAGCAGCAGCGGATCGGCGGCCACGCCATGGACATCGTTCCTCGCGGAGAGCGGATTTTCCTCCCCGCCGGGTTCGAAGGCCAGTGCGCCGTAAAGCGGATAGAAGCCATCGACGGCCTTGATCTCGACCAGCGTCGGCTGGTTGTTCGCCGTGGCCATGGCGCGCAGCGTGGCGATGCGGCTCACCGTGCCCTTGCCGTCCATGAAGCCGCGTTCCGCCGCATTGGCCTCGCGGTGAATGAGCGAGAACTCGATGTCGCCGCCCAGAAGCGGCTGTCCCTGTTCGGCAAGGCCGCGGTCCACGGCGGCCACGAGGCTGCCGACGATGGCGATGGCGGCCACCCCCAGCGTGAGGCAGGCGAGGTAGATCCAGAAGCCTTTCAGGCCGGAGCGCAGGTTCTTGCCCGCATAGCGGAGCCAGAGAGCAGGAGAGATCATGGGTTGCCGCCCACGGTGCCCTCGCTCACCCGTCCGTCGCGCACCTCGATGATGCGGCCACAGCGGGCTGCAAGACTGCGGTCATGGGTGACGAGAAGGAGCGTTGCTCCTTCGCGGGCCTTGAGGTCGAAGAGCAGTTCGATGATGGCGTTGCCCGTGTCCTGATCGAGGTTGCCGGTCGGTTCGTCGGCCAGAAGCACCTTCGCGCCCGCCGCAAGGGCGCGGGCGATGGCAACGCGCTGTTGCTCGCCCCCGGAGAGCTGTCCCGGATAATGATCGAGACGATGGCCGAGGCCGACGCGCCGGAGGGCTTGCGTGGCGCGTCCCGCCGCATCGGGCAGCCCGCGGAACTCCATGGGGATCGCCACGTTCTCGATGGCCGTGAGGGTGGGGATGAGATGGAAGGACTGGAAGACGATGCCGATGGTCTCGCGCCGGATGCGGGCCAGCGCCTCCTCCGATTTTCCCGAAAGCTCCTCGCCCGCCAGCACCACCTTGCCGGCGGTTGCCGGTTCCAGCCCCGACATCACCATCAGGAGCGAGGTCTTGCCCGACCCCGACGGCCCGACGATGCCCACCGCCTCGCCCTGGCCCACGGCAAGGCTCACCCCTTGCAGGATGTGGACCTCGCCCGCCCGTGACGAGAGTGTGAGATCGACATCGCGGAGGGACAGGACAGGCGGGGCAGGAGAGGTCATGCAGGGATCCGGTTGAAGGCGGGCAGGGGCAGAAAGGCACAGATAGGTTGTGGCCTGCGGAATTTCGAGCAGGTCTTGCAGCTTACGCCGATTCGCCCCACATGGACCGCCATGATGCCCCGTTCCGTTCTCGCAGTCCTGGCCGCCCTTCTCATGTCCGTCCTTCCTGCCACGGCGCAGCCCGTGACCATCCTTGCACTGGGCGACAGCCTGACGGCGGGATTGGGGCTTGACCAGACCCAGGCCTTTCCGGCCCGGCTGGAAGCGGCCCTCAAGGCGAAAGGCATCGACGCCAGGCTGATCAATGCGGGTGTTTCCGGCGATACGGCGGCGCAAGGGGCGGCGCGCCTGGAGTGGTCTCTTACCGATGAGGTGGATGCGGTCATTTTGGAACTTGGCGCCAACGACGCACTGCGCGGCCTCGATCCGGCCCAGGCCGGTGCCGCCCTCAAGGACATCGTCGGCAAGCTGCGGGCGAAGGGGCTTCCGGTGCTGGTCGCGGGCATGCGCTCCCCGCCCAATCTCGGCCCGGACTACGCGAAGTCCTTCGAGGCGATCTATGGGCAGTTTGCCGGGCAGGATGGGGTCATTCTCTATCCCTTCTTCCTCGCGGGCGTTGCGGCGGAGCCGAAACTCAACCAGCCGGACGGCATCCATCCCTCGGCGGAGGGTGTCGAGGTGATCGTCGCCCGCATCCTGCCGGAGGTGGAAGCCCTTATTGCCATGGCAAAAAAATAACTTGGCTTGGCACCGAATCGCGCTAGCCTTCGTTGCAGAAGAAGACGGAGGGAACCATGCCACGCCTCTTCACCGGACTCGACGTGCCAGACGACGTGGCACTGGACCTGCAGATCATGCAAGGGGGCGTGCCCGGCGCGCGCTGGATGGACCCTTCGCAATATCACCTCACATTGCGCTTCATCGGCGATATCGATACCGGCCTCGCGCGTGAAATCGCCCATGGTCTCGATGGCATCCGGGTGCAGCCCTTTCTCCTCACCCTCAAGGGGGTGGGATTATTCGGCGGCAACAAGCCCCATTCGATCTATGCCGGTGTCGAGGACAACGCCGAACTCAAGCGCCTGCACGACCTGCATGAGCGGCTCTGCCAGATCCTGGGGCTTCCGGCGGAACCCCGGCGCTTCGTGCCGCATGTGACGCTGGCCCGCCTGAAGGATCCGGAGCCGCGGGCCCTGCAACGCTGGATCGAGGTGCATAGCCTCTATCGCAGCGCCACCTTCAAGGTGAAACGCTTCGTGCTCTTCTCCTCGCGGCCCCTCAAGGGCGGCGGGCCCTATGGCATCGAGGAGTCCTATGCCCTGCACAGCCCCATGGAGGCGGTGGCATGAGCGAGCGGTTGCAGGGCGCGGCCCGCATCAAGGCGGTGCAGGAGCTGAACGACTGGCACGACGTGCCGGGGCGCGACGCCATCACAAAGAGTTTCAGATTCAAGAACTTCCGTTCGGCTTTTGCCTTCATGACGGAAGTGGCGCTGGTGGCGGAGAAGATGGACCACCACCCCGAATGGAGCAATGTCTATGGCCGGGTGGACGTGATCCTCACCACCCATTCGGCTCAGGGGCTGACCGCGCTCGACATCGCGCTGGCCCGGAAGATGGACGAGATCGCCGGCACCTGAGACCGGCGGCGCAGCGCAAATCACATTGCGCAACCGGGGCGCTAACCTTACAGTCCGGTAACTTGACGCTGGAGAGGGCCCTTACCATATGGTGGGCACATAACTGGAGGGAAAAATGGCTGAACTTCGCTATCCATCACAGGCCCGCACTGAGGCTGCCGTAGACCAGGGTCTGCGCGCCTACATGCTGCGCGTCTACAACTACATGGGTGCCGGCCTCGCCATGACCGGTCTCGCCGCCTATGGCACCTACCATGCGGCGGTGGATGCAGCCGGGCAGCTGACGCCCTTCGGCACCATGATCTTCGTGAGCCCGCTGAAGTGGGCGGTGATCTTCGCGCCGCTGGTGCTGGTCATGCTTCTCTCTTTCGGCATCCAGCGCCTCAGCCTTGCGGGTGCACAGCTTGCCTTCTGGGGCTATGCCGCGCTCATGGGCGTGAGCCTCGGCTCGCTTGGCCTCATGTACACGGCCCAGAGCCTGACGCAGGTATTTCTGGTGACGGCGGCCACCTTCGGTGCCGTGAGCCTTTACGGCTACACGACCAAGCGTGACCTGACGGGCTTCGGCTCGTTCCTCTTCATGGGCCTCATCGGTCTGATCATCGCGGGTATCGTGAACATCTTCCTGCAGAGCAGCGCCATGGGCTTCGTGCTCTCGGCCGTCGGCGTGCTGGTGTTCACCGGCCTCACCGCCTACGACACGCAGAAGATCAAGGAGATGTATCTCGAAGGCGACAGCACGCTGGTCATGGGCCAGAAGGCCATCATGGGTGCGCTGAGCCTCTACCTCGACTTCATCAACCTCTTCCTGTCGCTGCTGCGCCTCATGGGCAACCGCGAATAGCCTGAAGGGAAGGGCCTGACATGCGAAACCCCGGTGGCGACACCGGGGTTTTCTGATTCATGGGGTTTCTTGCTTCATGGACCTGAAGAAGCCGATCATGAAAACCGCATCGTGAAAATTGATGAGAACTTTCACGTCGCCAGTTTTGGTTTCTTCACCAGAACGCGCAACACCTGGGCCAGGTCATGGCCGCGTTTGAGGATGAGGCCGCCTTGCGCGACCACCGCGTACATGCCCTGCTTGCGGGCCAGTGCCGGTGTCTTGACGATGCGGTAGAGCGGTTGTTCGGAGCTTCTCCGGAACACCGAGAAGCTGGCGGCTTCGCGGCTGAATTCCATGGCATAGTCGCGCCAATCGCCGTCGGCGACGTGGCGACCATATAGATTAAGGATTTCAGTGAGTTCGTGCCTGTCGAAGGCAACGGGCTTGGGGGTTGGCCGGGCGGGAAAACGAAGGACTGTCGCCTCCTCGGTTTCCCGTGCACGGCTTTCGACACTTGCTTCCAGATCCACGGGCGAGCCTCCCGATTTCACGTGGCTGTCATAGTGCTGTGCCGAACTCGGCTTGGCAAGCAAAATGCAAATCCTCTTTTCTGCCCCAATTGCATCATGCCCCCGCCAAAGTGAGAGTTGATAAAACAATCGTTGCCTCGATAGCCCGGCTGGATGGAGCCCCGGTTTCAGCCCCCCAGCCCCTCCGGGATCCGCGTAAGATCCGGCCGGGCCCCCAACTCTTTCAAGTGAGTTGAGTTTCTGAGTCTTATCAAGCGGCCCTCCTTCGTGAAGCGGCCGCTTTTTTTTGGGGTGCGCACAACCCCGCCGTGCCTGCCCCTCCCAGCCTGCCATGCCGTGCCTGCCCCTCGTACCCGCCCCGCCCGGCCTTTCCCCCTCCGCCCTTGACGCCCCCCGCGGGCCTGCCGATATGGACGGCACAACAAGAGGTGCGATGATGGCGACGGCATCCAGGTCGAGAAGCAAGATCAAGGCCACAACCGGCGAACCGCAGGCCTTCCAGGCCGAGGTCGCGAAGATCCTCAAGCTCATGGTGCACTCGGTCTATTCCGACCGGGACGTGTTCCTGCGCGAACTGGTTTCCAATTCCTCCGACGCGCTGGACAAGCTGCGCTACGAGTCCATCGCCTCGCCGGAACTGCTGGAGGGCGAGCCGGACCTGTCCATCACCATCACGCCCGACCGGGAGAAGAAGACGCTCACCATCACCGACAGCGGCATCGGCATGTCGGCGGACGAGCTCGCCTCCAATCTCGGCACCATCGCCCGCTCCGGCACCGAGGCCTACATGAAGGGCGCCAAGGACTATGGCGCAACCGATGCGCCGGACCTCATCGGCCAGTTCGGGGTGGGGTTCTATTCCGCCTTCATGGTGGCCGACCGGGTCGAGGTCTTCTCGCGCCCCGCCGGCACCAGGACGGCGCATGTCTGGCGCTCCGATGGCCTCGGCACCTTCACCGTGGACAAGGCCGAGCCGGGCCATCGCGGCACGCGGATCGTGCTCCATCTCAAGGAAGACGCGCTCGACTATCTCGATGACTGGAAGATCGAGGCCATTGTCCGGAACTACTCCGATCACATCGTGCACCCGATCAGGCTCGCGGGCGAGGGCGAAGCGCGGCAGATCAATTCCGGCAGCGCCATCTGGATGCGCGGCAAGGCCGAGGTGACGGCGGAACAGCACAAGGAATTCTTCGACAGCCTGGCCCATACCGCCGGGCCGCCCGCTCTCACCATCCACTACCGGGCCGAGGGGCGGCAGGAATACAGCGTGCTGCTCTACGTGCCTGGTGAAAAGCCGTTCGATCTCTATGACCCGGAACGCAAGGGAAAGCAGCGGCTCTACGTGCGGCGCGTCTTCATTGCCGACGATGCGCAACTGCTCCCGCCCTACCTGCGCTTCGTGCGCGGCGTCATCGATTCCGCCGACATGCCGCTGAACCTCTCGCGCGAGATGTTGCAGAACAATCCCGACGTGGCGGC
>JAEUMJ010000175.1 GCA_016792865.1 Hyphomicrobiales bacterium | reverse complement strand
CGTAGGTCATGCAACGTCCAATTTGCAACGGCCGCCACTTTGCCTCCTCTCTTTAATTGCGGTAGGCCAGCATCAAATTTCGTCTTGCTCTTTGAGAATCCGTTGAATGCCACCTCACCACGGCCGGCAAACACATAGGGATTGCTGGCCAGGCGTGGCTGCGCATCGATGATCGCCTTTGCGGCTTTCGGAAGCTTCAAGCTGCCGCCGGCACCCTTCTCTCTCGGACCACTGGCGATGTTCCAAGTGCTGCCGTCCAAGTCGGCCCACTTAAGCGTTGCAACCTTCTCACGGCGCTGCCCTGTCAACAGGGCGAAGCGGATCAGTGCGCCAAATGTGCCAGCGGCCAGTGAGTGTTGCCAGATCACCCTGAGCTCATGATCATCCAGTATCCGATCCCGCTTGACGCCGGCCTGGCGGCGCATTCCTCGGGCGATCGGCAAGAAGTAGTCATCATGCCGACTGGCGTACCAGTTCGCCATCCCTCGCAGGATAGCCAACACAACATCTGCCTGCCTGGCCCCATGGTTGTCCTCGATCTTGTCGAGCAGCTCCGACACGTCACCCCGCCGGATCTCGACGAATGGCAACTCTTTCCAAGCCGGCAGCACGTACACCTTGAGGCACCGTTCGATTTCCTTTTCGGAACGGAGCTGGCGCGCCTGCACGTGCCGCTCTAACCAGGATTTGGCCACCTCTTCGAATGTGGCGATCTTTTTGGGTGCGGGCTGGAAAGGTGCCAGGCCGTCGCGGATCCGCTGCAGGGCTTTGCGGCCCCGTTCGCGGGCCTCCTCGATGCGCATGGAATCGCTAGAGCCGATTGTCGCCCATATCTGCTTTCCACCCGGATCACGCGCCACCACGGCAAAGGATTTCGCGCCGGCCGGCGTCACGCGCACATAGTGGCCGCGCATTTCCGGGTCCGGAAACGCGTATCGTTGTGCCCTCGGCTTTAGGTTTGAAACGCCAATATCGGAGAGAGATTTTCGGCTCATTTTTTGCCTCAGGCTAACTGCGGGCTAACACCACTCGATTATTAGAGGGGTAGAAACCGGCTAACACGAGGCTAACATCTACAGTGATTTCGCGGGTTTTCCAACAGACGTTTTCAAGGCTTTCAACCCTTTTCAGCCAGACCCTCCTGCTTTGTAATCAGGGGGTCGTAGGTTCGAGTCCTATAGCCGGCACCATTGTCCTGCCCTCACCCGAACACACCCCGAAGGGCGTCCATGGCCTCCACCTGCGTCAGGTTCATGTGCAGCGGCGTGACCGATATGCGCTTGCCGAACACGGCGGCAAGGTCGGTGCCTGCGGGCGGCGAGCCTTTCTCCTTGTTCGAGCCGATCCAGTAGTAATGGCGGCCCCGCGCATCCACGCGCTCGTCGATGAAGAGATGGCTCTGGTCGCGCTTGCCCTGCCGCGTCACTTCGATGCCCTGCACATCCTCTGCGCGGCAATCCGGGAAGTTCACGTTCACCAGCACGCCGGGGCCGAACGACATGGTGGCGAGCTTCTTCACGACGGCAGAACCATGGGCGCGCGCCACGGCGAAGCTCTCCCCGTTCTCATAGATGCCCGTCACCTGCGAGAGCGCGATCGACTTGAGGCCGAGTGCCGTGCCCTCCATCGCCGCGGCGATGGTGCCGGAGTAGGTCACGTCATCGGCGATGTTGGCCCCGCGATTCACCCCTGACAGCACAAGGTCAGGCAGACCGGGCAGGATTTTCCGCGCCGCCATGATCACGCAATCGGTCGGCGTGCCCTCGACCTCGAAGCGCCTCTCCCCCAGCCTGCGGTAGCGCAGCGGATTTGCCAGCGTCAGGGAATGCCCTGCCCCCGAACGTTCTGCATCCGGCGCCACCACCCAGACGTCGTCGGACAGCGTCTGCGCAATCTCTTCCAGCACCTCAAGGCCGGGGCCGTGAATGCCGTCGTCGTTGGTCACCAGAATGCGCATCAGGCCGTGATCCTTTCCTTGCCGCCCATATAGGGCCGCAGCGCCTCCGGAATGGTGATGCTGCAATCGGGGTTCTGATAGTTCTCAAGCACGGCCACCAGCGTGCGGCCCACGGCAAGGCCGGAGCCGTTCAGCGTATGGACGAAGCGCGTTCCCTTGCCGTCCGTCGGGCGATAGCGGGCATCCATGCGGCGGGCCTGGAAATCGCCGCAGACCGAACAGGACGATATTTCGCGGAAGGCGTTCTGTCCGGGCAGCCAGACTTCCAGATCGTAGGTCATGCGCGAGCCGAAGCCCATGTCTCCGGTGCAAAGGCGCATCACGCGGTAGTGCAGGCCGAGCGCCTGAAGCACGGATTCGGCGCAGCCGGTCATGCGCTCCAGTTCCTCGCGCGATTGTTCGGGCGTCGTGATGGAGACCAGTTCCACCTTCGAGAACTGGTGCTGCCGGATCATGCCGCGCGTGTCGCGGCCCGCTGCACCCGCCTCGGCACGGAAGCAGGGCGTATAGGCCGTGAGCCGGAGCGGAAGGCTGGCCTCCTCAAGAATGCTCTCGCGCACCGTGTTGGTGAGCGAGACCTCCGCCGTGGGGATCAGCCAGCGGCCATCGGTGGTCTTGAACAGGTCCTCGCCGAACTTGGGCAACTGACCGGTTCCGAACATGGCGCTGTCATTCACCATGAAGGGCACATAGTGCTCGGTGTAACCGTTCTTGTCGGTCTGGATATCGAGCATGAGCTGGGCGATGGCCCGTTCGAGCCTCGCAAGCTGCTTCTTCATCACCACGAAACGGGCACCCGACATGCGGGCGGCCACCTCGAAATCCATCTGGCCCAGCTTCTCGCCAAGCTCGAAATGCTGCTTCGGTGCATAGTTGAACGTGGGCTTTTCGCCCCAGCGCCGCACCTCCACATTGCCGCTCTCGTCGGCCCCGTCAGACACCTCATCGAGCGGAAGGTTGGGGATGACGGCAAGGGCATCATTGACCCGCTGGGTCAGTACGCGCTCCGATTCCTCGCCGGAGGAAATCCTGTCCTTGAGGGCGGCGACCTCAGACTTGATCGCTTCGGCCTTCGCCTTGTCGCCCGCCTTCATGGCCTCGCCCACCTGCTTCGACAGGTCGTTGCGGCGGCCCTGTGCCTCCTGCAGGGATTGCAGAAGGGCGCGGCGCTCTTCATCGATGGCGAGAACGGCGGCGGAAAGCGGGGCCAGCCCGCGGCGTTTCAGCCCGGCGTCGAATGCGGCGGGATTGTCACGAATGGCCTTGATGTCATGCATCGGAATCATAACCCGGAAAGAGAGACTGGATGGGCCCTCTATAGTGAGGCCCGCCCCTCACCTCAAACGGGTTTTATGTCCTTGCTGTCCGACTCTTTTGCCGCAGCGGCCGCTGCCCGGCGCTTCTCAAGGAAGGACACGGCAAACACCGCCAGCTCATAGAGCAGCCCCAGCGGAACGGCCATGGACAGCATGGAAATCGGGTCCGGCGGGGTGATGACCGCGGCGACGGCGCAGACGCCGACGATGGCAAAACGGCGGCCCCGCTTCAGTTGCTCCGCCGTCACCAGGCCGATCTGGCCCATGAGGGTGAGGACGACCGGAAGCTGGAAGGCCAGGCCGAAGGCCAGGATCAGCATCATGACGAAGTCGAGATAGGCTTCGACATCGGGCATCAGGGTGACGAGGTTCTTGTCACCGCTCTCAACCGTGCCCACCCCTTCCGCAAGACTGTAGAAGAAGTGGATCGCAACCGGCAGCAGGAAGAAATAGACAAGGCAGGCGCCCAGCACGAAGAAGACCGGCGTGGCGATCAGGTAGGGGAACAGCGCCTGACGTTCGTGCTTGTAGAGGCCCGGTGCCATGAACCGGTAGATCTGCGTGGCGATGAGCGGGAAGGCAATGAACATGCCGCCGAACATGGCAATCTTCAGCTTCACGAGGAAGAAACCGAGCAGCTTGGTGGAGATGAGGCCGACATCCTGGCCGGTGCCCCATTCAAAGGGCTTCACCAGATAGTGGAATATGTCAGTGGAGAAGAAGAAGCTCGCGATGAAGGCAATGGCGAAGCCCAGGACGCTTTTCACCAAGCGGGAGCGCAGCTCCATCAGGTGATCCATCAACGGCGCTTCAGAGGCGTCTATTTCTTCCTTGGTCATGCGCCGGCTGCGCCTTCTTCTACAAGCGCGCCTGCCACCCGCGTTTCCCCGGCACGGGGTTCAGCCCCGAAGAACGTCTCGAAACTCTTGTCGGAAAGGCCGTAGCTGGACGACACAACAGGCGGGATGATGTTCGGCACGGTGGAGGATGGCGTGGTCGCCACCTGAGAAATGGCCCCCCTCGCCTGATCGAGATCCTTCTTCAGGCCCTGAACACCGGAGTCTTTCATCGCGGCATCGACATGGACCTGGAACTCGCCCGCCATGCGCCTGGCCTTGTTCATGAACTGCCCGAACATGCGCAGCACGCGCGGCAAATCCTTGGGCCCGATGACGATGACCGCCACCAGGGCCAGAACAAAAAGCTCGGAATACCCTACGCCGAAATCAAACATGCCCTGTCCTCTGCCCGCGCCCTGTCGGCGGGCTCAGGGAGAAATCAGCTCTTGGCCTTTTCGGCGGTCTTGGCGGGATCGCCCGCCTGCTCACCGATCGACTTCACTTCACTGGAGGCCGTATCGGTGGGTTCGTCGGCGAGGCCCTTCTTGAAGCTCTTGATGCCCTTGGCAACGTCGCCCATCAGGTCAGACACCTTGCCCTTGCCGCCAAAGAGCACGAGCACAACAACCAGGAGAATGGCCCAGTGCCACCACGAAAAAGAACCCATAACTTAACTCCTCAATCCTGCCGTGACGAAGACGCGCCTCGCCTGTTCATTGACGCTTATCGCAGATCGCAGGGCTTATCGCAATTCCGCTGAAGCCCTGCAAGAAAAAGCAATATGGGCAGGTTTCACGGCTTTTTGAAGATATGAATGGCACTGCGGTCCATGACAAATTTGTGGGTGCCTCCGGGCGAAACCAGAGCCGACCGGTCCAGAATTGCCGTAACCGGTTCCTCCCGGCCCGGAAAAACCAGCGTGAGCCGCTGCTGCTGGCCGAGGAAGCGGGAGTCGCGGACATAGGCTTCGATGCCCTCCTCGCCGGGGGCCAATGCAATCGCCGATGGACTCACCAGCACGTCGACTGCCGTGCCATCCGAAAAACGGCTGGCATCGACGCGCCCCAGGGGCGTGCCCACCCCACCCTTTGCAACCCGTCCCGGAAAGACGTTGTAGGATGTGAAGAACAGCGCCGCCGCCGCATCAACGGGCGCGGTGTACAGGTCGCGCGGCGTGCCCTGCTGGACGATCCGGCCCTGCCGCATCAGATAGATGTGATCGGCAAACTCCACGGCCTCCATGGGATCGTGGGTGACCAGCACCGCCGTGGAACGGGTTTCGCGCACCACCGCCAAGGTGTCCGCCCGCACCCTGTCGCGCAGGCGCTGGTCGAGGCCGGAAAATGGCTCATCCATCAGGATCACCTGCGGACGTGGCACGATCGCCCGCGCCAGTGCCACGCGCTGCTGTTCACCTCCCGACAGGCGATTGGGATAGCGGTCGGCCATTTCGGCGAGGCCCACCCGGTCCAGCGCGGTCAGGGCAGCCTGGCGGGCTTCCTCGGCGGTCAGCGCATACAGCCCGTAAACGACGTTCTCCAGCACGGTGAGGTGCGGAAAAAGCGCGTAATCCTGAAACATCAGGCCGACGTTGCGCTGCTCCGGCGGCACGAAGATGCCGTCTCCGGCCACTTCACGGCCCTCCAGAAGGATGCGGCCCGTGGTCGGCCGGGCCACTCCCGCCGCGAGGCGCAACACCGTGGTCTTGCCGCAACCGGAGGGACCTAGCAGGCAGGTGATGCGTCCGGCTGCGAAGGTGAGGGAAATGTCGCTGAGGATGTCCTGGCGGGCCTTGCGGAAGCCCACGTTCCGGAACTCGATTTCGCCCGCAAAGGAGGCCCCCGCCCGGCCATGGCTGCGGCGCGGCTGGTTGGGCACATCGGTCGGGAGGTGATCCAGGTCGGACATCGGGGCAGCGATTACACCGGGGAAACGGGAACGGCAATGCAGAGAGAGAGACTGGTCTTCCGGCTCAGGCGACGAGGCCCGCCTTGACGATGCGGTTTCGGCCCTCGCGTTTGGCCTGGTACATGGCGCTGTCGGCCCGCTTCAGGAGCTTTTCGAGTGAATCATCGAGTCCGGACAAGGTCGCGATACCGGCGGAGATCGTGACCGGCACAGGGGCCGGGGTGCCGATGATGAAGGATTTCGCTGCAATCGCACGACGCAGGCGCTCGGCAATCTTCTCTGCCGTCATCGTGTCCGTATTGGGCAGGACCACGATGAACTCCTCGCCTCCGATGCGGCAGCACAGGTCGATGCTGCGGGTATGGTCGCGAAGGCGTTGCGCCAGTTCCTGGAGCACCTTGTCGCCGGCATCATGACCGTGTGTGTCGTTGATGGCCTTGAAGTAATCCACATCGACGGCGAGCACCGAGAGAACCTTGCCGCGGTTCACGTAGTGATCGATCATGTGGGTCAGGTGGGTTTCAAGATAGCGGCGGTTGTAAAGCCCGGTCAGCGAATCCGTGATGGCCATTTCGATCGAGGCCTTCACGCTGTTGCGGAGCTGCTCGGTGTAACGCCAGCGGCGCACCTGCGTGGCTGTCCGCGCCATGATCTCCTGACGGTCCACCGGACGCATCAGGTAGTCATTCACGCCCATGTCGAGGGCGCGCAGCAGTATCTGCTGTTCATCCGGATTGACGATGATCATCAGCGGGGCTTGCCGCGTGGAATCGCCGGAACGAAGCTGCGAACAAAGGCGCAGGCCGTCGAACTGGTCCTGATCGAAGCTGACGATCACCAGTTCATAGGGGCGCTCGCGGGTGGCAACCTTCTCCAGCGCCTCCACCGGATCGGTCATCACGGTGACCTGGCACCTGTCACCCAGCGAGGCGATGATGCGTTCGGCGGAAGACGGATGACGGTCCACCAGCAGCACGTCGCCGCGCTTGCTGTTCATGCGGTCGTCGAGGAAGGACCGCGCGTTGCCGTCGTTGCCGGGAGAGCGCACGCGCAGTTCATCGGTGAGCATCTTGAGGCGCACGAGGCTCTTGATGCGGCAGAAGAGTGCGATGTCGTTCACCGGCTTGGTGAGGAAATCATCGGCACCTGCCTCCAGGCCGCGGACACGGTCCTCAGGCTGGTCGAGCGCCGTCACCATGACCACCGGAATGTGCTGGGTATCGACGTTGCCCTTGATGCGCTTGCAGACCTCGATGCCGTCTATCCCCGGCATCATCACATCGAGCAGGATGATATCGGGCTTGGACTTCTGGACGGCGTCGAGCGCATCCAGGCCGTTCATCGCGGTGATGACCTCAAAATACTCCGCCGACAGCTTCGCTTCCAGAAGCCGGACGTTGGCAATGATGTCATCGACTACGAGAACGCGGGCCGTCATGATTTCTTCTTGAGGAATCCATCGATGGTCTGGAGGAAGCTGACGACGGAAATGGGCTTCGAGATGTAGGCTTCGCAGCCGCCTTCACGGATCTTCTGCTCGTCGCCCTTCATCGCGAAGGCGGTGACCGCAATGACCGGAATGGCGCGCAGCTCATCGTCTTCCTTGAGCCACTTCGTCACTTCGATGCCGGACACTTCCGGCAATTGGATATCCATCAGGATCAGGTCGGGCATGTGCTTGCGCGCCATGTCGAGCGCCGAAAGGCCGTCGCGCGTCTGCACGACCTTGTAGCCGTGGGCCTCAAGGAGGTCATTGAACAGCTTCATGTTGAGTTCGTTGTCTTCGACAACGAGAACTGTCTTCTGCATCTGTGGCATCACTCCCACGGGTTTGGCCCCGGCTTGAGGTGTGCTCTGCGGGTGTTCCATGAATGCTCCTCGCGTCCGCCACCTGTCCGCTCACCAAACTTCAGGCGGAATCCCCTTTGTTTCTTCGGCTGTTTTGGCCTAGGACGCGTAACCAACTGCTTAACCTTGGCGAACTTGCCTTGCCTCTGGTTAACGTCGCCGCATCCGGGAGAGTCTAGCGTGCTCAAAGAGGTTCAGGGAAAAAATGAAGATGAAGGAGACCTGGCATTGAAACTGCTCGGTTTTCTTGCGTCTGATCCCGATCTGATCGGACGCTTCATGGCGCTCACCGGACTTAGCCCCAACGACCTGCGACAGAGTCTCGCTGACCCTGCCTTTCAGGCGGGTGTGCTCGATTTCGCCCTCCAGGATGAATCCCTGCTCCTGGCCTTCGCCGCGAACGCCGGGATCAGGCCGGAGTCGGTGATGCGGGCACGCTCCAGACTGCCGGGGTTTGCGCATTGATTTCAGACTTTACCATCGAGCAGCTAGCCAGGCTCACCTTCGCCCGGCACCGTCCCCTCGTGATCTGTGACGTGGACGAGGTGGTTGTGCATTTCACGCGGGCCTTCGAGGCATATCTTGCCGCGCGCGAACTCTGGCTCGACACCGGCAGCTTCGCGCTCAACGGCAACATCCGGAAGAAGAAGAACAACGATCCGGTGAGCGCCGGATTGGTCGCCGAACTCGTGGACGACTTCTTTCACCAGCACACGGCCGAACTCGATGCCATCGACGGCGCCATCGCCGCCCTGCACGACCTTGCGCGGGACTCTTCCGTCGTGATGCTGACCAACCTGCCGCACCATGCCCGCGACAAGCGCATAGACAATCTCCAGAAGCACGGACTCGATTTTCCGGTCGTCACCAATTCAGGCCCGAAGGGACCCGCAATCCGCCACCTTGCCGACCAGACGCGGGAACCGGTGGTCTTCATCGACGACAGTCCGGGTTTCATCGCATCGGCTCGGCAACATGCCCCGGAAGTGCATCTGATCCACTTCCTGCATGACGACCGATTTGCCAGGCACATCGAACCGTTTGATTTCGTGTCGCTACGCACCGGAAGCTGGGATGAAGCCCTTCCCCACATCAGGCAATTGATCGGACTCTCTCGCCAGGGCAGCTAATCCGTTCTATCTTGGTTCCATGACGGAACCTGATGCCATTCCCGGCTTTTGCCGCGACTGCCTTGCCGACACGCAGGCGGACGAGCGTCGTTGCCGGGCATGCCATTCGCCGCGGCTGGTTCGTCATGCGGAAATCGGAACGCTTTCCATTGCCCACATCGATTGCGATGCCTTTTATGCCGCCGTCGAGAAGCGCGATGACCCTTCGCTTGCGGACAAGCCCGTGATTGTCGGAGGCGGCACGCGGGGGGTTGTCTCGACCTGTTGCTACATTGCCCGCATTCGCGGCGTCCGTTCGGCAATGCCCATGTTCAAGGCCCTGAAACTCGCGCCGGATGCAGTGGTGATCAAGCCCAACATGGCGAAATACTCCGAGGTCGGCCATCAGGTGCGCGAGATGATGCTGGCCGTGACGCCGCTGGTGGAACCGC
>JAEUMJ010000089.1 GCA_016792865.1 Hyphomicrobiales bacterium | reverse complement strand
CGGCATAGTCGGCGCGGTGATGTTCCCCCACTGCGAACACATCAAGCCCGACCTGATCGGCCAGCTCCATTTCTTCCACGAGATTACGCAGGCGTTGGCCGGCGAGTTCCGGGTGGCCCGCAGCCACGTCAGCAAAAGTATAAAGTCCGATGTCCATGATGCACCCTTATAGTCGGGCTATCTGGAACTTGTCTTGTTACTTTTCAAGGTGCGACACCGATCGCTGCAGTATTTCACCTCTTGCCAGACCTTTTCCCACCGCTTGCGCCAGGAGAAAGGCCGACCGCAGGTTGCACAGCTCTTGGTCGGCAGATTGGACTTGGCAACTCCGCGCATCACCCGCGTCCGCGCAGGGACGAACGCCCCCCATCCACGCCGATCACCTGCCCGGTAATCCAGCCAGCCTGTGGCGACAGCAACAGGGCTGCAAGGCCAGCCACGTCCTCCGGTTCGCCAAGGCGCTGCAACGGATGAAGCGCGGCGATGGCATTCGCCGTCTGCTCGCTGGCCGTGAGGCTTGCTGCAAGCGGCGTGCGGGTGAGCGACGGCGCGATGGCATTGACCCGGATCTTCGGGGCAAGTTCAGCCGCCAGCGTGCGCGTCAGGCCCTCGACCGCGCCCTTCGCCATGGCGATGGAAGCATGCGAGGTGAACCCCTGCCGGACTGCGACAGTGGAGAACAGCAACACGGATGCGGTGGGTTGGACTGAGCCTTTCAGCGCCGGGAGCGCCGCCTTGACGGCACGGAAAGCGCCCAGCGCGTTGAGCTGGAAATCGGCCAGTGCCTCTGCGTCGGACACGCGCCCCAGCGGCTTGAGGTTGATGGAGCCGACACAATAGGCAAGCCCGTCGATGCTTGGCCCGGCAGCGGCAATCGCGGCCTCCAGCGCGCCCTCCTGCATGACATCGGCAACCGCGTGGCTTGCGCCAAGCTCGGTGGCGAGAGCCGGCAGTCGCTCCGCATTCCGCGAAATCAGATGAAGGCCGTTTCCCGTTGCCGCCAGATGACGCGCCAGAGTTCCGCCGATGCCGGATGTTCCAATGATGATGTATGTGGGCATGTCCTCCCTACGAGATCATGCCCACATCGGTTCAGTGTGCGAGGCTCAACGCAGGTCCGGTGGCGTCGCTTCTGTCTTGAGGCTGGCAAGGGCATCCGCGAAGCTCATGGACTTCTGTTCCTGGCTGCCGAGACGGCGCATGTTCACGGCCTTCTCTTCCATCTCGCGCTTGCCCACCACAAGAATGACGGGAACCTTCGTCACCGAATGTTCGCGAACCTTGTAGTTGATCTTCTCGTTGCGCAGGTCGGCTTCCGCCCGCAGCCCGGCGTCCTTCAACTGCTTGCAGACCTCTGCCGCGTAGGCGTCGGCCTCCGACGTGATGGTGCAGACCATCACCTGCGTCGGGGCAATCCAGAGCGGGAAATGCCCGGCGAAATGTTCGATGAGAATGCCGAGGAAGCGTTCCATGGAGCCGCAGATGGCCCGATGGATCATCACCGGCACATGCTTGTTGCCGTCTTCACCGATGTAGAAGGCGCCGAAGCGTTCCGGCAGGTTGAAGTCCACCTGCGTGGTGCCGCATTGCCAGTCGCGGCCGATGGCGTCGCGAAGCACATACTCGAACTTCGGGCCATAGAATGCGCCCTCGCCCGGATTGACGGCAGTCTTGATCTTGCCGCCGCTCTCGCTGGCGATCTGCTCAAGCACCTTGCCCATGATGCCCTCGGCGCGGTCCCAGGCCTCGTCGGAGCCCACGCGCTTTTCGGGGCGGGTCGAGAGCTTGACCACGATCTGTTCGAAGCCGAAGTCGCGATAGGTCGAGAGAATGAGATCGTTGATCATCAGGCATTCGTTGGCCATCTGCTCGGGCGTGCAGAAGATGTGCGCATCGTCCTGGGTGAAACCGCGCACGCGCATCAGGCCATGCAAGGCACCCGACGGCTCGTAGCGATGCACGTTGCCGAACTCGGCCAGGCGCATGGGAAGCTCGCGATAGCTGCGCAGGCCGTGCTTGAAAATCTGCACATGCCCGGGGCAATTCATCGGCTTGATGGCATAGAGGCGCTCATTGTCTTCGGCATCGTCACCCGCAGGCTTGGCCGAGAACATCGCTTCCTTGTACCAGCCCCAGTGACCGGAGATTTCCCACAGGCTCTTGTCGAGCAACTGTGGCGCATTCACTTCATCGTAGCCAAGGCGATTGAGACGGCGGCGCATGTACTGGATCAGCTGCTGGAACATGGTCCAGCCCTTGGGGTGCCAGAACACCACGCCGGGGCCTTCTTCCTGGAAATGGAACAGGTCCATCTCGCGGCCCAGCTTGCGGTGATCGCGCTTCTCGGCTTCCTCAAGCGCGGTCACATAACCTTGCAAATCCTTTTCATTGTGCCAGGCCGTGCCATAGATGCGGGTCAGCATCGGATTCTTCGAGTCGCCGCGCCAATAGGCCCCCGCCACCTTCATGAGCTTGAAGGCGCTGCCGATCTTGCCGGTGGACGTCATGTGCGGGCCACGGCAGAGATCGGTCCAGCCGCCCTGATCGTAGAACTTGATGTCCTCGTTGCCGGGAATGGCGTCCACCAGCTCGACCTTGAAGTTCTCGCCCTTGGCGCGGAAGAACGCCTTTGCCTCGTCCCGTGTCTTGGTGCTCTTGGTGAATGGCTTGTCGCGCTGGATGATCTCCCTCATCTTCTTCTCGATGAGCGGGAAGTCGGCAGGCGTGAATGGCTCGTTGCGGAAGAAGTCGTAATAGAAACCGTTTTCGATGACAGGCCCGATGGTCACCTGCGTGCCGGGGAAAAGCTCCTGCACGGCCTCGGCAAGAACGTGGGCACAGTCATGGCGGATCAGCTCCAGTGCCCGCGCATCCTCGCGCACCACAATTTCCAGTGTGGAGTCGGCCTTCAACGGATCGGCAAGGTCCGAAAGCTGGCCGTTGATGACGGCGGCGACCGCTTTCTTTTCGAGTGATTTGGAAATGGCGGCGGCCACCTGGCCGGCGGTGGTGCCGGCTTCGAATTCGCGCTTCGCACCATCGGGAAATGTCACGGTAATCATCTGTCTGTCCTTCCTGCCCACTCCCGGCCACAGACCCGGGTAGGCAAATCATCTGTACGGCTAGGCATTGCCCCTCCCCGGTCGCAAAATCAAGAAGCCTCGAAAAAGCCTGAGGAATTAAGACTTTCGCAATTTTTCGGAAACGCAGTGTTAACCTTAACAAGTCATGTTGGCGCCACTGACAGAGTTAACTGTAACTGGGTACCAACATGAAAAAACTGCTTCTTGCTCTTGCCTTGTCCACCGCGGCATTCCTGCCGGCGGCCACTGCCCTCGCCGCTGACCTTGATGTTCCTCCGCCGCCGGTGGAAGAGCTCCGCCAGTCCACCTATGACTGGACCGGCATCTATGTTGGCGGCTGGGTCGGCGCGACCTGTATCGACGGCGAACTGACCGATAACACCGGCGGCAGCGACTGGGAAATGTCGGGTTGCGGTTTCAAGGGCGGCGCCCTTGCCGGTTACAACCACCAGTTCAACAACTGGGTGATCGGTCTCGAAGGCGACTGGGGCACCACGGGTGACATCGCCACCAACGAAGAGCCGACCGCCGACTTCGCCTTCTCGATGGATCACATCGCCACCCTCCGCACCCGCTTCGGCGTGGCCTTTGATGACACCCTCATCTTCGCGACAGGCGGCGTGGCCTATGCCCGCGGCGACCTGAACGGCATCATTGCTTCCTACCCTGACCACATCAAGGGCAACCATTGGGGCTGGACCATCGGCGGCGGCATGGAACATGCCGTCACGGACAACTTCCGTCTTCGCCTCGACTACCTCTACACCCGCTTCAAGGGCGACAACTACTCGCAGACGGTCTGCGGCGTCGGCTCGTGCGATGTCGATATCCATGACTTCGGCGATCACGAAGTGCGTGTTGCCGCCATCTGGGCCTTCTGACCCGGGCATCATCCGATTGTCGAAAGGGCCGGAGCAATCCGGCCCTTTTCATTTGCGGCGTGCACAATCCGGATGGTCAGGGACGGGATCGAAGCCCTCCCCGCCCCAGGGATGGCAGCGGGAAATGCGTCGGAGCGCCAGCCTGCCGCCGCACCAGACCCCATGTTTTTCGATGGCCTGACGCGCATAGTCCGAACATGTCGGAAGAAAGCGGCACTGCCGCCCGATGAGGGATGATAGTGTGACCTGATAGATGCGGATCAGGAACAGGATCGCGGATTTCATCGGGAAAGACATAATGGCCCAGGCACCAAAACCCAATATCCTCTTTGTGATGGCTGACCAGTTGGCAGCCCGCTTCCTGCCCTTCCACGGGCACCCGCTGGTCAAGACCCCGGCGCTCTCGCGCCTCGCGGCGGAAGGCATCGTGTTCGAGAACGCCTATTCCACCAGCCCGCTTTGTGCGCCCGCCCGCGCCACGGTCATGAATGGCCTGCTCCCGTCCCGGACCGGGGTTTACGACAACGCCGCCGAATTCCCTTCGGCCATTCCGACATGGGCACACTACCTGCGCATGGAAGGGTACAAGACCTGCCTTTCCGGCAAGATGCATTTCGTCGGCCCCGACCAGTTGCACGGCCTTGAGGAACGGCTCACCACCGATATCTACCCGGCCGACTTTGGCTGGACGCCGGACTGGCGCCTTCGCCAGGAACGCATCGACTGGTGGTATCACAACATGACCAGCGTCCTGCAGCCGGGCATTGCCGAAATCACGAACCAGTTGGAGTTCGACGATGATGTCGCCTTCCAGGCGACCCGCAAGATCTATGACCATGTGCGTTTTGACGCCGACAAGCCCCTGGCACTGATGGTGTCCTTCACCCATCCGCACGATCCCTACGCGGCCCGCAAGCAGTTCTGGGACATGTATCGCGACGAGGACATCGACCTGCCGGCAACACCGCGCATGGACCGCGGTGCGCTCGATGCCCACAGCCAGCGCCTTTATGATGTCTCCGCGATGGATGATTACACGGTCACCGAGGCCGACCTGCGTGCTGCCCGCCATGGCTATTACGCCAACATCTCCTATGTGGATTCCCTGCTGGGGAAGCTGCTCGACACGCTTGCGGCAACCGGGTTGCTCGACAACACGGTCGTGGTGTTCACCTCCGATCACGGCGATTTCCTGGGCGAGCGCGGTCTCTGGTACAAGATGAGCTATCTCGAACCCTCCGCCCATGTGCCGATGCTGGTCTGGTGCCCGAAGCGTTTCAAGGCCCGGCGCGTGGCCGAGCCTGTGACGCTGGCGGATATCCTGCCCACGCTTTCGCATCTGGGCCAGGGTGGTGAACTGAAACTCTCGCGCACCGTCGATGGCCGCTCGCTCGTGCCCCTTCTGGAGGGAGCGCCCGAAAATCCCGACCATACGGCCTGGGGGGAATATCTCGCCGAAGGCGCCATTGCGCCGATGTACATGCTGCGCCGGGGACCGTGGAAATTCATCCATTCCCCGGTCGATCCCGACCAACTGTACAACCTCGTGGACGACCCGGAGGAGCGCAACAATCTCGCCTCGTCACATCCCCTCGCAAGAGGCATGCGCAAGGAAGTGGAGGCCAAGTTCGACATCGCCCGCATTCACGGCGAGGTGCTGCAAAGCCAACAGGCCCGTCTGATGATGTTCGAAGCGATGAAGAAGGGTTCGCTGTTCCCGTGGGACTTCCAGCCCCTGCGCAAGGCTTCCGAGCAATACACGCGCAATCACATGAGCGTCACGGACCGCGACCTGCAAACCCGCTTCCCGCAAGCTCCTGATATCGAGGACAAGCGCAAGACCTGAGAGATCAAAGGCTGGGTGCGTCCTTGAGGAAGGACAGGTTCATGACATCGAGGTAACCGTTCACGAAGAGAAAACGGAAACCGAAGAAGATCACGAGCGACAGCAGCGTCGTCGCCAGGAGCTTCCAGCGCAGGCCATGGGCAACCGGCGCACCGGCGTCATGGCCCTCACCCACCTGGGTACCCGCTTCGGCATTGTTCCGGACTCCGAAGGGCAGCACCGCAAAGAGTGCCGTCCACCAGATGATGAAGAAAATGGCGAGAGACGAAACCCAGCTCATGCCTGCTCCAGTTCGATCAGCGTGCCGTTGAAATCCTTGGGGTGAAGGAAAAGCACGGGCTTTCCGTGCGCACCGGTCTTCGGGTTGCCGTCGCCCAGTACCCGCGCCCCCGCAGCCTTCAGGCTGTCGCGGGCGGCAAGAATGTCATCCACCTCGAAGCACATGTGGTGAATGCCGCCCGACGTGTTCTTGGCAAGGAAGGCCGCAATCGGAGAATTCTCACCCAGCGGTTCCAGCAGTTCCACCTTCGTGTTGGGCAATTCGACAAACACGACCGTCACACCATGGGCCGGTTCTGGTTGCGGCGCCGATACCTTCGCGCCCAGCATGGTGCGATATTGGTTCGCCGCGGCGGCAAGATCAGTGACAGCAATGGCGACGTGGTTCAGGCGGCCGATCATGGCGTTCTCCGGTTCGGTTGCGGCCTCACCCTTGCGACAAGGCGGGCCACCGTTCAATGCGTCCTTTGGCCCAGTTTTTCCTGAAGCATCTGGCGGGCTTGCGGCATGTCCACCGCGCGTGGGCCGAAAACATGGCGCTCCAGGAAATAGCCGGTAAGGCGCAGGCCATCCATCACGTCTCCGTCATCGCCAGACCCCTCGCCCCGGAGGAAGCCGGGCAACTGGAACAGGCGCTGATGATACGGCAGCCCCGCCTCGCGGCTGACCGCGCGACCGGTCTTCGGCGAGACATAGACAAGATCGGTGTTGACCCCCGTTGCGGCGCACGTGCTGAGATCGAGGCCGAAACCCAATTCATCCAGCAGGCCCATTTCCCAGCGCACCAGCAGGGCGGGCCAGATCCTGTCCTCGTCAATGGCCGACAACACCACCTGCAACGCCGAGAACAGTTTCGGATGCGGCTCGCGCTCCGGCAGGAGCTGCGCCAGTGCCGTCATCGAGGTCACCCCCAGAAGGCGCAAGGGTTCATCGATGATGAGGCCCGCCTGCAGGTGCAGCGGTTCCAGCACGAAGTGCCCGAGATGCTCTTCCAGGCGGGCGTGCCAGACGCAGCCCACATGATTGCCCGGTTGCAGCATGGGACGCAGGCGCCGGCCCCTGCCGCCCCGGACAAGTCCCAGGCAGCGGCCGTGTCCAGCCGTCAGGATTTCGGCGATGGCAGATGTCTCGCCATGGGGCCGAACGGCAAGGATGATTCCCTCGTCACGCCATTCCATCAGGGGAATTTACAGCGTCAGGCCCATCATGCGCAAACGCTCCGGGTCTTCCGCCCAGTTCTCGCGCACCTTCACGAACAGGAAGAGATGGACGCGGCGGCCAAAGGCCTTCTCCATGTCGGCGCGGGCGAGCTGGCCCAGCGTCTTAGCCATCTGCCCTCCCTTGCCCACCACGATGGCCTTCTGGCCGTCACGGGCAACAAAGATCGCCTGCTTGATCTTCACCGAGCCGTCCTTCATTTCCTCCCAGGTTTCGGTTTCGACCGTGGAGGAATAGGGAAGCTCCTCGTGCAGGCGCTCGTAGATCTTCTCGCGGGTGATTTCGGCCGCCAGGAAGCGGAGATTGACATCGGCAATCTGGTCTTCGGGATAGTGCCAGGGGCCTTCCGGCATCATCTCGACGAGGCGCTGCTTCAGCTTTTCCACGCCGGAGCCGGTGAGCGCCGACACCATGAAGGTTTCGGTGAAGGGATAGGCTTCATTGAGTTTCTGCGCCAGCGGCAGCAGTTCCTCGTGACGCACCAGGTCGGTCTTGTTGATGACCAGCATGGCCTTGCGCTTTTCGTTGCGCAGATGTTGGAAGATCCGCTCCACCTGCTCGTCAATGCCTCGTCGGGCATCAACCAGCACGACAACGGCATCGGCTTCCGAGGCGCCCGCCCACGCATTGTCGACCATCGCCGTATCGAGCTTGCGCCGCGGCACGAAAATGCCAGGCGTATCCACAAGCACGACTTGCGAATTGCCTTCCACGATGATCGCGCGGATGCGCGCGCGCGTCGTCTGCACCTTGTGGCTGACGATCGAGATCTTGCTGCCCGCAAGCTGGTTCACCAGGGTGGACTTGCCCGCATTGGGGGCGCCGATGATGGCGGTGAATCCGAAGCGCTGTGGCGCGGGTGTGGGTTCGTTCAACGTAATTGCTCCCTGGCGATGAAGGCGGTTGCCGCCGCCATTTCCGCCGCCTGTTTTGTTGGTCCCACACCTTGCGATTCCGTATGCTTGTCGATCAGCAGCCGCACGGTGAATTGGGGTTTGTGTTCCGGTCCCTGACGTCCGGCCAGTTCGTATTTCGGAAGCGCCAGGGCTTGTGCCAGCGCCCATTCCTGCACGAAGGTCTTGGCATCCTTCTGCACCGTATCCGGATGCTGGAGCGCCTCTTGCCAGAAATGCAGGATGACCTTGCGGGCCGCATCCAGCCCGCCGTCGATGTAGATGGCGCCGATCACCGCTTCCACCACATCGCCCAGCACCGACTTCATCTTGTGCACACCGCTTTTCTTTTCGGTGTCGCCGACCTTGATGTAATCGTGGAGGCCCATGGCCTCGCCCATCTGCGCACAGACATCGCCACGCACGATGGCGCTGTGACGCGCCGCGAGCTTGCCCTCTTTTTCCTTGCGGTGATTGTGGAAGAGCGCGTCGGCGATCACCAGCGACAGCACGCGGTCGCCGAGGAACTCAAGCCTCTCATAGTCCTTCGCCTTGCGGCCGGAGGAACCGTGGGTGAGTGCCTGGTGGAGCAACTCGGGATCGCCAAACACGTATCCGAGCCGGTCGCTCAGGCGCGCCAGTGGAGCTTTGCCGTTCGATGATGTCTGAGGCATCAGATCAAATTGAAGAAACGGGTCCAGCGAGTGAGGAACGGCCACTCCCAAGGCTTCCACAACACCGCGTTGGGCGAGATCGAGAAGAAGATGATGTCGGCGCGGCCGACATAATTCTCGATCGGAACGTAACCCACCACGTTGAGATAACGGGAGTCCTGGGAGTTGTCGCGGTTGTCACCCATCATGAAGTAATGGCCTTCCGGCACCTCATAGACAGGTGTGTTGTCGGCATCGCCGTTGGGGGTGAGGTCCAATGTATTGTAGCTCACGCCGTTCGGGAGGGTTTCCCTGTATTGCGGAATGGGCGTGCCGTGCCCCTCGCCCGAAGGATCGACATAATCCTCGATGCGCTCACGCGGCACCGCCACGTCGTTGATGTAGAGGACGCTGTCGCGCACCTGGATTCGGTCGCCCGGCAAGCCGATGACGCGCTTGATGTAATCGATGTTGGTATCGGTCGGCAGCTTGAACACGGCGACATCGCCCCGCTTGGGGGTGTCGGCCAGTACCTTGCGGCCCGGATAATCGATGGGACAGCAGGCAAAGACAGTCTTGTCTCCCAGCCCCATGCTGAAATTGAAGGAGTACTTCCCATATCCATAGGAAAGCTTTGAAACAAATAGATAATCCCCGATTTTCAAAGTCGGGTACATGGACGAGGACGGAATGTTGAACGGCTGATAGAAGAAGGTGCGCACGAAGAAGGCAATCGCCAACGCCTGGATGATGACCTTTGCGGTTTCCCACAGGCCATCTTCCTGCTTGCGTCCCGCCGCACGCTGGGCGGCCAGGGTATGGTCTTCTTTATGCATGCGTCCTCTGGCTGTGGGGGCAGCCTCCCGAAACAAAGATAATCTATAGCTGCCCGGTCATATGGGTCGCAATCACGGCAACAGCAAGCCAACGACATGTTGCCAATATGCAACATATCATGACAGCCATGCAAAAGGGATCAAATGGCCTCGATGATCACGATCGCTTGGGCATAGGGGTATTCATCCGTCATCGTGAGGTGGATTCTTGGGGTCTTTCCCGGCGGCGTCATGGCCGCCAACCGCCGCCCCGCCCCCTCTGTGAGTTGCAAGGTGGGCTTGCCCGAAGGCTCGTTCACCACCCCCATGTCGCGCCAGTACACCCCCTGGCTGAGTCCGGTGCCCAGTGCCTTGGAGCAAGCTTCCTTGGCGGCAAACCGCTTGGCATAGGAGGCGGCGCGTTCGGCCCGCCGGTCGGACTTCCGCCTTTCGACCTCGGTGAAAACCCGGTCAGTGAAGCGACTGCCGTGACGCTCCAGCGTTTTTTCGATGCGGCGGATATCGATGATGTCGTTGCCGATGCCGATGATCATCGCCCGCCGCCCTTCCTCACTTCGCCAGGCCGCGGCTGCCCGGCTTGATTGCCGGTATCGCGGCAAGGTCCGGCGGCAGGGCGTCGGCGGCATAGGTCGGCACATCGAGCTGTGTGAGCGCGAACAGGGGTACCCCCACATCGGCCTTTCCGCCGGAGCGGTCGATCAGGCAGGCAGCAGCGACAGTCTTGCCGCCATCCGCCGCAATGCCCTCGATGCACTCCCGCGATGAGAGGCCGGTCGTGACGATATCCTCGACCATCAGCACCCGCGCACCTTTCGGAATCTCGAAGCCGCGACGCAGGACCAGCTTGCCATCGACGCGCTCGTAGAAGATCGACGGCACGCCCATCTGGCGCGCCATTTCGTAGCCCACCACCACGCCGCCCATGGCGGGTGAAGCCACGATGTCAATCTCGCCGAAACCGCCCCCGCGCACCTTCGATGCCAGCTCCCTGCACAGGCGTTCCGCCCGCTTCGGGTCCATCAAGACCCGCGCGCATTGCAGGTAGCGGGGCGAGCGCAAGCCCGACGACAGGATGAAATGGCCCTCAAGCAGCGCCCCCGCAGCGCGGAATTCGTTCAGGACGTCTTCGTGTGACAGCATCGCTTACCCCGTGACGCGCACCACCTGGGTGACGCTCGATTTTGCCTTTAGGCCATTCATGATGTCGTTCAAGTGCCGGTTGTCGAAGACTTCCAGGAGAATGGTGAGATCAAAGAAATCGGACACGCCCTCGCGCTTCAGCAATTGCAGCTCGTCGATGTTGCCCCCCTGCTCTCCGATCACCTGGGTCACCTGTGCCAGGGCACCCACTTCGTTGATCAGCGCGAGGTGGATGCGGGCGGGGAAACGCTGCCCTTCCTCGGCAACCCCCCAGGCCAGATCGACCCAGCGCTCCGGCTGGCTGTCGAATTGTTCCAGCGCCTGCGCAAAGATCGGATAAATGGTGATGCCCTCGCCCGGTGTCGCGATGCCGACAATGCGCTCACCCGGCACGGCACCGGTGACGGGATGGAACTTGAGCACCGTGCCCGCTGCCGCACCCCGCACGGGAATGCCGGCCTGCCCGCCCTTCTCGGTTTTCCTTTGCGCGATCTTGCGGCGGGCTTCCTTGGCGTCGGCCTCGTTCACCGCAATGCCGAGCGCCTTCAGGATGTCCGCGCCCGACAGGTCTCCACGACCAACGGCGGCCAAGGCGTCGTCGGCATTCTTGTGGCCAAGGCGCGGAACGGCAGCGGCAACCTTCTTGTCGGAGTACTCGACCTTGTGGCGCTCCAGGAGCTTGCTCACGATTTCGCGACCAAGGCCCGCAAACTGCTTGCGGATTGCGGCACGGGTTGCGCGGCGTATCGCGGCCTTGGCCTTGCCGGTCTTGGCGATGGCTTCCCATGCGGGCGGCGGCGACTGCGCTTCCGACCGGATGATCTCGACCTCGTCACCATTGGTGAGGGTGGTCACGAGCGGCGCATGGCGGCCATTGATGCGGCAGCCCACGCAACTGTCTCCGATCGACGTGTGCAGCGCATAGGCAAAGTCGATCGGCGTCGCGCCACGCGGCAGGGCGATGAGCTGGCCCTTCGGCGTGAAGCAGAACACCTGGTCGTGGAAAAGCTCCAGGCGGGTGTGTTCGAGGAATTCCTTGGGGCTGTCACCTTCCTGCAGGACTTCCATCAGGTGCCGGAGCCAGCGGTAGGCATTCGACTCAGCAGCGCCTTCGCGCACCCCGGCCTCGGCGACCTTCACCTCCGCCGTGTCCTTGTAGAGCGCGTGGGCGGCCACGCCACGCTCGGCGATCTCGTGCATGATCCTGGTACGGATCTGCATCTCCACGCGCATGTGATGCGGGCCGACGACGGTGGTATGAAGCGAGCGGTAATCATTCTGCTTCGGGGTCGAGATATAGTCCTTGAAGCGCCCCGGCACCGCACGCCAGGCCCGATGCACCATTCCCAGCGCACGATAGCAATCATCCAGGGTATCGACGATGACGCGGAAACCGAAGATATCGGAGAGCTGGTCGAGCGAGAGGTTCTTGCGCTCCATCTTTCGCCAGATCGAATATGGCCGCTTCTCGCGCCCGAACACCTGGGCATTGAGGCCACGATCATTGAACAGTTTCAGCAACGCCGCCTCGATCTCGCGGATGACATCGCCACTTTCGGCGTGCAGGCGGGCGAGCCGGTCGATGATGGTCTTGTTGGCTTCGGGATTGAGAATGCGGAAGCAGATGTCTTCCATCTCGTCGCGCACCAGCTGCATGCCCATGCGGCCGGCCAGCGGCGCGTAGATATCCATCGTTTCCTGAGCAATGCGCGTGCGCTTCTCGGGCTTCACATGCTCAAGCGTGCGCAGGTTGTGCAGGCGGTCGGCGAGCTTCACCAACAGCACCCGCACATCGCGTGACATCGCCAGCAGGAGCTTGCGGAGGTTTTCAGCCTGAGTCGCCTCACGGGTCACGCGGTCAAGCTGCTTGATCTTGGTGAGGCCATCCACCAGGGCAGCGATTTCCGGGCCGAACTTCTCGCCGATCTCCTCGGTGGTGGCTCCCGTGTCTTCCACCGTGTCATGCAGCAGGGCAGCGGCGATGGTGGCATCGTCCAGCTTCATGTCTGCGAGAATGGCCGCCACTTCGAGCGGATGGTTGAAGTAGGCCTCGCCCGACTCCCGCTTCTGGTTGCCGTGGGCCTTCATGGCATAGACATAGGCGCGATTGAGAAGATCCTCATTCGCATCGGGGTCGTAGCGCGTCACCCGCTCGACCAGCTCGTACTGGCGCATCATGATGATGACACTCTACAAAAACAAAGGCCGGGGTCCAGCCCCGGCCTCTGCATGAATGGCAAGCAAATCAGCGTGGCTGATGCTCAGTAGCCGTTGCGCTGGCTGCCGGGGCTTTCCGCCGGCGGCAGGCCCTCAAGGCCGCGCAACAGTTCTTCTTCGGTCATCTGCTCAAGCTCGGGCTGATCCTGACCCTGGTCATCGACCACCGACATGTCGCCGGACTGGGCAATGAGGGGCACTTCGGTTTCTTCCGGCTCGTCCACTTCCACATGCTTCTGCATGGCGTGGATGTATTCTTCGCGAAGGTCATCCTTGTTGATGGCTTCGGCGGCGATTTCCCGCAGCGCCACGACCGGATCCTTGTCGCGGTCACGGTCAACGGTGAGCGGCGCACCCTGCGACAGCAGGCGGGCGCGGTGGGCAGCGAGCAGTACCAGCTCGAAGCGGTTCGGCAACTTGTCAATGCAGTCTTCGATGGTGACGCGCGCCATGAAGCTTGAACTCCTTGGATGAATTGGGAATTGCCGGGGCTTCTAGCCACTATGGCCTGCAAATGCAAGTATTGTGGGCGATGAATACCGAATCCCGTCCCAACACCATCCCGTGGCCACCCCTGCTCTTCGCCGGTGCAGCCGCCTTGGCGTTGTTCACCCATTGGCTGCTTCCCCTGCCTTTCCCGGAGGGAGGCGGCCTGAAGCTGGTCGGTGCCGCAATGGCGGCAACGGCGATCCTGATCGATGTCCTGGCCTTTGCCGCCTTTCACCGGCACCGGACCACGATCCTGCCCCATCGCGGCGCGGATAATCTCATCACCACGGGCATTTACGGCTGGAGCCGCAATCCGATCTATCTCGGCAACCTGCTGCTTGTCGCCGGGCTGGGGCTCTGCTTCGGGATCTGGGCCCTGGTGATTGCCGCCCCCGTTGCCCTGTTCCTCACGCGAAAGCTCGCCGTGGAACGGGAGGAGCAGCATCTTGCACACCGGTTCGGAACGGCATGGCAGGACTATGCGAGAACCACCCATCGCTGGTTTGGCCGTTCATCTTCATGATACGTGATTGCTTCTGCTGACCCAGGCGCAGGTGCCAAAGGCACCTGCTCACCCGGATTGCCATCCCGATCCGTTGAAAGGGATGGTGCGGTCGAAAGGACTCGAACCTTCACGAGTTTCCCCGCTACCACCTCAAGGTAGTGCGTCTACCAATTCCGCCACGACCGCATCTTCTTGCGAAGCGCGGGCGTGATTAACAGGGGATTTCCAGAAGCGCAACCCCCGCAGCACAACATTGCGTGCGATTGTTCTTTTCCTTGGAATATCACCTTGCGGCCCTGCCATGGTTAACAGGAGGTCGCCGAAATCCAGAGCAATTACATAAACTTGCCCTGCCCGCCTGAACGTGGCTGCAATGTGGCGAAGCTATGGTGAGCCCCAACAACAACGAATGGGGCGTTTCAAATGGTGAGGTCAAGTGCAGTGGGGGCTGCCCTTCTTCTCGGTGCGATGCTGGTGCCACCACAGGCAATGGCAACGAACACCACGAGCGAAGTCCGGCAAGCCTTTGCGACTGAATTGGGCCCGGCCCGTCCGCCGATCGGCTTTGTGCGATTCTGTGCCGAGAACCCCGGAGACTGCAAGGACCGCACCAGCCGCGCCCGCCGCATCACCCTCGATTCCGAGCGTTGGTCCCTGATCGACCAGGTCAATTCCTATGTGAACGGCAAGATCAAGCCCATGAGTGATTTGGAACTCTATGGCGAAGCCGAACGCTGGACCTATCCGGTCGATGCGGGCGACTGCGAAGACTATCTCCTGCTCAAGAAGCGTTACCTCATGGGTCTCGGCTTCCCGCAGGAAGCCCTGCTCGGCACCGTCGTCCTTGATGAACAGGGCGAGGGCCACGCGGTTCTCACCGTCGTGACCGACAAGGGCGAATACATTCTCGACAACCGTCGCAACGATATCCTGCGGTGGAACCAGACAAATTATGCCTTCCTCAAGCGCCAGTCGCAGCAGAATCCGCGCCAGTGGGTGGCCCTCGTGAAGGAAAAGACAATCGCATCAGGCACTGTGACGAGCACTCCCGCCCAGTAACCCTGATTGCCCAGAGATTGGCCCGGCCGGCGTCCCCCCATCCCCCAAACCGCCGGGCTTCTCGGAGCCGGCACCGTCCCACCCGGTGTCGGCTCCACTTTTTTGTGCAATGCCCTGCCCGTCACAACCCCGCCTCGAACGTTAAATATTTCTCCTGTGCATTAACCACTCGGTAACACTTGTGTTGCGCCCCGGCTCGCGATGTAAGAGTCTTAACGAGAAGTTAATTGCGTGGGTGGGCTGTAATGTTGGTGCGGGTCAGTTTGCTGGTTGCAGCGTTGTTGTCGTGTCTGTTCGGGTCGGTGGCCATGGCAGGCGACAGTGCGTTGTTTGTTTCCGAGCACGGGAAGTCGAGGCCACCCATCGGCTTCGTGAAGTTCTGTGCGCAAAGCCCCGCCAAATGCAAGGCGCAGGGCACGCTCCTCACCCCTCACCTGCGCATGGATGCAGAACGCTGGGCCGACCTTTTCGAAGTCAATCTGACCGTCAACAAGAACATCAAGCCGGCCTCCGACCAGGAACTGTATGGCGAGGTTGAGTTCTGGGCCTATCCGGCAACCGCCGGCGATTGCGAGGACTATGTCCTGCTCAAGCAGCGCGAACTGGAAAAGCGCGGCTTCCCCTCTTCTTCTTTGCTCATCACCGTTGTTCTGGATGAAAACAACGAGGGTCACGCCGTGCTGACCGTAACCTCCGATGCCGGTGACTATGTGCTCGACAACCGCCGCGACGACATTCTCCTCTGGAGCGAAACGAAGTACCGTTTCCTCAAGCGCCAGACGCAGCGCGACCCCAAGCAGTGGGTTTCGCTCGACAATGCCAAGACCACGGCAACCGCTTCCATCGGCACGGGAAACTGAAGGGCGGGCGTCCGGCCCCCGCATGACGTGAATGTCCGAGACGCCGGATCAACGCACTTACGTTCTCGAAGTCCTCGCCCGGACCGGGCTGAAGCAGACCGAACTTGCCAAACGCGCCGGGCTCGATCCTTCCACCCTGTCACGTTTCCTGTCGTCGCACTCCGGCCCCAGGCTCCGCCTCTCCACGATTCGCCGCATCGAAAAACTGACCGGCCTGCCCTTCTCTGCGGGGACATCACCACCTGACGGAGAAGCGCATGGCTTTTCCGAATCCGAAGCCCTTCTTCTCGCCGACAACGTGCCTGATGTGGTGGCGGTGGTGCTGAATCACCTCCGCGCCACGCACGGCAGTGTCGATGCCTGGACACTCAAGAGCCGCGCCCTTGAACTGGGCGCCTATCGCGCCGGTGACATCCTGTTCGTCAAGCTCGCAGCCTCACCGCTGAAGGGCGACGTGGTCTGTGCGCAGATCTATGATTGGAGTGCGGGCCGCACCGAAACGGTGTTCCGCATTTTCGATCCGCCTTATCTGATCAGCGCGACCGCCGATCCGAAGCTCTTCGCGCCCTATGCGCTTGATGACGAGCGTGTGGGGGTGAAGGGCGTGGTGCTCCACTGCTTGCGCAACAGGTAGGCACTCGCGAGGGCGCTTATAATCACATTTTCATGTGATTTTGTGCTTTTTCAGTCCCTTGCGCCATGATATTCCAGCCCTCCAATCTTGGGGGAACATCTGATGAAACTCGTATTCACCGTCAAGGAACTGGCGGAGGCCCTGCAAATCTCCACTGACGAATTCAACTCCCAACGCCTTGCGCTGGAAGCGAACGGCTTTCCGCGCCCCCTGCCCGAACTTGCCGAGCGGTGGTCGATCATGGATGTGGTGAATTGGGTCAACGGCACATCGCGCGGGTCGCGCAGTGATGAGAAGGTCCGGCCAGTCCCCACGCCTATGCTGATGCAGTAAGCCCCGCAGCAAAACGCTGCCAGTTCCTGACATAGCCTTCTGCCGATCTGGCGAGACGCATGGCTCCCTCCGCATCGATCTGGCGGATGATCTTTCCGGGTGCACCGACGACGAGCGAATTGTCGGGGATCACCTTGCCTTCGGGGATGAGGGCGTTGGCACCGATCAGGCAATTCTCGCCGATCACCACATTGTTCAGAATCGTTGCGCCCATGCCGACCAGGGAATTGTCCTTGATCACGCAGCCGTGGAGAATGGCCTTGTGGCCGATGGTGCAGTTTCGCCCGATCACCAGCGGTGAGCCCATGTCGGTGTGGAGCACGGCACCATCCTGCACGTTGCTGCCTTCACCAACTTCAATCCATTCGTTGTCACCGCGAAGGACCGCGTTGAACCATACGCTCGCATTCTTGAGCAGCCGCACCTTGCCGATCACATCGGCACTCTGCGCGATCCAGTACTCGCCCAGGCCGGGAAGTTCCGGCATCACGCCATCCAGGCTGTAAATCGTCATCGGAACCCTCAGGTCAAACCAAACACCTGGGTCAGGATAAACACACCCTGGAAAAAGCTCCAGACCAGAGCCGCCCCCAGAACCGGAACGCCGAGCAAGGGCCGGTCGATCAATTCGTCGAAAGCTTCAAGCAGGATTGTCGTGGGCGCGGCAAAGACGATGGCCAGCACCCGGATCGGTGTCAGCAGGGTCGGATTGGGATCCAGCAGGCCGGCAAGCCGTGGTTCTTCGTCCGTGGCAATGTTCCAGACCGATCCCACAAGGCCGGCAGAGACGAATCCAACCGCGATGGCAAAGAGATAAGCCGCATGCTGAACTTCCATGACGCAACCTCAAACAGACAGGCACCGTCCCGAAATGGGACAGCCGCTTTACACATGGTTCAGGATTGCAAGTTCAGGGCCGGATGACAAGCGCCGGCCGGTTGTTGCCGTCTTACTCGTCGAGATCGAATTCGAGGATGGCCATGGAGAAGTTGTAGGACAGCTCGCCGTCTTCCTCGTCGCGGAAGATCACACCGATGAACTCGTCGCCGATATAGACTTCACCCGAGTCCTTCTTCTGCGGCCGGGCACGCACGGAGAGGCCCGCGTTATCAAACTTGGCGCGCAGGAATTTCGTCAGCTTGGCAATTTCGTCGGGCTTCAAGGCAAGTGCTCCACAGGTTGTGGAAGGGGCTTAGACCTGATCGGCCCCCTCTGCAACTGCATCGACCTGATGATCCATGGCGCGGGCGGGTTCCTCGCACCCGGCATAACCCACGATCTTGGCGGGCACGCCCGCCACCGTGCGATTGGGCGGCACGTCATGCAACACCACCGAGCAGGCGGCGATGCGCGAGCAGTTTCCGATCTCGATGTTGCCAAGCACCTTGGCCCCGGCACCGATCAGCACGCCACGGCGGATTTTCGGATGGCGGTCTCCGCTTTCCTTCCCCGTGCCGCCAAGGGTGACGCCCTGCATGATCGAAACATTGTCTTCGATGACGCAGGTTTCTCCGATCACGATGTCATGCCCATGGTCGATCATGATGCCCTTGCCGATGCGGGCAGCGGGATGAATGTCGAGGCTTGCAATCATGGAGGAACGGCTTTGCAGGAAATAGGCAAAGTCCTTGCGGCCCATGCTCCACAGGCGGTGGGCCATGCGATGCGTTTGCAGGGCCTGGTAGCCTTTGAAGTACAGGAACGGATCGATGTAGCGGTGGCAGGCCGGGTCGCGGTCGAAGGTGGCGGTCAGGTCTGCCCGCGCGGCCAGGCCGATCTCCGGTTCTGCTGATATGGCGTCCTCGAATGCATTCACGATCGTGTCCGACCCGAGGTCGGCGCTGCCGAGGCGTTGCGCCAGGCGGTGGATGAGAGCCGCCTCAAAACTGTCATGGGCCAGCAAGGACGAATAGATGAAGCCGCCCAGCGCCGGTTCCTGGCGTACCGCGTCCTCGGCTTCCGTGCGGATGCGGTCCCATACGGGATCGATCTTCTCGACCGGCTTGGTATTGATGTCACGGGCCATGGACGTGCTCCTTGAAGGCACCATTTATAGCATGGATTGATGCATGTGGGGAGATGGAAGCGCACCCGCAAGCCCGGCAGGGTTAAGCCCCTCCCGGCCCCGCCGTGCCCTTGGTTTCCGACAGGAACTCCAGCACGGCCTGCTTGTATCCCCGGTCCCCCACGGCATTCATGTGGTTCCTGCCCGGCAGTGACACCCCGCGTGCCGTAGGCATGAGGGCAACCAGAGGTGCCACCGGCCCGGCCACATCGTCCGCGTCTCCCGCGACCACCAGAACGGGCACCTTGATGGACGCCAGCGCCTCCGGCTTGATCTTGACCCGCGACGATCGCATGCAGGCGGCGAGCGCTCTCAGGTCGCTTTTCGTGTTCTGGGCGAAGATGCGGAATGAGCGGGCACCGGGATCGGTCACGTCCGCAAGCGATGGCGCCTCCAGCCCGTCGGCAATTGCTTCGGCGCCGGGCACGCCCGTGACCATGCCTTCGGCCAGCCCTGCAAATATGACCCGCGAGACCCGTTCGGGATGATGCAGCGTGAGAAAGGCCGAGATGCGCGCGCCCATGGAATAGCCCATCACCGCCGCACGGGTGATTCCCAGATGATCGAGAAGGCGCTTGGCGTCATCGGCCATGATGGGCGAGGAGTAATCTGCCGGTGCATAAAGCTTCTGGCTGTGACCGTGGCCGCGGTTGTCGATCTGGACGACGCGATAGCCCGCCTCCAGCAGGGTCTTTTCCCAACCGGTTGCCACCCAGTTCACCGCGTGATTGGATGCGAAGCCGTGAATGAGCAGGATGGGTTCCCCCGTTCCCCTGTCCTTGAAGGCGATCTCGACACCCGCAGAATTGAATTTTTGCATGAGCGGCAAGATATGCTATCCGCCTCTTGAAACAAGCCTTTGGAGTTCGGACATGGCGTCTGGTGCAACCCCCCACTTCCACAACAGCATGGGCCTCGCCTCGATCGAGATCGGTGCCAGGGAATTCATGTGCATCGGCGCGAAGCCGCCTTTCGATCACCCGCACATCTTCCTGGACATGGGCGCGGCGACGGAGATCATCTGCCCCTATTGCTCGACACTCTACAGGCACAACCCCAGGCTGGCCCTTGCGGCCTCTGTTCCGGCTGAAGCAGCCTGGCACGAAAAGGCCGCATGACGGCCGTTTCAGTCACGATCCGCGACTACGAGGAGCGTGACCAGGCCGGCGTGATCGCGCTTGCGCGCCAATTGCAGGCGCATGAACTGCAATACTACGAGCGGATGAAACCCGTCGATGCGATGGACGGCAGTTACGTCGCTCACCTCATTGCCGAGGTGTCGGAACACAACGGGCGTTTTCTGGTGGCAGACGACGGCACCCGGCTTGTTGGCTACTGCACCCTTCTGACCGACCGTGATTCGTCCGACCAGTTCGATGAAGTCCTGTATCGCTATGCCTATGTCGGCGATCTCGTTGTCGCGACCGAGGCCAGGGGCAAGGGCGTGGGAGCGTTGCTCATCGCCCAGTGCGAGGCGACCGCCCGCGCTTCGGGCCGCGCCTGGCTGCGGCTCAGCGTCATGGCGGCGAACAGCGGCGCACGGCGTTTCTATTCCGCAAACGGTTTCGAAGAGAACCTGATCCTGCTGGAAAAGAAGCTGTGAAACCGCTTGCCCCCGAACAGGCCCGCCGCATCGCGCTGGCGGCGCAAGGCTTCGACAGCCGGCATCGCAGTGCCACGCCCAACTGGACGGCCATCTCGCGCACCATCGGCAAGCTGCACCTGTTGCAGATCGACAGCGTGAACGTGCTGGTTCGTTCCCACTACCTGCCCCTCTATGCGCGTCTCGGCAATTACGACCGCGCCGCACTCGACCGCCGCTCGCTGGCCCCCAGGAACCGCCACCTGTTCGAGTGCTGGGCCCACGAGGCCAGCCTTGTCCCCATGGATCTGCACCCCCTGATGCGCTGGCGCATGACCCGCGCGCGCAACGGCGACGGGGTTTACCACTCGATGGACCGTTTCGCCCGCGAGGAAGCTGCCTTCCTGAAATCGACCCTCGCCTTTGTGGAGAGGAACGGCCCGACGCGGGTTCGCGACGTTCCCGATGGCGGAAAGGGCGACGGAGGCTGGTGGGGCTGGAGCAAGGGCAAGATGGCGCTCGAAACGCTGTTCGACCATGGCCTCGTGACCACATCCCGGCGCGACGGCTTTGAACGCATCTATGACGTTCCTGCCCGCGTCATCCCCGCCGACGTTCTGGCCCGCGAGACGCCGCCGGAGCGGGAAGCCTTCCGGCAGTTGCTGGCCATGTCGGGAGCCTCCCTCGGCATCGGGACCGAGATTGACCTGCGTGACTACTTCCGCTTGCCCGTGGCCGACGCACGGACAGCACTTGCTGATTGTCTTGCCGATGGTTCCCTGATCGAAGTGGAAGTGAAGGGATGGAAGGCGCCGGCCTATGTGCATCGTGATGCGAAGCGCCCCCGCGAAGCCGGAGGCATTGCCCTGCTCTCGCCTTTCGATCCTCTCGTCTGGAACCGCGAGCGAGCCGAACGGCTGTTCGGGTTTCACTATCGGATTGAACTATATACCCCTGAATCAAAACGGAAATTCGGTTACTACGTGCTGCCGTTCCTGCTTCACGACAAGATGGCGGGACGGCTTTGCCTCAAGGCCGACCGGGCCAATGGCACCCTGCTCGTCAATGCCGCCCATCATGAAGCTGACGCTGATGCGCAGGAAACCGCCCTCGCCCTTGTGCCGGAACTCCGCCTGATGGCGGACTGGCTCGGGCTTGCGGATGTGAAGATCGCCCGGACCGGAAATCTCTCAGCCGCGCTCCGCAAGATCAGTTGAGGAGAGTCTTGTTCGCCTCGATGAAACCCTGGAGAGCGACTTCCAGCGCATCGAAGTCTGCATCCGACAGGGTGAGCGCCAAGGCCATGAAGCCGCGCTCGGCGACATAGATTCCGTGATCGAGCAGATGGAAGTAGACGAGGCGCTTGAGACGAAGATCGGCCTTGGCCGCGTCCTCGGCACTGGCGATGTTTCCCGCCAGCGGATGAAGCGTGAGCAATGATCCCACCCCCGTGACCTGCATCGGCGCCTGATAGCGCATGAACATGTCGTTGAGCCGCGACTTCAACGCCTCGCCCCGCGCGTTATGGGCAACGCATGCCTCGCGGGTGAAGACCTCGGTCAGTCCAACGCGGCCTGCCGTCATGGTGAGGGTGTTGTTGTTGAACGTGCCCGCATGCGGCAACGCCTTGGGGCGTGACGGATCGAACAGGTCCATGATCTCGGCCCTGCCGCCGAAGGCGCCGAAACTCATCCCGCCACCGATGTATTTTCCGAGTGTCTTCAGGTCTGGGGTGATGCCCGTCTTTGCGGCGAGGCCGCCGGGATGAAGGCGCGATGTCATGACTTCATCGAAGATCAGCACGATGTTCCGCGCGGTGCATTCCTCACGCAACATGGCAAGGAAGTCTTGCGTGGCAGGCAGGCAGCCGCCGCCGCCCAGCATCGGTTCAAGGATCACGGCGGCCAGCCGGTCCGCATTTGCGGCGATCAGCGCGCGGGTTTCCTCGACCTTGTTGTAATGGCCCAGCACGCATTCGAACGGGGCATTCACCGCCGATGGCCCGGCAGTGAAATAGAGCGTGCCGCCATGATACCCCCCGAACATCGGCATGATCGCCGGCTTGCCGGTGAAGGCGCGGGCGGCGGCAAGCGCCAGCATGTTGGCTTCCGTGCCTGAATTGGTGAAACGCACGCGCTCCAGGGCAAAGCGATCGGCCACTGCTTCGGCGAAGGCGACCTCGCGCACATGTTGCGCCCCCATGTTGATGCCACCCGCCAGTGCGTCCTGGACGGCGGCCATGATCTTCGGGTGGGAATGGCCGTAGATTCCGGCAGAATACTCGCCCACATAATCGATGTAGCTGTGGCCATCGATGTCGTGCAGGCGGGAGCCTTCCGCCTTTTCGATGCGGATGGGAAATGGTTGCGAGAACAATACCGTTCGGGTGTTGCCGCCGGGCATGACGGCCTTGGCCCGCTGATGCATCGCTGCGGTCCTCGGCCGCTTCGCGACATAGTTGGAAATTGCCGCGTCCAGGGCTGCATCAATCCTGTTGTTTCGGTCCATCGCTTACCCTGCCTTCCGACTGCGCATCGGCCACCTTTGGTGCGGGCGGAGGGACTCGAACCCTCACGGAGTTACCCCCAACGGATTTTAAGTCCGTTGCGTCTACCATTCCGCCACGCCCGCACAGACGGCAAGTGTGCCCGCCGCCGCCGCATCTAGGCTTGCTTGTCCTTTCTTGACAAGGTCTTGTGGAAGTTGCGAATTTGCGGGGGGCTCAGGGGAGGAGTGGAACTGATGGACCTCGTGTCGTTTGGCAATGCTTTCGGGCATTTGTCCTATCTTATCCTCGCACTCTCGTATTGGCTGACCAATATCTATTGGCTCCGCGTCGTCGCCGTGCTCGGCTCGGCGCTTGAGATCATCTATTTCTCATACACGGGCGGTGATCTGGCGGTCGGCATCGGCTGGACTGTCGTGTTCATCGCCATCAACGTCTTCCATCTCGTGATCCTCACGAAGGAGCGGCTGAGCCTGCGCCTGCCGGAAGCTGATGCGCCGCTGCTGCGCGAATCCCTTTCGGGTCTCACCGACTTCCAGATTGCCAAGCTGCTGCGCGCCGCCGACTGGAAGAACTATGTGGCGGGCGATGTGCTGACGCGCCAGGATGCGCCTGTCGATGCACTGTACTTCCTCTGCCGGGGCCGGGCCAATGTCGAGGTCAGCGGCACGTTCGTCACCTATCTCGAAAAAGGAACCTTCATCGGCGAGATCGCTTACCTGACCGGTAATCCGGCAACCGCAACCGTGACGATCGATGAACCGAGCCGCGTACTGGCCTTCTCGAAAATGAAGATGGCGCGGGTGGTCGCTTCCGACGAGCAGATCTCCGGCATCATGTACCAATTGCTGGGGCGTGACCTTGCCATGAAGATGCGCCGCACCAACACGCGCCGCGTTCTCGATGAGGATGATCCGACGCGGCTCTGATCAGAACCCGGCAAACACCAGCCACGCCAGCAGCAGGTAGGTGAGCTGGTGCATCATCTGGTCGGCACTCAACGCCCACCAGAATTGCGGCACCGACGTTGTCCATCCGGCCCGGCGCACGATCTGCTCCTTGCTGAAATCGACGTGGTAATGGATCACGAAATCAAGAAGCGCCAGCTTGACCGCCAGCAGGGGCAAGGCACCGAAGAGCAGGAGCGTGCCCAATGTTCCGGCACCGTGGATGCCCGCGTGAACTATTCCCAGGACGCGCCCGTAGTGCCCCTTGTCCCGGACCATGGCCCCCGTTTGCAGCGGTGCGTCACAGATAAAATGCTTCACCTGAAAGAGGACGAGCAGAAGAAGAATCGGGGTTGCATCAGAAATGGGCATCATCGCTAATCTATGTATTATGCAACCTGTTGCCAACCCTGCAACGGCGGTCTAGAACCTTCCCACGGGGCTATACTTCAGTTGCAGAGTGACGTGACATGACCTTGGGTCTTGGCTTTCGTGCCATTATTGCGATGGCAGCGCTTTCATTTTCCCTAACAGCCGCAGAAGCGGCTTCCCAGATCGGCAAGGTTGTTGCCGTGGCCGGTTCGCCTTCAGCGTCGGGCCCCGGCGGCGACCGCAAGCTGAAAGAAGGGTCGGCCGTTTTCGAGGACGACAAGGTGACCGTCGGTGCGATCGGCAATGCGCAGATCGTTCTCAACGACAACACCCGCCTTGTGGTTGGGCCAAGCTCATCCCTTCTCCTCGACCGCTTCGTGATGAAGGGCGGCAGCTCGGCGCAGAAAGTGTCGATCAAGACATTGCGCGGCACCTTCCGTTTCATCACCGGCAGGAGCGCGAAGAGCGCCTATGACATCAGCACATCGAGCGCCACCATCGGCATCCGCGGCACCGGCTTTGACTTCTGGGACAAGCGCGTATCCGGCGTTGCGGTGATGACAGGTCTCGTCAAGCTCTGTGACAAGGGCAAGTGCGTCGAACTGGCAGACACCTGTGAAGTGGGCCAGGCAGGACGTGGCAGCGCCAAGGAGTTCGTCGGTGCAGACGCAGGCCGCGTTGTGGTCAACAACCTTCCCTATATTCTCGATCAGTCGCCATTGCGGTCGCAGTTCCATCTGCAAACCAACAAGTGCCGCAACAGCATCTCCAAGTATGGGCAGTTCGGCCAAAACAACCGCGGCTTCCGCGATCCGGCACGTCAACAACGCCAGAGGTACAACCCCGACTGATCGCTGTTGAACGGCAGGGACTTCCCGGGGTGAACAGCGCATGACACAGCAAAAGCTGAGCAACTGGTTGCCGGCTCTTGCTGGTGTCGTGCTGATCGGCTTGCTCACCTTCATGCGCAGCAGCGACCCGGCCCTCATCGCATCGTTGCGGGGTTCCGGCTTCGACACGCTGCAACGCATCTGGCCCCGGGAAATGAGCGAGGCGCAACCCGTCCGCATCATCGACATCGATGAGGCTTCGCTCGGCGAGGTCGGGCAATGGCCGTGGCCGCGCAGCACACTGGCGGCACTCACCAATGAGCTGATCGACCTTGGTGCCGCCGCCGTTGCTTTCGACATCGTCTTCCCGGAGCCAGATCGCATGTCGCCGCGCAAGGTGCTGGCGACACCGGAGGCCCAGGAAGCGTTGAAGGCGGCCTCTGCCACGCTTGATCCCACTACCCTGCCCGACAATGACGAGACCTTTGCCACCGCGATCAGGGGTCGGCCCGTCGTGCTTGCCTTTGCGTCCTCCGGGGGCAGCAGGACGAAGGCACCGCCGCTCAAGGCGGGGTTTGCGCAAACGGGTGAGGATGCACTCGATGCCGCTCCACGGCTTTTGGCCATCACCACCAACCTGCCCATCCTCGATGCGGCAGCGGCGGGTGTCGGAAGCATGAATATCTCGCTCGCCACCGATGAAGGCGTGGCGCGGCAGATTCCCTTCCTACTGGGCGACGGGGAGAGGCTCTATCCGTCTCTCGCGGCTGAGACGCTTCGTGTTGCGCAAGGAGCCGAGACGCTTCTTGTCCACGCCTCGCCCGACACGCGCAACGCCATCGAATCCCTTGTGGTGGGCGACCTCGAAGTACCCCTTTCGGAATCCGGCCAGTTCTATGTCTACTACCGTCCCGACCCGCGCGATCTCTATGTGCCCGCAGCGCGGGTGCTGTCCGGCAAGGAACGCGATGCGCTTCGCCCGCTGATTGAAGGTCATGTGGTGTTCGTGGGGACATCCGCCGTGGGACTGCTCGACGTCCGGACCTCGGCGCTGGGGGAGACCGTGCCGGGCGTCTCCGTTCATGCCCAGGCCATCGAACAGGTCCTGAGCGGCACGTTCCTCACCCGGCCGGAATGGGCAGCGGGCGCTGAAATCCTGGGCGTGATTGTCGTGGGAATTGCGCTTGCCGCCTTCACGGGCTTTGTGCGGCCGCGCACCTCGATCATCGCCTGCGCGCTTCTCGCAGTTGCGATCATTGCAGGTGTGCTGCTGGCCTTTCGCAGTGGAAGCCTCCTCCTTGATGCAACCTATCCCCTCATTGCGCTGACCCTCACCTTCCTCGGCAGCATTGCCCTGAAGCTGATGGTGACGGACAGGCATGGCCGGCAATTGCGTGGGGCCTTCGCGCAATATGTGGCCCCTGCCGTGCTGGCCGAAATCGAAAACAATCCGGCGAGCCTCAAGCTCGGCGGTGAGATGCGTGACGTGACCGTGCTCTTCGTTGATATCGAGAACTTCACGCCGCTCTCGGAAAAGCTCGATCCCGTGAGTCTTGTGAAGGTGGTGAACCGGTTGCTCGATGCAGGCAGCAAGGCCATCCTCGCCGAGAAGGGCACGATCGACAAATACATCGGCGACGCCATCATGGCTTTCTGGAACGCGCCCATCCCGCTGGAGAACCATCAGTATCATGCTGCCCGTGCTGCCATCGGCATCCGCAAGGCCGTGGCGGCCCTGAACGACGACCCCGATCTCCATGCCCTCCTGACCGAACGTGGCGCGCCGCGCCTCGCCGTGCGGGTCGGGCTGGCGAGCGGCCCGGCCTGCGTGGGCAACATGGGATCTGCCGAGCGCTTCGATTATTCCGTGCTGGGCGAGACGGTGAACACTGCCGCCCGCACCGAGGCGACCTGCAAGGCCCTCGGTTTCGACATTGCGGTGGCAGGCACACTGAACGGCAAGACCGCCGAGCTTGCCTGGCTCTATGCCGGCAGCCTGCCGATGAAAGGAAAATCAAGGGCGGAGCCGGTTCACATCATTGTTGACGATGAGGCCCACGGGGCCTCGCCGGAATTCCAGAAGTTTCGCAAGACTTACAATGAACTCGTTGAAAGACTTGATAAATCCGGATCAAAGAAACAGTCCGACATGATCCGCATGCTGTTCGATGAACTGTCAGCGCAGCACCCTGCCCTGGCCCACTATTTCGAGACGGTGCTGAAGCGTCCGGGCGACTTCGCTCGCCCGGCCTAAGCCGTCGCCCGTTCCCGGATGGGCGGAGCGAATTGCAGGTCCATGTCCCACGGCAGATAGATCCAGGTATCCTGGCTGACCTCAGTCACAAAGGTATCCACCAGCGGACGACCTGACGGCTTGGCATAGACCGTCGCGAAGTGGGCCTGGGGCATCATCTCCCGGACCACTTTCGCGGTTGCCCCCGTATCCACGAGGTCGTCCACGATCAGCACGCCCTTGCCCTTGTCGTCACCCGAAATCTCTCCGGCGACCTTCTTGAGAACCGAGATTTCGCCTTGCTTGTCATAATCATAGGAGGCGATGCAGACCGTTTCGATGACACGGATGCCAAGCTCGCGCGCCACCACAGCCGCCGGCACAAGCCCGCCGCGCGTAATCGCAACCACCGCCCGGAACGGCCCGGCAGAGGACAGCCGCCACGCCAAGGCCCTGGCATCACGGTGGAATTGGTCCCAGGAGACCGGAAAACTCTTCTGCCACTTCTCGTCCATTGTCGCCCCCTCGAAACAGGCCCAGCCGCCATGAACAGGCTTTATGCATGGTCACCGGAATGGGTTCAATGGCAAGAGTGCAGGAAAGGTTTGTTTCACTCTTTTGGAGTTACAAAGGCGGCTTCTTGTCTTCTTCTGCAGCAGGGCGGCAAATGATTGAAAAGCTGATCAAAGCCATGGAAGCGGCGGGCGTGGAGGCTTTGGCCGTTTCGCTCCCCGATGCGGTGGTGATGGATGTGACGGTTCCACTGCTCCGGGCCTGGAATTGCCAGCGCGGCGATGTGGTGGGCAAGGGCCTCTACAAGGCCGGGGCTGGCACCCTTTCAGCCCGCCGGGTTCCGCACGAGGATGGCAGCGACAACCAGCAGATCGAGGTTTCCTACCTTCACCCGCTTGGCTCGGCCATCCGTAAGGTCTTCTCCGCCCAGAAATGGGATGAGGGCGAAAAGTCCTTCTATCTCCTCACCGGCAAGGGCATCGACGCGGGCACGGCGCAACTTGTGCTGCAGAACGAGAAGCGGCTTTCGCTCGCCCTCAAGTCCGGCGGCTACGCCGTCTGGGACTACAACTACGAAACTGACGAGACCTATAACTCGCCGGAGATGTACGAGATCTTCGGTCACAAGGTCGGTGAGCGCAATCTCAACTTCGCCAGCTTCGATGAACTCATTCACCCGGAAGACCGCGACAAGACGATCTCGGAGAAGGTACGCAAGGCTCCCTTCGGCGCTGACATTTTCCAGACGCGCTATCGCGTCAAGACCTCGTCGGGCAAATACGTCTGGATTGAATCCCTCGCCGGCGTGATCCGCAGTCCCACCGACGGCCACCCGATGAAGTGCATCGGGCTGTGCCGCAACATCGACGAGCAGATGGTGGCGCTGGAGCGCCTGAAAGTGTCGGAGCGCAACTTCAAACGCACGCAATCGGCGGCGCGCCTCGGCAGTTTTTCACTGCGCAATGAGTCGGGCGTCTCGCGTCTCTCTCAGGAGATGGCCGCATTGATCGGCATGGCCGATGCCATGATCCATCCCAACCTCAAGACCTTCATCGGCATGATCGAGCCGGGCGACCGCGAGAAATTCTGCGAGGCGCTGGAACTCGCCAAGATCGGAACCGCCATCAAGAATCTCGAGATCGCCGTCAAGGACAAGAAGGGTGAGCTTGCCTATTTCGAAGTCAGCATGGAGCCGGAGCGCGACGACAAGGGTGTCGTCGATGGCGTGTTCGGTTGCTGCCAGTGCGTGACCGACCGCAAGGCACTGGAAAAGCGCTTCCACCAGGCACAAAAAATGGAGGCCGTCGGCCAGCTCACCGGCGGCATCGCGCACGACTTCAACAACCTGCTCATGGTCGTGATGGGCAACCTGCAGCTTGTCGAGCAACTGGTCCGCAGCGACGACCGCGCCCTGAAGCGCATCCGCGCCGCCATCGACGCCGCAGAAAAAGGTTCGGAACTCACGCGCCGCATGTTGGCCTTCTCGCGCCAGCAGACGTTGCAGAACAAGGAAGTGACCGTCAACGAGCTGCTTTTCTCCATGCAGGACATGCTGAAGCAGGCACTGACGGCCATCGTGGAACTGAAGATCATACCGGGCGAGGAATTGTGGTCCATCAAGGTGGACAAGACCATGCTGGAGACAGCGGTCCTGAACCTCGCCATCAATGCCCGCGACGCCATGCAGCCCGCAGGCGGCAGCCTGATCATCGAAACGACCAATCGCAAGCTGGACGCTGCCTATTGCGCCGAGCATGAGGAAGTGATCCCCGGCGATTACGTGGAAATCTCCGTCACCGACACGGGTTCCGGCATGGCGCCGGAAATCATCGAGAAGGTCTTCCAGCCCTTCTTCACCACTAAGGGTCCGGAAAAGGGTTCGGGCCTTGGCCTGTCGATGATCTACGGCTTCGTGAAGCAGTCGAATGGCCACATCAAGGTTTACTCGGAGGTGGGTCACGGCACGACCGTGAAGATCTACCTGCCGCGCCTGCGCGGTTCCGCCAAGGACATCGAGCCAAGCCTGCCCACCGACCTGCAGGCACAATTGAAGCGTGAGCTTGGCAACATCCCCGCGGCACCCGCCCAATCGGCCAGCGCCGGCAGGCGCAAGCAGCTTGTGCTTGTCGTGGAGGACAATCCCTCGGTCCGTGACGTGGCCGCGGCCATGATCGAGGAAATGGACTTTGACGTGATCACCGCGAAGGACGGTCACGAGGGCCTGCAACTCATCACCGAACGCCAGGACATCGATCTCGTTCTCTCGGATGTCATCATGGCGGGCGGCATGAACGGCCCGGAACTCGCCGTGAAGGCGATGAAGGTGCGGCCCAGCCTGAAGATCCTGTTCATGTCGGGCTATGCGCCGGGATCCGTGCGCCAGATGCAGGACCTGCCGGATTCAATCGAGCTTGTGAACAAGCCCTTCACCCGCAACGACCTGACGGAAAAGGTGCGGAAGGCACTTGTCGCCTAGGCGCTGACCTCGGCCCAGCCCCGCGCCTTTCCGGCCCTGTGCAGGGCTTCGGCAGCCAGTTTCACCTCATCGGTGGCAGCCGCAAGCGCAGGCTCATCGCGACCACGCAGGACCAGATTGGTGGAGAAGCCACGCTCGCTCTCGAACGGATACGAGCCGATGGAGAGCATCGGGTAACGGTCCTGCACCTCCTTGAGTGGCTTCGCCACGTCGCCCTCACCGCCCTCAAAGCGGATGGTGCGCGACTTGACCGGCGCTCCCTTCACGAGCGTCGGGGCAATCTCGTCCATCATCGCATGCATGACCTTGGGCACGCCCGCCATCACATGCACGTTGCCGATCCGGAACCCCGGTGCCTTCGAAACCGGATTGTAGATCAGCGTGGCGCCGTGCGGGATTCGGGCCATGCGCATGCGGGCTTCATTGGCCTCGCGGCCCATCTCCCGGAAGAAGGCTTCGAGAATGGCGGTCGCCTCAGGATGATGCGAAATGCCGACACCGAAAGCCTTGGCGATGCAGTCCGCCGTGATGTCATCGTGGGTGGGGCCGATGCCACCGGTGGTGAAGACATAGGTGTATCTCCCCCGCAAGGCATTCACCGCATCCACGATTGCAGCCTCGTCGTCTGCCACCACGCGGGCTTCCAGAAGATCGATGCCGAGGGCCGTGAGATAGTCGGCGATGTATCCGAGGTTCTTGTCCTTGGTGCGGCCTGACAACACCTCATTGCCGATCAGCAGGACGGCGGCGGTGGGGGCAGTCTCGGACATGGGGGAACCTCTTGATGAAGCTGGACATATCACACCCGGCATGGTTCCTGTCAAAGCATGAAGCTTCCCCTGCCTCTCATGCCAGCCACGCTGCTGCGGCGATACAAGCGCTTTCTTGCGGATGTGCGGCTGGAGAGCGGCGAGGAGGTCACGGCCACCTGCCCCAATACCGGAACAATGCTGGGCCTGTGCGAGGAAGGCTCCCGCGTGTGGCTTTCACGCTCGGAAAGCCCGACCCGGAAGTATGCCCACACCTGGCATCTCAGCGAGCGCAAGGACGTCGGTCTTGTCGGCATCGATACGAGCCTTCCCAACCGCATTGCCGAGGAAGCCATCCGGGCCGGGCAACTGCCCGGACTCGCCGGATACGGGTCGCTGCGCCGGGAGGTGAGATATGGCGGCAACAGTCGCATCGACATCCTGCTGGAAGGAGGCAACCGCCCGGCCTGTTATGTGGAGATCAAGAACGTTACCCTGATCCGCCAGCCCGGCCTGGCCGAGTTTCCCGACTGTGCCACGGCGCGCGGCACCAAGCATTTGCGGGAAATGGCGGAAATGGTGCATTCGGGCCACCGGGCGGTGATGCTTTATGTCATCCAGTGCGCCACACCGGAGCGCTTTGCCCTGACGCCCGATCTCGATCCTGTCTATTTCAAGGCATTTTCCGAGGCCCGCAAGGCAGGGGTTGAAGCTCTGGCTTTCACCTGCCATGTGAGCGTAGACTCCATCAGCCTCAAGTCACAGGTTCCGGTCATCGATCCATGAGCACACGCACCGAAGCACAACCGCGCATCCGCCTCCACAAGCCGGAGGACTTCGTGAAGATGCGCAAGGCCGGACAGTTGACGGCGCAACTCCTCGACATTCTCGTGGAGGAGACCAGGCCGGGCGTGACCACGGCAACGCTGGACCGAATCTGCGTGGAGTTTGCACGGGACAACAATGCCATTCCCGCCACCATCGGCTACCGGGGCTACAAATATGCCCTCTGCACCTCGATCAATCATGTGGTGTGCCATGGCATGCCAAACGACAAGCCTCTGGTGGAAGGAGACATCATCAACATCGACGTCACGCTGATCGTCGATGGCTGGTATGGGGACTCGAGCCGCATGGTGAACGTGGGCCGTGTCTCGCGTTCTGCCGAACGGCTGGTCGAGATCACCTATGAGTGCCTCATGCGTGGCATCGAAGTGGTGAAGCCCGGTGCCCATCTGGGAGATGTGGGCCATGCCATCCAATCCCATGCCGAAGCAAACCGCTGTTCCGTGGTGCGTGACTTCTGCGGCCACGGCCTCGGTGAGGTCTTTCATGATCATCCCAACGTGTTGCACTATGGTCGCCCCGGCGAGGGCGTCATGCTGAAACCCGGCATGTTCTTCACCATCGAACCGATGATCAATCTCGGCAAGCCGCATGTGAAGGTGCTGTCGGACGGCTGGACCGCGGTGACGCGAGACCGCTCGCTCTCCGCGCAGTTCGAGCACACCATTGCCGTCACCGACACCGGGCATGAGATTTTCACCCTCTCTCCGAGAGGGCTGCACTGTCCACCCTATCAGTTCTGAGCCATGTCGAAGGGGGGCGGCATGGCGGAGGCGATGGGAGCGGTGCCGGACTACCTCGGCCACCGCGAACGCTTGCGCCAACGTTTCAGGCAAGGCGGCGCCGATGCCATGCCCGATTATGAAATGCTCGAACTGGTCCTGTTCCGGTCCATTCCCCGCGCCGATACCAAACCCCTCGCCAAGGCCCTGATAGCCCGCTTCGGAAGTTTCGCCGAGGTGATCAGCGCCCCACCCGAACGCCTGATGGAAGTGAAGGGCGTGGGCGAAGCCGTCGCCATGGATCTGAAGCTCGTTCAGGCAGCAGCGCTCCGGCTGGCGCGCGGCGAGGTGATGAACCGGCCCGCCCTGTCATCGTGGAAGGCGATCGTGGACTACTGCCGCGCCGCCATGGCCTTCGAGACACGGGAACAGTTCCGCATCCTTTTCCTCGACAAGAAGAACCAGTTGATTGCCGACGAGGTGCAACAGCAGGGAACGGTCGATCACACGCCGGTTTACACCCGCGAAGTCATCAAGCGGGCACTGGACCTGGCTGCGACGGCCATCGTGCTGGTTCACAATCACCCCTCAGGCGACCCCACCCCGTCCATGGCCGACATCGACATGACGAAGAAGATCGTTCAGGCGGGCGAGAAGCTTGGCGTGCTGGTGCACGATCACCTGATCATCGGCAAGAAGGCGCAAGTGAGCTTTCGTGCCCTGCAACTTATCTGACGGCCTTCCGCAAGTCAGCGAGGGCTTCCGGCGTGTCGGCATCGGCGACGACGCCGATGTCATCAACGGCAATCTCGACCGCGTCTGATTTCAGTTCGCCGATCAGGCTTCTGGCGCCCCGGTCCCCTTCCAGCGCCAGCAACCGCGCAAAGTGTTCCCTGCCCCAGAGCACAGGATTTCCGAACGTTCCGTGATAGGTGGGCGCAATGATCGTGCGGTGTTCGGTCGGGTTGAAAGCCGCGACGAGCTTGCCGATGGTGGCGGGCTGGATGAGCGGCATGTCACCCAGGACGATGAGCACGGCGTCGCTGCCCGCAGCCGCCGCCACACCGGCACGGATCGAACCCGCCATGCCCTCGGCATAGTTGGCATTCACGATGGTGCGCATGGAAGCTGGCACATGGCGTCGAACCTCCTCGGCATCGCGCCCCAGCACCACCACAATATCATCGACACCGGACTCCGCCACCCGTGCCAGTGTCGTTGCAATGAGGGGCGCACCATTCAGGTCGGCCAGAAGCTTGTTGCCGCCCATGCGCGATGAAAGACCCGCCGCCAGCACCACTGCCGTGACCCTGGGGGCCAGCACGGCAGTCGCATGGCCTTCACGCGGGCTGGGGCGCGACGGGATTTCGGCCAACAGGCCGCCTGCCCCCATGTCCATGATATCCGAAGCCGAAACCGGCACACCCGCCAGCACCCGCTCCAGCACCCAATCAAAGCCATTGACCTTGGGCGAACGGGCACAGGAGGGAACGCCGATGACAGGCGTATCTCCGGCCTGGCCCAGCATCAGGAGGTTTCCGGGATCGACGGGCATGCCCAGATGCAGCACCTTGCCGCCCGCCTCCACCAGGGCGGCGGGCACAACATCTCCGCGGTCCACGATCGCCGATGCTCCCATGACCAGAATGGGCGAGCGTCCTGCCCGCTTCGCCTCGGTGATGGCCCTGCTGATTTCGGCCTGCGCATGATTGCAGGCAACAACCGATGCAAGCGTTGTTCCCATGGCTTCCAGCCGCTCGCGCATGACCACTTCGCTCTTGCTCAGGATCGAGTCCTTGGTCTGTGGCAGGCGGGTGAGGATGAGCGCGGCCTCCTGCCGCCGGAAGGGAGAAACAGTCAGGAGCGGCCTGCCGGCGATGATGGCAAGCGCCTTCTCCAGCACATCGCGGGGAACGGCGAAGGGAATGACCTTGACAGTCGCCACCATCTGGCGCGGCGAGACCCTGGCATGGTTCGGCAGTGTCGCAATCGTCAGGCTCTCGTGGAGATGATTGATGGCCCGCAGGCGCGCTTCATCGAACACGAGAATGCCGCCGGCCAGGGCATGAAGGTTGGCCCGACCCGTGAAAGGTTCCTGAGCCTTCGCCCCGCCATCGCAAATCGCCAGCGCCACCTGCCGCGCAGCATCGTCTTCCGGCACGTCATCAGGTGAAAGGCGTGCCGCAATCACATGCTCATGTCCCGCGTCCCGCAAGGCCGCCACATCGTCCGCAGACAGGATACGGCCTTTCTTGAACATGCCGCCCGCATGTTTCGTGCCATGCGCGAGAATGGACCCGACGGCATCCGACAGCGCGGTCTTGCCGAATATCATCCGAGCCTCAGCGCCTTGGTCATCTCGGCCATGATGGAAATGGCGATTTCATTCGCGCCGACCGCACCGATGTTGAGGCCGATCGGTCCATGGATGCGCGACAGCGCACTGTCCGTGAAGCCCTTGGCCTTCAGGCGCTCAAGCCGCGCGGCGTGGGTTTTCTTCGATCCCAGCGCGCCGATGTAGAACACGGCAGACCGCAACGCCATTTCGAGAGCCGGGTCATCGATCTTGGGATCATGGGTGAGGGCGATGAAGGCGGTGCGCTGGTCCAGCCCGATCTGCGGAATGATCTCGTCGGGCCATTCCGCGTGAAGCGCGATGTCAGGGAACCGTGCACCGGTCGCGAAGGCGCCACGCGGATCGACAACCCAGATGTCATAGCCGGCGGCACGCGCCATGGGGATGAGTGCCTGCGCAATCAGAACGGCCCCGGTGACGACAAGGCGAAGCGGCGGGTTGTGGACCGTGACGAACACCTCTCCACTGTCCGTGTTCTCAACGCCCGACTTGTCGAAGCGGAAAGCCTTGTCGAGGATGGCGGACAGCGGATCAGCCGCTGCATCGCTCCGGGCCACCATGCGCTCCTCACCCGTTGCGAGGTCGGTGATGACAGCGACGGGCAGCCGAGCAGCACGCGCCGCAATCACCTTGGCGAGAAGATCACGCTTCACCGCACGGCCTCCACCAGGATGCGGATCTTGCCACCACAGGCCAGGCCCACCTTCCATGCCGTTTCATCGGCAACCCCGTAACTCAAGACCTTGTGACCGCCCGATGCAATGGTATCCTGGGCGGCGGTGATCACGTCACCCTCCACGCAGCCGCCGGAGACAGCGCCTTCGAAGTTGCCGTTGCCGTCAACGACCAACTGGCTGCCGACGGGCTGGGGAGCAGACCCCCAGGTCTCGATCACCGTCGCCACCGCGACCTGACGACCTTCCGCCAGCCACGCCGCAGCGATTTCAAGAACATCTGCCATTTCAATATCTTCCCGTGTCAGGTCTCCGGCGCAGCCATGAGCCATTTCCTGGGATCATGGGCATCGCGGCGGGGTTCCGCAAGGGTCTGGGCCAGGTCGGCCAGACTGTCGAGACTATGAACCGGCCGAAACTCATCGACAAAGGGCATCATGACGCGGATGCCGCTGGCCCGCGCCTCGAAGCCGTCATACCGGAGCAGCGGGTTCAGCCATACGATCCGTCGCGCCGAACGGCGGAGCCGTTGCATCTCGTCCTTCAGCGTGCCCACGTCTTCGCGGTCGAGGCCGTCCGTCATCAACAGGACGTGTGCCCCCTGCCCCAGCACACGGCGCGCCCATCGCAGATTGAACTCGTGGAGTGCCGTGCCGATGCGCGTGCCGCCCGACCAATCCTTCACGGCGGCGGACACCTTCATCATGGCATCGTCGATATCCTTGCGGCGCAGCTCGCGAGTGATGTTGGTCAGGCGCGTTCCGAACAGAAAGACGTGCACCCGGTCCCGGTCGTTGATGAGGGTGTGCAGGAAATGCAGGAACATGCGGGAATAGTTCGAGCATGAACCTGAAATGTCGCAGAGGACAACCAGCGGCGGTTCGCGCCAGGCCCGCTCCTTGCGATGGATATCCACCACCTGCCCGCCCGCATGGATGACGCCGCGCATGGTGCGGCGCATGTCCACCCGCCGTCCGCCATGGGAGGCGCGGAAGCGCCGCGTCGGCACCTCGATCCGGTTCAGCCTGATCTTCCTCAGCGCCTGCCTGGCTTGGGCCTGCTCCGCCACCGTCATCTGCTCGAAGTCCTTGTTGCGGAGCACTTCGTTGGCGGAGGCCGTGAAGGTGGCCTCCACCTCCAGTTCTTCCTTCTTGGGGGCAATGCGGCTTTCGACTTCGGCCTTGTCGAACATCGCCTCGGCGAGGCGGCGGAAGCCCGCTTCCTTGCGCTTCTCATGCGGCTTGCGGGCGATCTGGTGATACATGAGCTGCATCAATTGTTGCAGCATCTTCGGCTTCTTCCAGAAAACGTGAAAAGCCTGGTCGAAGATTTCCCGCTGTTCGCGCCGCTTCACGAACACGGCGTGCAGCATCCAGTAGAAATCTTCACGCCGCTGAAGGGGTCCGGCCATGGCTGCGTCAAGTGCGTCGAGCACACTTCCGGGGCCGACCGGAATGCCCGCCTCACGGAGAACGCGGGCAAAATGCATGATGTTTTCGGCCAGCTTGCCGTTCAGTGGCGCGTTGCTGTTGGCGGCCACGAACATGATGTGCCTTACACCGTGCCCATGAGGCGGATTTCCTCGCGCACCTGATCGAGGATGCGTTTCGCTTCCGATCCCTCCATGCGCGAAATGTCGTCCTGATATTTGAGGAGCACCCCAAGCGTGTCGTTCACGGTCTGCGGATCAAGGGTCACGCAGTCAAGCTCGTGCAGCGCCGACACCCAATCCAGTGTTTCGGCAACGCCCGGCGCCTTGTAGAGATCGCCCTTGCGCAGCGCCTGCACGAAGCCGACGACTTCCTTCGCCAACTGGGCTGAAGCCTTGGGCCGCTTGGCCCGGATGATGGTGACCTCGCGCCTGGCGTCCGGATAGCCCACCCAATGATAGAGGCAGCGGCGCTTCAGGGCATCATGCACCTCGCGCGTGCGGTTGGAGGTGATGATCACGATGGGCGGCTCTTTCGCCTTCACCGTGCCAAGCTCCGGGATGGAAACCTGGAAGTCGGACAGCACTTCCAGAAGGAAGGCTTCAAACGCTTCATCGGTTCGATCCAGTTCGTCGATGAGCAGGACGGGGGCAGCCCCCGCGTCGGATTCCAGCGCTTGCAGGATGGGGCGCTTGATCAGGAAACGCTCTGCAAACACGTCCGAACCCAGACGCTCGCGGTCAATGTTGCCGGCTGCCTCGGCAAGCCGGATCTCGATCATCTGCTGCGGGTAGTTCCATTCATAGACGGCGGAGGCCACGTCGAGACCTTCATAGCATTGCAGGCGGATGAGCTTGCGGCCCAGCGCCTCGGCAAGCACCTTGGCAATCTCGGTCTTGCCCACGCCCGCCTCGCCTTCCAGGAACAGGGGACGGCCCATCTTGAGTGCGAGGAACACCACGGTCCCCAGATCACGACCGGCGACATAGTCGCGCGATTTCAGCAACTCGATGGTATCGTCAATGGAGGCGGGAAAGGGCTTGCTCATCGGTGTTCAACACTCCTGTCACCGATACGTCCGTCGCCAGAGTCCGGTCGCCTGTCTATAACAAAAAACACCCGCCAACCGGAGTCAGCGGGTGTCGCTCCTGTCGGTCGGTTTACTTTGCGGCCGCCAAGGCCCGCTTGGCCATGACGGAGATCAAATGCGCCCGGTATGCAGCCGTGCCGTGCATGTCGCTGTTGAGGCCGCGCGACTTGGCCGCGATTCCGGCAATCGCGTCGGCCTTGAAGGACTTGCCGAGCGCCGCTTCCATGTCAGCCTGCCGGAAGACGCCGGGACCGGCGCCTGTCACGGCGACACGCGCCGAACCATCCTTGCCCTGCGCCACGAAGACACCGACCATCGCATAAAGCGACGCGGGGTTCGGGAACTTGGCATAGCCGGACTTGGCGGGGATCGGGAACTCCACCGCCGTGATGACCTCGTCGTCCTTGAGGGCGGTCGAGAACATGCCGGTGAAGAACTTGTCCGCCGGGATCTTGCGACGGTCGGTGTGGATCGTCGCACCAAGGCCGAGGCAGGCGGCGGGATAATCCGCAGCCGGATCGTTGTTGGCAATCGAGCCGCCAATCGTGCCCTTGTGCCGGACGTGGGGGTCACCGATGCCGCCCGCAAGGGCAGCAAGGCCGGGAATGGCCTTCTTCAGTCCCTTGTCGGCAGCAACAGCCGCATGGGTGGTGCCCGCCTGGATGACCACGGACTTTGCACCCACCTTCACGCCCACGTTCTTGAGGCCGGAAAGGTCGATGATGTCCGATGGCGTGGCAAGCCCCTGCTTCATGGTGGGCACAAGCGTGTGCCCGCCACTGAGGAACTTGCCGTCCTTGGCTTTTTTCATCAGCTTGACGGCATCAGCCACCTTGCTGGGACGGTGATAGTTGAAGTTTTCCATGTTCCTGTCTCCCCGTCCTTATTCCGCGGCCTTTTTCATGCCTTGCAGTGCATTCCATACGACGAGCGGGCTCGCCGGCATGGGAATGTCCTTCACGCCAAGGGCATTGGTGATGGCATTGATGACGGCAGGCGGCGAACCGATTGCGCCCGCCTCGCCACAGCCCTTCATGCCCATCGGGTTCGTCGGGCACGGCGTGCAGGTGAAGCCGAGATTGAAGCTCGGAACATCTGCGGCGCGCGGCATGCGGTAGTCCATGTAGGAACCGGTAAGCAACTGGCCGGAGGCTTCGTCATAGACGCAGCCTTCGGCGAGGGCCTGGCCGATCCCCTGCACGATGCCGCCGTGCACCTGGCCTTCGACGATCATCGGGTTGATGAGGTTTCCGAAATCGTCAACGCAGGTATAGTTGGCGACGGTGGTGACACCCGTGTCCGGATCGATCTCCACTTCGCAGACGTGCACGCCCGCCGGGAACACGAAGTTCGCCGGATCGTGGAATGCGCTTTCCTTGAGGCCGGGCTCGATCTCGGCGGAGTTGAACTTGTGGGCCACATAGGCCGACAACGCCACCTCGCCGAATGCCATCTTCTTGTCGGTGCCCTTCACCGCGAAGGTGCCGTTCTTGAACTCAACGTCATCGGTCGAGGCTTCCATGACGGCAGCGGCAATCTTCTTGGCCTTCGCTTCGATCTTGTCGAGGGCCTTTGAAATGGCGTGCATGCCGACTGCGCCGGAACGGGAACCATAGGTGCCCATGCCGAACTGCACCTTGTCGGTGTCGCCGTGAACGACCGAGACGTTGTTGAAGTCAACGCCAAGACGGTCGGACACAAGCTGCGCGAAGGTGGTTTCGTGACCCTGGCCGTGGCTGTGGGAACCGGTGAGGATTTCCACGGTGCCGACCGGATTCACGCGGACCTCGGCGGATTCCCAGAGGCCGACACCTGCACCCAGCGAACCGATCGCCGCCGACGGCGCAATGCCGCAGGCTTCGATATAGGCCGAGAGGCCGATGCCGCGCAGCTTGCCCTTCTTGGCGGAGGCCGCCTTGCGTTCCGGGAAGCCCTTGTAGTCGGACATCTCCAGCGCCTTGTCGAGCGAAGCGGCATAGTCGCCCGCGTCGTAGCACATGATCACCGGGGTCTGGTGCGGGAACTGGGTGATGAAGTTCTTCCGGCGGAATTCGGCCGGGTCCATCTTCAG
>JAEUMJ010000071.1 GCA_016792865.1 Hyphomicrobiales bacterium | reverse complement strand
AGGTGGCCAGATGGTGCCCGCCAGGTAATTGCCGCTCGCCACGATGGCGACGGCAATGCCGCGGCGCTTCTGGAACCAGAGCGAGATGTCGGCGACCAGTGGCCCGAAGGTCGTCGCCACGCCAAAAAGACCGATGATGCCGGCCTGGGCCGCAACGAAGGTCCAGTAGCTGGGCGCATAGGCACAGGCGATGAAGCCGATGCCAAGGAAGATCGTGCCGATGAACATCGGCACCATGATGCCGAAACGGTCGGCCAGGCGGCCCATGAGAACGCCGCCGAGGGCAAAGCCCACCATCGTCATGGTATAGGGGAAGGACGCCCCGGCCCGGTCGATGCCGAATTCCTTCTGGATGACAGGCAGCGTGATCACCGCCGCCCACAGGCCGATGCCACCGATGGTGGCAAGCGCGAGGGAAACCGCCATGCGGAACCACGAATAGGACGAGTCAGGAGCGTGCTTCATCACTGCCCCATATCACGGACACTCCCGCCGCCGTAGGTCCAGCGCGGCAGAACTGCCCCGTTCCACAGGAGTATCGATTGTCCTGCTCGCGGGAGCGGATCAGCCCTCGATGCGAGAGAAATCAGCCACTTCCGAACACGCCTCACGGATGCGGTTCAGCAGCCGCAGGCGGTTGGTGCGGAAGGTCTGGTCCTTGTCGTTCACCGTCACGCCTTCAAAGAAGTCATCGACCGGGGCACGCAGCTTGGCAATCGCCTTCATTGCGGCCTCGAAATCCTCGTGCTCCACGGCCTTGCGGGCCTGCGCCGAAGATGCCGTGATTGCCGAATGCAGCGCCTTCTCTTCGCCCTTGATGAGCTGGCCCGGATGGACATCACCCGAATAGGTGGTGTTGTCCTTCTTTTCTTCGATCCTGAGGATGTTGGCAGCGCGCTTCACGCCCGCAAGCAGGTTCCTGCCGTCATCGGTTTCGAGGAACTTCGACAGCGCCTCGACGCGCTTCACCACCATCAGCAGGTCATCCTGGCCGCCAAGCCCGAACACCGCATCGATGAGGTCATGCCGTGCCCCCTGATCCTTCAGGTAGACCTTCAGGCGGTCGGCGAAGAACGAGAGCAGGTCGTCAGCGGAGAAATCCTTGCCGAAGCCCGCGCCATGCTGGTTCTGGTAGAGTTGCAGGCCCTTCTTCGCCAGTTCCTTCACCGGCATGCGAAGATTGTTTTCAAGCACGATGCGGATGACGCCCAGTGCGGCCCGGCGCAGCGCAAACGGATCCTTCGACCCTGTTGGCTTTTCATCGATCGCCCAGAAGCCGACAAGCGTATCGAATTTCTCGGCAAGCGCCACCGTCATGGCGACCGGCTCGGAGGGAACACGATCGGATGGGCCTTGCGGCTTGTAGTGATCCTGAATGGCCTGCGCCACCTGCTCCGGCTGGCCTTCGAGCAAGGCGTAGTACTTGCCCATCAGCCCTTGCAGTTCGGGAAACTCCTCTACAACGCCGGTCTTGAGATCGGCCTTCGCAAGACGGGCCGCCGCCTGCGCCATCGCCTTGTCGGCGCGGCAGGCGCGGGCAATGTCGTTCGCCCAGCCTTCCAGGCGCGCGATGCGTTGCCCTTGCGAACCCAGGGCAGCATGGAAAGTCACGTTTTCGAGCTTGGGCAGCAGCGCCTCCAGCTTCACCTTCCGGTCCTGGTCCCAGAAGAACTTGGCGTCCGAAAGACGCGCCGCGATCACCTTGTTGTTGCCGCGGATAATTTCCTTGCCGCCATCCTTCGCAATGATGTTCGAGACCAGCAGGTAGCGGTTGGCCAGCTTGCCCGTCTTGGCCTCGCGGAGGCAGAAGCACTTCTGGTTGTTCTTGATGGTGGTGATGATCACTTCCGGTGGCACGTCGAGGAACGCCGGATCAAACTCACCCATCAGCACGACCGGCCATTCCACAAGACCGGCCACTTCGCGCAGCAGCCCCTCGTCTTCGATCAGTTCCATTCCCTGCGCCATGGCAAGGGTGCGGGCATCGTGCAGGATCGTGTCGGCGCGGGCATGGGCGTCAACGATCACATGGGCCTTGTGGAGCTTGTCGGAATAGTCTTCGAAACGGCGAACGGAAAGTGTCCCTTTCGACATGAAGCGATGCCCGCGCGTGCTGTTGCCGCTGCGAATGCCATCCACATCGAAGGCCACAGGCTCACCGTCGAAGGTGCAGATGATGCTGTGCAGGGGGCGCACCCAGCGGAGCGTTCCCGCGCCCCAGCGCATGGGCTTGCCCCACGGGAACCGGCGGATCACATCGGGCACCAGTGCGGCAATGATTTCGGTTGCGGCGCGGCCCTCTTTCCTGATCACGGCCACGTAGAACTGGCCTTTCTTGTCGTCCTGCGTGCCAAGCTGGTCGAGTGATAGGCCTGTGGATTTCAGGAATCCGTCAATCGCCGCTTGCGGTGCATCCACGCGCGGGCCCTTGCGCTCCTCGCGCGTATCGGCGGCCTTGGTGTTCAGGCCCTCGACAGAAAGCACGAGGCGGCGCGGCGTGGCATGGGCTTGCGCACCTTCATAGGTGAGGCCGGCATCAACCAGTCCATTGGTGATGAGCGTCTTCAGGTCTTCGGCGGCCTTGGCCTGCAGGCGGGCGGGAATTTCCTCGGAGAAGAGTTCGAGAAGAAGCTCGGCCATCACACACGCCCTCCCGCCGTCTTGCTCCAGGCTTCGCAGCAGGCTTTCGCCAGTTCGCGCACGCGCAGGATATAGGCTTGCCGCTCGGTCACCGAGATCACCCCGCGGGCGTCAAGGAGATTGAAGGTATGGGAGGCCTTGATGCACTGGTCATAGGCCGGAAGCGCGAGATCGTGGCGCTCGTCCTTGTCTCCAGCCGCCAGAAGCGCACGGCATTCCTTCTCCGCATCGATGAAGTGCTGATGCAGGATCGCCGTGTCGGCGTGCTCGAAGTTGTAGCGGGAATATTCCTGTTCCGCCTGCAGGAAGACATCGCCATAGGAAATGCGGCCTTCGCCCTCGGCGCGGCCATTGAAGTTCAGGTCATAGACGTTGTTCACGTTCTGCACATACATGGCCAGACGTTCGAGACCATATGTGAGTTCGCCGGACACCGGCGAGCAATCGAGGCCACCCACCTGCTGGAAGTAGGTGAACTGCGACACTTCCATGCCATCGCACCACACTTCCCAGCCAAGCCCCCAGGCCCCCAGCGTCGGGCTTTCCCAATCGTCCTCGACGAAGCGGATATCGTGCAGCGAAGGATCGAGGCCGATGGCCGCCAGCGAGCCGAGATAGAGTTCCTGCAAGTCCGGCGGCGAGGGCTTCATGATCACCTGATACTGGTAGTAGTGCTGGAGCCGGTTCGGGTTCTCGCCGTAACGGCCATCCTTCGGACGGCGCGACGGCTGCACGTAGGCTGCACTCCACGGGCGCGGTCCAACCGAACGCAGGGTCGTGGCGGGATGGAATGTGCCGGCGCCGACTTCCATGTCGTAGGGCTGGAGAATGACGCAACCACGCTCACCCCAGTACTGGTGGAGCGTGAGGATGAGGTCCTGGAAGGATTTCGTCGGATGGAGTGCCATGCTGCGCCGCATAAAGGCCGGGGCCGGGAGGGTCAAGGGCGGGGCCTTGCGGGGTCAGACCTTCCTGTAGACGTGGGCGCGGGTGGTGAAGTCGCCCTCCGCCGGCGAGAACGGCATGGGCCGGTACATGGGTGTCGCTTCCACCGCCACCAGTTTTCTTGCCCGCACCAGGTTTTCAAGCACGGTCCGGAATCCCTGCTCTTCCCAGATCACGGTTCCCACCGTGAACAGCAGGAAGCCGCCCGGCTCCAGGATGCGCGTCAGTTCGTGGAATGCGGATGCCGGAGCATGACCATTGGTGAACGTGCCGGTGGAGAGAATGGCGTCGAAGGCACCATCGGGAAAATCGAGCGGCTCTCCCAAGACCCCCTGGCGAAGATCGCTGTAGCATCCCCGCGCCCGCGCCTTCTCCAGCATGCCTTCCGACATGTCGATGCCGGAGAGGTTGTTATAGCCGAGCAACGCCAGCACGTTGCCGATGCTTCCGGTGCCCACGCCCGCATCAAGGATGGCGGCCTCGCGCGAAGGCATGTGCAGCGCCACAAGTCCGGTGATCACGGGAACGTGGAGATAACCCACCTGTTGCAGGTCAGCGTCGTAGGTTTCGGCCCAGGAATCATACATGGCGCGAAGGCTGTCCCGATCCGTGGCGTGATAGACCCGCTCAAGCCAGCCGTCCGTTTCGTCCTTGCCCATGGGAGGCTCAGTCTTCCGCGTAATAGACGCCCGTGACCGGATCCTGCTTGAGGCGCTTGAACTCGGTCGGGTCGCGCTTTTCCTCGCGCTTCACGCGTTGCGCTTCGGCCTGGCTCTCAATGGCGCCGACCATTTTCTTCAGTGCGAAACCCGCCAGCATGGTGATGCCCGCGGCAACCAGTGACTTGACGAAACGCATGGTTCAACTCCGGGTAAGGGCCTTTCTCTTGCAGCCATTATAGGCCAAAACGTGACCACCATGCACGCGTTTCCAGCGCCTCCAGTGCCGCATCCGGCAGCGCGGCAAGCCCGGCGCCCGAACTCCGCCCGCCACCCAGCCAGCGCAGGCCCCAGCCACCGGCGGCAGCAATGGGCTTCAACTGCACCTTGTCGCCGAGTTTCATCCGCATGGTGGTGTGAAGATGGCCGATGCCGTCCACGAGGCCCAGCCCCACGGCCTTCTCTCCGCGCCAGTAGAGGCCGGAGAACAATTCGCTTTCGTCACCTTTCAGCCTGGCGCCCCGGCGATCCTTCACCAGCGCCCTGAAGCTTGCGTGCATTTCATTGAGCAGCGTCTCAAGCCGTTCCACGTCTTCCGGCTTTTCCGGCTGGAAGGGGTCGAGCTGGCTCTTGTTGTCGCCCGCGGTATGAACGCGGCGTTCCACGCCGAGCTTCTTGATCGCCTCAGGAAAGCCGAAGCCCATGGAAATGACACCGATTGAGCCGACGATCGAATTCTCGTCGGCGAAGATCTCGTCGGCGGCACAGGCCAGCCAATAGCCCCCGGACGCCGCCACGTCTTCGCAGAAGGCATAGACCGGAAGGTTTTTCTCGGCGGCAAGCTGACGGATGCGCGAGGCAATGAGCGCGGATTGCACCGGTGAGCCGCCGGGGCAATTGATCGCCAGCGCCACCCCTGCGATCCCCTTGCGGAAGGCCTTGGCCAGAACCGGCTCAAGCGCCTTGGCCGACAATGTCGGTCGCAAGCCCCGTTCGGCCATGATCGGGCCGTCCAGACGGACAACATGGATAACCGGATAGGATCTGCGCAAACGCGCGGGAACGAGCTTGAGAAGGGTTTTCAGCATGGGGGCCATATGGGCACCCCGGCCAGATAAGGCAAGCCGTCAGCGCAGGCGCCAGGCCATGCCTTCCCGCAGCACGGCTTCGGCGTCTGCCGTGAAGGCGTGCCCTTCCCCGTGCAGGACAAGGCCCGGCAGGAGCTGCATCGGCGCCTTGGATCCCTTGACGCCCTGCACGATGACGCGGCTGGCCGCCGTGCCCTCGCGGGCATAGAGCGGAGCCACGCGAATGTCGCCGAAGCGGTCTTCCATCGACAGCAGGATCTTGCCCAGCGAGTCGGCGCGGTGGATGAGGGTCACGGTGCCGCGCAGCGAGACCATGGCGTGCATCACCTTGATCCAGAGGTCGAGGTCGTCAGGCCCGAAGGCATGGGCCTGCGCCTTCAGGAGGCTCGGCGAATTCGTGACCTTGCCCTCCTCGAAATAGGGCGGGTTGGCATAGGCATGGGCGAAGGTGCCGTGCTGGGGCATGTGCGCAAGATCGCGCCGCATCGCCTCCTTCACATCACCATGAATGACCTTCAGCAACTGCGCGAAACCGTTCCGCTTGGCATTCTCTTCGCACATCATGGCGTAGCGGGCGGCCACCTCGATGCCGGTCACATGAATGGCGGGGTTGCGGGCAATGAGGCAGAGGGCGGCAACACCGACACCGATGCCTGCCTCGAAAACTGTCTCGCCAGCCGCTGCCGGAATGGCAGCCGCGAGGAACACGGCATCGATACCGGCCCGGTAACCTTTCTCCGGCTGGAGAACGCGCAAGCGGCCACCCAGGAAGGCGTCTTCCGTGAGCGAGGCGGGCACAGCATTGGTGGCGTGCGTCGGCGCTATGGTGGGTTCGGCGGCGAGTTGCATAGGCCCGGAACGTTAATGAGGCTTGGTGAACGAGAAGTTACCGCAGAATTTCTGCCTTGCATACAATTGCTTAGAGAGCGGCAATGGGTCACAATTGTGGTGCCAATTGCCCGGAAGCAGTCTAAAAGGCTGCAAACGAGGGATTTCTATGGGTGTTGTGATTCCATTCGAAGGTGGCGCGGACCGTCCGCAGCCGACGCTTGACGCGCTGGTGAAGCTGACGGCCCAGGACATGGGACTGATTAACGATCTCATTCTTGAGAAGGCCCAGAGCCATGTGGAACTGATCCCGGAAATCGCCGGGCACCTGATCAATTCCGGCGGCAAGCGGATCCGGCCCATGCTCACGGTTGCGGCCGCCCGCATGTGCGGCTACCGCGGCCTTCACCATATCAAGCTCGCCATGTCGGTCGAGTTCATGCACACCGCCACGCTGCTGCACGATGATGTGGTGGACGAAAGCGACACCCGCCGCGGCAAGGATGCCGCCCGTGTCATCTGGGGCAATCAGGCCAGCGTGCTGGTCGGTGACTACCTTCTCGGACAGGCGTTCAAGATGATGGTGGAAACAGGATCGCTGGAATGCCTGCGCATCCTCTCCGATGCCGCCTGCATCATCGCGGAAGGCGAAGTGCTCCAGCTTGCCGTGTCGCAGGATACATCGACCACGGAAGACTCTTACCTCAAGGTGGTGGGCGCAAAGACGGCCGCCCTCTTTTCGGCAGCCACCCGCGTGGGCGGCGTCATCTCCAATCGTCCGCGTGCGGAGCAAGAGGCGCTCGAAGCCTATGGACGCAATCTCGGCATCGCCTTCCAGCTTGTCGATGACGCGCTGGATTATTCCGGCACCAAGGCAGAACTCGGCAAGAGCGTGGGCGACGACTTCCGCGAACGCAAGATCACGCTGCCGGTGGTTCTGGCCTTCCGCCGCGGCGGCAACGAAGAGAGGAACTTCTGGAAGCGCACGCTGGAAGAAGGCAACCAGACCGACGCCGATCTCATCTACGCCCAGAAACTGATGGAACGTCACGGCACGCTGGCCGACACCCTGGACCGCGCCCGACACTATGGCGGGATGGCAAAGGACGCGCTCGCGATCTTTGGCGAGAGCGAATGGAAGGCTGCATTGCTCGAAGCCGTGGATTTCTGCATCGCCCGCTCACACTGACCTTCCCGGAACAACAATGAAGAAACTTCCTCCCAAGGCCATGCATGTGGTCATGCCACTGCTGCTCTCGATCCTCATGTCCTGCATCATCTCGTTTGTCGCAACGGCAAGGGCAATCGGACTCGCCCCGGACCTGCTTCAAAGCTGGCTGAAGGCGTGGGGCCTGAGCTGGATGGTGGCCTTTCCGACGGTGCTTTTTGTCCTGCCCCTTGTCCGCCGCATCGCCGGCCTGATCGTGGAAGCGCCGGGCGGGCGGTAATCCGCGCCCGCGAACCGCGCCCCAGGCAGGGCGGATCACGACAGCAGCGACGCCGACACCCACCACGCCGGGTGTTGCGCACGAAGCGCGGAGGCAATCTTCTCTGCCTCTGCAAGCGAGTGGGCCAGGCCGAAGCACGTCGCACCGGAACCGGACATGCGGCTTGTCACCAGCCCTTGCTGACCGGCAAGCGCGGCAAGAACATCGGCGATCCTGGGCTGCGCAACGATTGCAGGAGCCGTCAGGTCGTTGCGCCACGTTTCGGGGTTCATGGCATCCATCGCCTGCAAGTGCGACTGGCCTTTCGCGAGTCCCAGCGCACCGAAGACGGCTGCCGTCTCGCAAGCCACACCCGGATTGACGAGCACGATGGCCTTCGCCGGAAGGCGCGGCAAGGGCGACAGTATTTCACCCACACCCTGCATGCGGCACGCTTCCTGCCGCAGGCACACCGGAACATCCGCACCGAGCTTCAGGGCAATCTCCCTGATCAGCGTTTCAGGCGGCGAAGCCCGTGCGAGGCGGATGAATGCCCGCAGGGCCGCGGCCGCATCGGCAGAACCGCCGCCGATGCCTGCTGCCACGGGCAGGTTCTTTTCGAGGTGGACCCTGACTCCCGGCAACGCCACATGCTGCGCAAGAAGGCCATGGGCCTTGCAGACAAGATTGTCCGCTCCGGTTGGCACAAGCGCCGCAAAGGGACCGCTTACGGAGAGCGTAACCCCTTCGCCTTCTGCCCCCTCCACCGTGAGGACATCCCCTGCCCCTGCAAAGGCAACTGCCGAATCCAGTTGGTGATAGCCGTCTGCCCTGCGCCCAAGCACATGCAGCGCCAGGTTCACCTTGGCTCTGGCCATCTCGACAATTGCGTCAGACATCAGCCGTTCGAAGGTTGCTGCGGGCTGTTGTCAGCGGGCTTCACCGGCGGGGCTTCGGCGGGAAGGCCATCCCTCAGCTTTCCTTCGATGCGCTTCAGGTCGTCCGGCTGTGGGCCGTTGTCCTTGGCGTGCTGCCACTGGAAACGCGCTTCAAGCCGGCGTCCGACACGCCAATAGGCATCGCCGAGATGTTCGGAGATGATGGGATCTCCGGGCTTCAGGTCCACCGCGCGTTCAAGATGGGTCACGGCCTCATCATAGTCGCGCATCTGGTAGTAGGCCCAGCCCAGGCTATCGACGATATAGCCGTCATTGGGGCGCAGCTCGACGGCCTTCTTCACCATGCCGATCGCTTCATCGAGCTTCATGTTCATGTCGATCAGCGAATAGCCGAGATAGTTGAGCACCGAAGGCTCGTTGGGCGAGAGTGCAAGCGCCGTGCGGAAATCGGCCTCTGCCTTGTCCCATTTCTTCAAACGTTCCAGCGCAATGCCGCGATAGTAATGAACGGTCCACACATCCCTGTTTTCCGCCTTCAGAAGATCGATGGCCTGATCATAAGCTTTCACTGCATCGGCATACTTCTCGTTGCTGCGGAGCAGGTTGCCCAGCGTCGTCCAGGTGTCGATGTTCTTCGGCTCCCGGCCAAGGATGGCGCGCATCCGCGTCTCGGCATCGGTGTCACGATTCAGGCGTTGCAGGTTGATGGCGATCTCGGTGTCGGCATTGGTGCGCAACTCGGACGTGACCGGCACCTGCTCGAACACGTCGATTGCCTGTTGATAGCGCTGGCTCGATGCGAGGATGTCGCCCAGCAACGTCAGCAGCACGGGCCGGTCGGAATCCAGCGAAAGCGCAAGCTGCGCATAGACAAGCGCCACATCGATGCTCTGGTCGTCGTTCATCGCCGCGGCAAGCGAGAACATGGCTTCCGCCGCACCGGCGGAGGCGGAGGCGATGAAGGGATCGGGCACCTTCCCCGCCTTGGCGTTTTCAAGCGCCTTGGCAACCATCACGTTGCTGTCTCCTCCGGCGAGGAAGGCGGTGTAGACCTTTTCTGCCTCTGCCTTCTTGCCGGTGCGCAGCAGGTAGTTCCCATAGGCCTGGGTGACCCGCAGGCTGGTGCCGGCATCGGCATAGGCCTTGCGATAGGATGGTTCCGCCCGCAACGTGTTGTTCAGGTAGTCGGCAATCAGGGCGCTGTGGAGCGACTTGAAGTTTGCGAAGGTGTCGTTGCGGTCAAGCTTGTCCAGCGCCTTCATGGCCGCCTGGAACGAACCTTCACCGGCATAGGTCCATGCCGTCAGAAGGGCCGAGGTCAGTTCACCCACCGGCGTATAGGCCGCCTCGGCAAAATTCTTGCGGGCTGCCTCGAATTTCTTCTGCCGGAAATCGCGCAGGCCCAGCACCAGCCGCGCCATGCGCTGCTGGCTGTTGAAGGTCAGCACCTTGTCGGCAAGCTTCTCGGCGTCGGCGGTGTTGCCGTTCGCCAGCTGGAGCTGGAACAGCCGTTCGGTGAGGACCGGATTCTTGGGATCCTGTTTCAGGGCGGCGACAAGGAAGGCGGCCGCCTCCACCGTATCGCGGTTCCGGCCCGCCGTGCGGCTGGCGAGGTAGTTGCCCGACAACGATGTTTGATAGGGCGTGGCTGCAATCGAGGTGTCAGCCCATGACAGGGAGCAGGCAAGGGCGGCAGAAAGCAGGAGCGAGCGAGTCAGGTGGCGTATCATGGCTGCGTAAAATGAGGGTTTTCCTTGAGCACCGCAAGCAAAAGAAAAGGCGGCACCCGTGAGGTGCCGCCCCTTCTCTGTGGCAAAATTGTGAAGTGTCTTACTTGGACACGTAGATCGACTTGTTGATCACGTCCTGCCCGATGTGGTTGAAGAAGGCCGCCAGGTCGGAAGGCGCGCTGGCGTGCTGGTAATAGCCCGTGCCCGACGAGCAGGACTGCAGGCGTGTGCGGGTCGCGGTCGAGACACCGCTGCCGAACGATGCGACGTAGAGCGCAATGCCCGCATCCTTCACCTTGGTGCAGACCGAGAGCATGTCGTTGTCCATGGCCGTTTCAACTTCGCTGGAGTTCGTCGTTCCGAAGCGGTTGTAGGTCAGGGACTCGCCGGCAAGGCCGTTGGCCGAATAGATGGTGTTGTTGAAGCCATAGCTGCCGGGGCTGAGGTCGTTGTCACCGTCGGTCATGAGCACGATGACCTTCTGCCAGCGCGGGTCGCCGTAAGGCGAGATCGTGGTGTTGGGCAGGCTGCCGGACCCTTCCACCTTCGTGAAAGGCTGCGTGGGCGAAATGGCGCGCCAGCCCCAGGCAAGACCCTCGCCGATGTTGGTCGGGCCGGATGCAGTCATCAGGTCGATGCCCGCTTCCACCTTGGCACGGTCATAGGTCATCGGCACGATCTTGCTGACGGCGCAGCCGGACCATGGGCCGTTGCTGCCGGTCGATTCAGCGCCGATGTTGCGGCCGTCGTACTTGCGATAGTTTTCCTGCTTCAGGCGACGATTGGTGGTCGAGGTGCTGTCGCACTGCGTCGTGGTCAGGCCATAACACTCGGTGTTCACGCTCGTGGGGCTGCCCTTGGAGATGTAATTGTAGCCAAAGCTGCCTTCGCTCGGTGTATCGACAGCGAAATAGGCGGGGAACAGCGTGTTGGGCTGGGCGGTGCTCGGCGCGGCGTCGTTGTTGTGATAGTCCGTTGAGCCAGTGCCGCGCGCACGCGCTTCGACGCAACCATTCCAGGTATGGAAGGCGGTGCTGGTCCGCTTCAGGCGGCCCCAGGCATAATAGTTGTTCCACGCCGCAGGCGCGGAGGCGGCATCGAAGTTGATCTTGGAGAGATAGTTGGCACCTGCCGTATCGATCCAGTTGAGATCGAAATCATGGCTGGCGGTATCCAGGCGTACGGCCGCCGCGAAGGGCACCAGTGCGGTGCGCAGGAATTCGCTGCGCGGTTCCGAGCCGAGGCTGCCGCCATAAAGCGTGTTCAACAGCGAGTGGGCCGCCGTCTTGGCGCCGTCGATCTTGCCGCTGCTGGCCATGGAACCGGTGGTATCCATCACCATCACCAGTTCGATGGGGCGCATGGCCTTCTGGACGGTGGAGCTGGCATTCATGTTGATTTCATCGATGCCGACCAGCGACATGATCGTCGTCGGGAACTGGAAGGAAGCATCGAGCTTCACCTTCTGCCCGGTGATTTCGAGATCAACCGCAATGTCGCCGCTGGAATTGTAATTCTTCTTCACATACTCCGCAGCAAGGTCTTCCAGTTCCGCCATGCGGGCTTCCAGCGCCTCGCCTTCGAGACTCTGGACTGCGGCGCGGTCATCGGCGGCAACGGCGATCACTGCCGTGTCGATGGCCGCCATGAACTTGCTGTGCTCGTCGTTGATACGCGCGCCGTCGATGGCCGCGCCCGCCGCGAGGAAGAACGGAATGGAGGAAAGTGCAAAGATCTGCGTCACAGTGGCGCTCGAATCCTTGCAGAACCTCGAAATCAGGCGCTTGAGCCCGACCTTGCTAGAACCAAGAGATGAGTGCTGAAGTGCCATGACTTCTCCCCTTTGAATAGCGCAGGGTTAGTCGAGAGAGTTCAACAACTCATTGCTCAAGTCGGTTGATTTTTAGTGTTCAACCTAAAGCTACAGCTTCTTGGGGAACAGCGTTAATCCTACTTATATGGGAAGAACTACCCTCAAACGCTACATATTGGGGTAGTTCGGACCCTCGCCGCCCTGCGGAACCTGCCAGTTGATGTTCTGGGCCGGATCCTTGATATCGCAGGTTTTGCAGTGCACGCAGTTCTGGTGGTTGATCACGAAACGGGGGGCCTGGCCCTCTTCGCGAACCACTTCATAGACTCCCGCCGGGCAATAGCGCTGGGCAGGTTCATCATAGAGTGGAAGATTCACGTCCACCGGAATCGACCCGTCACGCAACCTGAGGTGGACCAGCTGGTCTTCCTCGTGGTTGGTGGCCGAGAAGGCCACGTTGGTCAGGCGGTCGAAGGATAGCACGCCATCGGGCTTCGGATAGGAGATCGGCTTTGCCTCCGACGCCTTCTTGAGCGTGGCGAAGTCGGGCTTGCCATGTTTCCATGTGCCGAGTCCGAAACCGAACAGGGTCCGCATCCACATGTCCACTGCGCCCAGCATCACGCCGCCCACAAGGCCGAGCTTCGACCACATGGGCTTCACGTTCTTGACGCGCGCAAGGTCCGTATAGACCCACGAGTTGCGCCAAGCCTCTTCATACTCCGTCAACTCGTCGGCCTCGCGGCCCTGGGCCAGCGCGGCAACAATCGCTTCCGCCGCCAGCATGCCCGTCTTCATGGCATTGTGGGTGCCCTTGATGCGCGGCACGTTCACGAAACCTGCCGAGCAGCCGATGAGAGCGCCGCCGGGGAAGTAAAGCCGGGGCACCGATTGCAGGCCACCTTCGGTAATGGCGCGGGCGCCATAGGCAATGCGGCGGCCACCTTCCAGGACCGGCGCGATCAACGGGTGATGCTTGAAACGCTGGAATTCCATGTAAGGGAAAAGGTGGGGGTTGTCGTAGTTCAGGTGAACCACGAAGCCGATGGATACGAGATTGTCTTCGAGGTGGTACATGAAGCTGCCGCCACCGGTCTTGAAGCCGAGCGGCCAGCCCATCGTGTGCGTGACCTGGCCCTGCTTGTGGTTTTCCGGCTTCACTTCCCAGAGTTCCTTCATGCCGAGGCCGAACTTCATCGGTTCGCGGCCCTCCGAGAGGTTGAATCTGGCAATGATTTCCTTTGCCAGCGAACCGCGCACGCCTTCCGCGATCAGCACATACTTGCCTGTCAGTTCCATGCCCGGCTGGTAGTCGGGCTTGTGACTGCCATCCTTGGCAATGCCCATCACGCCTGCAACGACGCCGCGCACCGAACCATCCTCGCGATAGAGAACCTCGGATGCGGCAAAGCCGGGATAGATTTCAACGCCAAGACCTTCCGCCTGTTGCGCCAGCCAGCGGCAGACATTGCCCAGCGAGACGGCATAGGCGCCGTGGTTGCTCATGAGCGGCGGCATGGCCGCATTCGGCATGCGCAGCGCACCGCCTTCGCCCAGCACATAGAAGCGGTCTTCCTTCACGGGCGTGTTCAGGGGCGCGCCCTTTTCCTTCCAGTCGGGGATCAGCTCATTGAGGGCAATCGGATCGATCACGGCTCCCGACAGGATATGCGCCCCGACTTCCGACCCCTTCTCAAGAACGCAAACGCTGGTGTCCGGAGAGAGCTGCTTGATGCGAATGGCGGCCGAAAGTCCCGCAGGCCCGGCACCCACGATGACAACGTCATACTCCATTGCTTCCCGTTGAATATCGCTCACCATAGGCCTCGCATTTTGAGTTCGCTTCCGCGCCTGTTATAGGATTTGCCCAATGCCAAACAAGCGCCCAATTGCGACATGAGCGAAAGTCCAAACGCCGCCGCCCTGTCCCCCGCCGAAGCCGCCCACATGCTCCTGTGGCTGCGGGACATGGGTGCTGACGAAGCACTGTCGGACACGCCGGTGAACCGCTTTGCCGAGCAGCCGCCGCAAGCCGCACCCGCTCCGGTTCAGGCGCGCGCAACGCCTCGCCCCGGCGCCAGTGCGGGCCCGTCTTCGTCCAGCCCGTCTCCGTCCAGCCCGGCACCTGTGCGGCGGGCAGCGGAAGGCGAGGCATCCATCGAGGAGATTCACGCCGCCGCCCGCGCTGCAACGTCCCTTGCCGATCTGGTTGCCGCGCTTGAACGCTTTGATGCGCATCCGTTGCGCCGGACCGCCTCCAAATTGTGCTTTGCCGAGGAGACGCCGGGCGCGCGCGTGCTGGTGCTTGCTGACCGGCCCCGCTCCGAGGAGGATCGCGCGGGCAAGGTCTTCGCCGACAAGAACGCCGCCCTGCTCGAACGGATGCTGGCGGCAATCGGCCTGGGCGAGGCGATGAACGCGCCTGTTTCCTGTCTCAGCTTCCTGCCGTGGCGGCCACCGGGCAACCGCCCTCCGATTGAATACGAGTGCCGCCTGATCCTGCCCTTCGCCGAACGCGCCATCCAGCTCATGAAGCCGCAACTGATCCTCGCCTTTGGTGGTCTCGCCGGGCAATGGCTGGCAGGCGGTGCGGAATCGATCCAGCGCCAGCGCGGTTCCTGGCTGGCCGCCGGTGACATTCCGCTTCTGTCCACCTTCCATCCGGAAGCCCTGCTCAAGTCCCCGGCCCTCAAGAAGCTTGCGTGGCATGACCTGCTGGCCTTCCGCGCCAGACTGGAGTCCCTTTCATGAACACGATCAGCGGGGCCCGCGAATTCCTGCCCGCCAACATTGCCGTCATCACCGTGTCCGACACCCGCACGACGGAGACAGACAGATCAGGCCAGACACTTGCGGACCGCATCACTGCGGCGGGTCACATCCTTGCCCATCGCGCCATCGTGAAGGACGAGGTGCGGCAGATCAGGGCGCAGTTGCGCAAGCTCGCCGCGCGCAAGGACGTGGATGTGATCATCACCACCGGCGGCACCGGCCTCACCGGCCGCGACGTGACGGTGGAAGCGGTGCGCCCGCTGTTCGACAAGGAGATCGAAGGCTTCGGCGTGGTCTTCCACATGGTCTCGTTCCAGAAGATACACACCTCGACGATCCAATCCCGCGCCACGGCGGGAGTGATGAAGGGAAAGTATGTTTTCTGCCTTCCCGGTTCTCCCGGTGCCTGCAAGGATGCATGGGACGAAATCCTTGTGCATCAGCTCGACTACCGCCATCACCCCTGCAACTTCATCGAGATCATGCCGCGTCTCGATGAACACATGAAGCGGAAGAAAGGGTAAGTTGCCGGATCAACCCTGAAGGAGTGCCGCTTCATCGCGCCGGCATGCGGCGGGCAAGGACGCCGCTCACGATGGCAAGCCCCAGCAACAGGATGATGCCGCCCACCACCTGCGGCCAATGCAGCTGCTCGCCGAGCAGGACAACCGCCGAGACGACACCGATCGGCGTCATCAGCAGCACGAACGGCGTGGCTTCGTCCACGCGCACCCGCTTCAGCAGCGTGAACCATGCCGCATAGGCCGCATAGAAACCGATGAAGCAGACGAAGGCGAGATAGAACCAGTCCAGCGGTGTTGCCGTGACGATCGACTGCCACTGGTCGCGCTCAAGAACGAGCGTCGCCACAAGCAATTGCGGAACGCCGAACAGCGCATTCCCTTTCAGGACGATGAGGCCGGAGTCCTGTGACCACAGCCGCGCCAGCACCTGACCCAGGGCCCAGGTGCCCCCGGCCAGGATGATGGCCAGCACCGGCAGCAGCGGCGGCTTTTCCTGCGGAAGCCCGATGACAATGCCAACGCCCGCAAGCGCAATCGCCGTGCCCACGATCTTCCGGGCATCCAGCGCCTCGCCGAGAATGAGCCACCCCAGCAGGATCGCGATCGGCACCTGGGTTTGCAGGACAAGGTTGGCCGTCGTGGCATCGACATGGGCGAGAGCGGAAAACATCAGGGCGCCCTGGATCGTCACCGAGAAGGCGGAGATGATGACCATGCGGGGCCAGGGCGTCCGGGGCATTTCGCGATGCGTGACCAGCATGATCACGGCGATCACGGTGTAGACCATGAGCATCATGAACAGCGGCTGGAACTGGGCCGCTGCGGGCTTTGAAATGGTGAAGCCCACGCCCCAGAAGAGAGGCGGGAGGAGAGCGATCAGCAGGTTGCGGGGTTGCATCATGGAGGCCCGCGCCATGCCCGGATTTCAACGCTTCGGCAAGATTGTTCTTGATTTGTTCACGGGGACAGATTAGCTTCTTCGCCATGCCCACCCTGATGAACATGCGCCCCTCCTCCGGCCTTGCGCCCGATGCGCTCGGAACGGGGAAGCTCGCCCGGTTGCCACAACTGGAGCGTGGCCGGGGTGCGGCCATCAACCCGGCGGGACGCTTTGAAACCTATTCGGAAAACTGGGTGGATGACGGCTGGGATTCGCTGGCCGACATTCCGAAGCTCCGCACCGAGATTTTCACTGAAGCGCCGAAAGCGATCATCACCCGCAACCAGTCGCCCGATATCTCCTTCGACCGGTCGATCAACCCCTACCGGGGCTGCGAGCATGGCTGTATCTACTGCTACGCCCGCCCTGCCCACGCCTACATGGGGCTTTCGCCGGGCCTCGACTTCGAAAGCAAGCTTTTCATCAAGCCGAACGCGGCGGCGCTCCTCCGGGAGGAATTATCCGCGACCAACTATGCCCCGGCGACGATTGCCCTTGGAGCCAACACCGATCCCTATCAGCCGATCGAGCGCGGCTTCCGCATCACCCGCAGCGTCATCGAGGTGCTGGCGGAATTCCGCCATCCCTTCGGCATCGTCACCAAGTCGGCAAATGTGACGCGCGATCTCGACCTCCTGAAGCAGATGGCCGAGCTTGATCTGGTCAAGGTCGCCTTGTCGGTGACGACCCTGGACCCGAAGCTCGCGCGCAGCATGGAACCGCGCGCCTCCACCCCGGCGCGGCGTCTTGCAGCCATCGAAGCGTTGGCAAGGGCGGGCGTGCGCACCGTCGTGATGATGGGTCCGATCATTCCCGGCCTCAACGACCACGAGATCGAGAACATCCTGAAAGCGGCCCGCAATGCCGGTGCCACGGAAGCGGGCTACACCATGTTGCGCCTGCCCTTCGAAGTGAAGGACATCTTCAAGGACTGGCTGGCCCGCGAGCACCCCGCCCGCGCCGCAAAGGTCATGAGCCATGTGAGGGACGTGCGTGGCGGTCGCGAGAACGACCCGAATTTCGGAACCCGCCAGACCGGCACCGGCCCCATTGCCTGGATGATCGGCCGGCGTTTTCAGATGACCGCGCAACGGCTTGGCCTCAATGCCGAACGGCTGAAGCTGCGCACCGACCTGTTCCACCGTCCGGTTCAGAAGGGCGAACAGATGATGCTGTTCTAGCGTCCCGATTG
>JAEUMJ010000057.1 GCA_016792865.1 Hyphomicrobiales bacterium | reverse complement strand
GCCCACGGACGAATGGACGAGGAGGTCGTTGCCGAATGCAGCGATGTGGCAGCCGAGGCATTGGCAAGGGCAAGGCATCTGGCCAGCGGCCAGTCCTCGTGCAGGCCGTAGAGCATGCCAGCATAGAAGGCATCGCCTGCGCCCACGGTGCCCACGATCTCGGCCTGCGGCACCTTCACCGAGGCTGCGAACAGGCACTCGCCGTCCCTCCGCACGGCAACCGCCCCGTCGGGGTGATGCACGCAGGCAAGATCATTGACGCCGAGATCGAGAAGCGCCCGGCAGGCATTTTCGGCGGCCTTGCGATCAAGGCGGCCATCGCGCGTGACGGCCATGCCGGACACGGCTTCGGCCTCGCTGTCGTTGATCACGAAGTAGTCGAGCAGCGGAAGGCAAGGGCGGGTGCGCTCGCGCTGTGCCTCGGCGGGCACCGGGCAGAGTTCCATCGCGGTCTTGTAGCCCTGGGCACGGGCGGCCCTCAGAACCGTGCGCCAGCCGTCGCACTGATCCATCGACACGGAGATGACGGGCGAGCCGATGTAGAAGATCTTCGCCCGGTCGTGGGGCGGCATGACCTGTTCGGGCGTCATGGTGGCGTTGACGCCGGGCAGCACGAAGAAGGTGCGTCGGCCTGTTGCCATCGAGGTCATCACCAGCGTGCAATCGGTCGGCACGCCGGGGACGCGGACAATGTGCCGGGTGTCGAGGCCGTGCTCGGCAGCCTTGGCGATGAAGGTGTCACCGGCGGCGTCATCGCCGACAAGGCAGATCATGGTGACGGGGAAGGACGCCCCCAGTTTCACAAGTCCGGCGGCCGCATTGTGGGGCGGGCCGCCGGGCGCATGGATGGTGTTCCGGATGAAGGCAATCTGCTCCTCGTCAGGCCAGCGCTCGATCATGTGAACGATGTCGAGGACCGATGTGCCTGCGAGGATGATGCCGGAGCGCATTACTTCCGGTAGCCTTCCAGAACGCTCTCGGTGATCTTCTGGTCATCCTCAAGCGAGCGCACCGGGGCGAGCTTCTTGTCTTTCAGGATGGAGTGGTACTTCCTGACGGCTTCCTCAGGGGTGAGGGCACGCTCCACCACCGGGCGGAAGAGCGAAAGGAGGTCCAGCGGGCTTTCGGCGAGCTTGATCTTGCGGCCAAAGAGCGAAACGCGCGCGCCTGATTTTTCCGACTGGTGCAGGAGTTCGAAACAGTCGCGCGTGGTGCCGCCGGACCCGCCCAGCACGCCCACCACCAGTTCGGTGTCATAGGCGGCGAGTTCTTCCATGGCCTTGCGCCCGTTGAAGGGCATCTTGAGGAAGATGGGGCGTTCGGCCTTGGTCATGCCGGCAATGCAGCGGAGGATGTTGTCGTTGACGAAAGCCGGAACCTGTTCGGGTGACAGGTTTTTCGGCGCATTGGGATTGAACACTTCGAGGAAGTGGCGGAACTTCAGCTTCGTCGCCTCGGCCCGGAAGGCATTGTAGGCTTCGAGGTGGGCATAGTCGGCGGAAAGATCGTTGTTGAAGGTCACCGAGTAGAGGCCAAGGTCGGAGAACTTCCGGCACAGCGCCAGGTTGGCGGTGCGGAAGGGCCGGGCAAATTCCCTGGCATAGCTGGAATGGCGGGCGCGCCAGATATCGGTTGCGTCGTTGGCGCGAATGGCGGGCGTCACATGTGACTTGGTGAACACCCCCTTGGCCGCAACCGCTTCCAGCGACGAGGCCGCGACGAGCATGATATCGACCACGCCCTGCTTCACCACATCGACGATGGACTGACGGAAGTGTCCGACGGTGTGATAGCCCTTGCTCTCGTCGCCGAGGTCTTTGGGACCGGGAGAGGAAATGCCCGCCGACATTTCCGGATCCTTGGCATCGGCCACAATGAAATCCCTGGGGGCATACTTGCCGGAGGTGATCTTCTTCAGTTTGACATCAAGGGATTTCGCCATGGGCTGCTGTGACCTCAATTGCAGGGTTGCGCGTCCGGTGTTTATGGCGGCACAGTGCCGCGCACGCAAGACATAGAGGTGTTCTCCCATCATGCGCAAAACACTGGTCATGGTTCCGGCCTTCGGCTGCGACGCGGGCCTCTACGCCCCCATTTCCGAGGCCCTTTCCGCTCACGTCGATGAGCGAGTGCACGTGGCCACCGAAGACCGCTACGAGAAGATGGTGGCGGCGCTGCTTGCCGCCTCGCCGGATCGCTTCATCGTCCTCGGCACCTCCATGGGCGCACGCCTGGCCCTGGAGGTGACGCTTGCCGCACCGCAGCGGGTTGATGGCCTGGTGATCATCGGAGCGGGGCCGGGTCCGGTTGCCGATCAGGCGGCGGGCCTGCGCCGCTCCGCCCGCCTGCGCGGCGGCGAGATGGAGGACGTGCTTGCCGAGATGGGCAACATGATTTCGCACATGCCGGGGCCGCGAGGGCCGGAAACCCGGCAGGCCTTCATCGAGATGGGCCGGGCCATGGGGGCGGAAGCCCTTGCGCGACAGTCGGATGCGCTGGCCCACCGGGTGGACCGCTGGCCGGAGCTGGGCGGCATTGCCTGCCCGGTGCTTTGCCTGTGGGGGGTGCATGACCAGTTCAGCCCCGCCGCCGATGGCCGCCGTATCGCCGGGGCCGTGCCGAAGGGAAGCTATGTCGAGCTTGCCGAGTGCGGGCATTTCCCCACCCTCGAATATCCCGACGCGACCGCCGCCGCCCTCCTGCGCTGGCTTCAGGCGGCGTTCGCGTAGGCGATGGCACCCATCATTCCGGCATTCATGTGATAGATGTGGTGACAGTGGAAGGCCCATGTGCCGGGATTGTCGGCATCGAACTGGATCGTCACCATTCCATTCACCGGCACGAGCACCGTATCGCGGATGGCGCCGTCGATCCGCGTGCCGTTGATGTCCACGACCTTGAAGTAGTGGCCGTGCAGATGCATCGGGTGGGCCATGGTGGTCATGTTGTGGAACATCACCTCGTAGCGTTCGCCCTCGCGCACATTGAACAGGACATCGTGCATGGATGACTTGCCGTTGAGACCCCATTTGTAATTGCTTCCGCCGCCGGTCAGCATCAGCATTTCGACGCGCGAGACGGCTGTGTCCGGCGTCTTGCCCATGGGGCGCAGCTGCGCTTCCATCGCAAGATCGAGTGCGGGCTGCATCTCGCCCTGGTCACTGAGCCTGCTGACGGCACCATCGCCCGCCCGCAGGATGATGCCGGATTGCCCGGTTGATCCTTCCGCCTTGAACAGAACCGGCCAGGCGCCGCTCGACTTCGGCAATTGCAGGCGGATGTCGGCCCGCTGGGCTATGGCAACCGGAAAGCGGCTGGCGCGGTGGGGATGGATGGACTGCCCATCCACCGCAATGAGTTCACCCGACAGCTCACCCAGATCGATCCACATGTTGCTTGCGGCCGAGGCGTTGATCACCCGAAGGCGGAAGAGGCCACCCTTTTCGGCCTGCACCACTTCCGGGTCGTCGAGGGTGCGGTCATTGGCGAGGAAGGCATCGAAGATGATGTCGTTGACCATGGCAGCCGAGGCGGCGCCGCCACCCATCTGCATGTTTCCGTGGTCCATGTTTCCGTGGTCCATGCTTCCATGGTCCATGGCGCCGTGACCCATCCCTCCCGATGCGTGGGCGGCATGGGCGCCGCCGCCGCCCTGCAACTCGGAGAGGATTTCCTGGGGCGAGCGGAAGGTGAAGTCATGCAGCATCACGACGTGTTCCTGCTCATCCACCAGGGGCGTGGCGCTTTCGCGGATGATGAGGGGTGCAGCCAGCATGAGCTGCTCCTGGAGGCCGACATGGGAGTGCATCCAATGAGTCCCGGTGGCGCGAATGGGGAAATCATATTGCACCGTCTCGCCGGGCTTGAGGGGCGGCCCCGACAGCATGGGCGTGCCATCCTGGGCGACGGGCGGGGCAAGGCCATGCCAGTGCACCATGGTGTCTTCGGAAATGCCGTTGCTGAGGGAAGCGGCAAAGCGGCCATCGAAAACCTTGTTCAGGCCATGGCCACCATCGGCGTTGAGGATGCCATAGACCTTTGCGGCCTTGCCCTTGACCTCCAGCGTGCGCGACTCGACCCTGAGCCGAGCAGGGGCCTCCTTGGCGCGTGCCAGCCCCGGCAGGGCAGCGGTTGCGGTCAATGCCGCCACCCCCTTCAGGAGGGTCCGGCGGCTCGGGCGGTCTGGATTCCAGTTCATCATTTGCAAACCCTTCGGGACAAAACTCAACTTCTTGGTGTGGCGGCCCCGCTCGTTAACCAGACGGGAAGCCGTTTCGCATTACACTCCCGCCGTGGGACTAACTCTGGGGAAACATCGTGAACACATCTTTTGTAAAGCAGCTAAAAGCCTATTGGTCTGACATCGAAGGTGCACAAGCGGTTGAATATGTTGTGATTGCGGCTGCCCTCACCACGGCGCTCATTCCCGGCTTCTATTATGTTTCATCCGCCGTCGCGGATCAGCTTGAGTTTATCACCAGCTTCGTGCTCGGTGTCTGATGGCGTAAATGAAATTTTAGTCATCAGCTTAACGAAGGTTCAGGGTCTTCATGATTATTGCTTTTCCGTAATGAAGCGGGATCAGCCGCTGGGAGAGCAGGGCATGTTGTCAAAGGAAACCTGGAACCGATTTCTGGATGATCAATCCGGAGCCACCGCCGTTGAATACGTGGTGATCGCAAGTGCGCTGACGCTCGCTCTCATTCCCGGATTTTATTATGTGACCTCGGCCTTCCAGACGAAAATGGAAGACCTCATCAGCGCCATCAACAGTTAAAGGCCGCGGCCGATCCCCAGGAATTTCTCGCGGCGCTGGGTGCGCAGCACTTCCGGGGAAACGCCTTCAAGGGCCTGCAAGGCCCGCGCAATGGCATCGCCACCTGCCGCAATCGCGGCCTCCGGGTTGCGGTGCGCGCCGCCCAGGGGTTCGGGCACGATCTCGTCAATCACCCCAAGCTTCTTCAGGTCCTGCGCCGTGATCTTGAGTGCGGCGGCAGCATCCTTGGCCCGTCCGGCATCGCGCCACAGGATCGAGGCCGCGCCTTCCGGCGAAATCACGCTGTAGATGGCGTGTTCAAGCATCAGCACGGAATTGCCCGTGGCAATGGCGATGGCACCACCGGAGCCGCCCTCGCCGATCACCAGCGAAATGAGCGGCACGCCGAGCGAGAGGCAGCAGTCGGTGGAGCGGGCAATGGCTTCCGCCTGGCCGCGCTCCTCGGCATCAACGCCGGGGTAGGCCCCCGACGTATCCACGAGGGTGATCACGGGAATGCCGAAACGGTCTGCCATTTCCATCAGGCGCACCGCCTTGCGATACCCCTCTGGCTTGGCCATGCCCCAGTTGTGGCGCAGGCGGCTTTGGGTGTCATTCCCCTTTTCCTGGCCGATCACCACGCACGCCCGGCCCCGGAAGCGACCAAGGCCGCCCACAATGGCCTCGTCCTCGGCAAACTTGCGGTCGCCCGCCAGCGGCACGAAATCGGTGATGAGTGTCCGGATGTAGTCGAGCGCATGGGGCCGCTCAGGATGACGGGCAACCTGCGACTTCTGCCACGGCTCAAGCGCGGCATAGATATCGGCAAGGTTCTTTGAGGCTTTCTTTTCGAGAGACTTCACCTCGTCGGCAATCGACATGGAGGCATCGCCCTGGGCCAAGGCCCGCAGTTCCGCGATTTTGCCTTCAAGCTCGGCAACGGGGGCCTCGAAATCGAGAAATGCCTTCAAGATCAACCTCTGAACCTGTCTGTCGCGATGTTACTGGCGGGGTGGCCGCATATTGTCAACGTGTCTTCGCTTGCCCTTTTCCGCGTGCCAGGGGGTGAAAATCCTCGACCGCTCTCGTCAACCTCGAAGCCTGGACATGAGTATAGACCTGTGTGGTGGAAATATCAGCGTGTCCCAGCATTTGCTGCACGGCGCGAAGGTCTGCACCGTGGTCGAGCAGCCGCGTGGCAAAGCCGTGCCGCAGGACGTGGGGTGAAATCCGGTCGGCGGCAATGCCCGCCCGGGCCGCAAGCGCCTTCAGTTCCAGCGCGAAATGCTGGCGCGACAGCATCCCTGACTTGCCATGCGACGGGAATGCCGCCTTCGACTGCTCCCCGCGCGTTGCGAGGAAGCCGAGATATCGGTTCAACACCTCACGCGCATCAGGCGAGACCGGGACCATGCGCTCGCGTCCGCCCTTGCCCCTGACGGTGAGGAACTCCTGTTCGGCGGCAAGCTGGCGGCGGCTGAGGCCAAGCAGTTCCGACACGCGAAGGCCGGTTGCGGCCAGAAGGCTGACGAGGGCATGGAGCCGCCACGCCTTGAAGGCCTGCTTGCCTTCCGCCGCCTCAGCCTCCCCTGCCGCCGTCCTGACGATTGCGCTGATCTCGTCCGCCGACAGCACCTCCGGCAGGACGCGCTGCTGCTTCGGGCTTTCCACGATCTGGGCCGGATCATGGCCGGTGAACCCTTCGCTCTGGAGGAAGGCGTGGAACTGGCGGATGGCGGACAGCCGTCGCGCGGCGGTGCGGCGGGACAGTCCTTCGGCCTCGATCCCTGCGAGGTAACTGCGGATATGGTCGGTGGAGGCCGTCTGCGGCGTGGAGCCGGAACGGGCAAGGGCCGAAACATAGTCGGCAAGGTCGCGGCCATAGGCAGCAATGGAGTTGCGGGCGGCGCCCCGCTCTGCCGCCATCATTTCGAGGAAGCGGCTGACCAGCGCCGGAAGGGGCGGACGCTCAGTCTGCCCTGAGCTTTTCATGGGGAAGCGGCCGGATCACGTCGGATTGCTCGGGCGGAAAGGTGGCAAGCGCCAGGGCACCGCCGTAAACGGCCCCGGCCAGCGCGGCGATGATGAGGATGAACTTGAGAAAATCGGGAATCACGTGAAGAGCGGCCAGGTTCCGGGACGATCAGCGTCCCCGGCGCCGCTTTTGCCAGAGTCGCACCCCTCCTGCACCTGAAAAGTGCCGTTCACCCCCGCCTCGCAAAATCCATGCAATCCCCGGTATGATGCGCTATGAGCCGGGCCAGAATGGCAAAGCGTTCAACCAGCAGGGACCTTGAAACCGCAAAGAAATACCTTGGCGGGCGGCCCATCGTGCTTGTGGGGCTGATGGGTGCGGGCAAGACCAGCATCGGGCGCAGGCTGGCCGACAAGATGGGGCTGAGCTTCGTCGATGCCGATCACGAGATCGAAGCCGCGGCGGGCAAGTCCATCGCCGACATCTTCGCCGAGCACGGCGAAGCCTATTTCCGCGACGGCGAGCGCAAGGTGATTGCCCGTCTCATGGAAAACGGCGAGCAGGTGCTGGCGACCGGCGGCGGTGCCTACATGAATCCGGACACCCGCGCCCGCATCAGGGACGGCGGCATCAGCGTGTGGCTGAAGGCAGATCTCGACCTGCTGATGAAGCGGGTGATGAAGCGCAACGACCGTCCGCTGCTGCGCACCGCCGACCCGGAAGCCACCATGCGGAAGCTGATTGATGACAGGTACCCCGTTTACGCCGAAGCCGACATTACCGTGGAGTGCCGTGACGTGCAGCATGCGCAGATGGTGAACGAAGTCCTCCGCGCCATTGCGCGCAAGGCCGCGCAGGATCGCGTCCAGCCGGGTTCCAACGAGACATGAGCACAAACCACCAGACCGTTCCGGTATCGCTGGGCGACCGGTCCTATGACATTCTCATCGGCGATGGCCTGCTGGCCCGCGCGGGCGAGCTTGTGAAGCCGCACCTGAAGCGCCCGCACACGGTGATCGTGACCGATGAAAACGTGGCACGCAACCATCTCGCGGCCTTGCAGGCGGCACTTTCAGGAGCAGGTGTCGCAAGCGATGCGATCGTCCTCCCGCCCGGCGAGAAGAGCAAGGGCTTCGGAACGCTGGCAGAGCTTTGCGACAAGCTCCTGGCGGCGGGCGTGGAACGGCGCGACACCATCATCGCCTTCGGCGGCGGCGTCATCGGCGATCTTGCGGGCTTTGCGGCGGCGATCCTGCGCCGTGGCGTGAACTTCATCCAGATCCCGACATCGCTGCTGGCCCAGGTCGATTCATCCGTGGGCGGAAAGACCGGAATCAATTCGCCTCACGGCAAGAACCTGATCGGCGCCTTCCACCAGCCGCAACTGGTGCTGGCCGACCTCGGCCTGCTCAAGACCCTGCCCCGGCGCGAGCTTGCGGCAGGCTATGCGGAAGTGGCGAAGTACGGCCTTCTCGGAGACCGCGGATTTTTCGACTGGCTCGACGGCAATCTCGGCAGGATCCTTGCAGGCGACCTTGCCGCCATCGCGGAAGCGGTGGCCGTGAGCTGCCGCGCCAAGGCCCGCATTGTCGCGGAGGACGAAACCGAGACGGGCGTGCGTGCGCTTCTCAATCTCGGCCACACCTTCGGCCATGCCCTGGAGGCCGCGACAGGCTATTCGCAACGCCTGCTGCACGGCGAGTCGGTTGCCATCGGCATGGTGCAGGCCTTCCGCTTCTCCGAACGCCTCGGCCTCTGTGCGCCCCAGCTTGCAACCCGTGTCGCCGGGCACCTCAGGGCTGCGGGGCTGCCCGTCCACACGCGGGACATTCCGGGGGACCTTCCCCCACCAATCGGCCTTCTCGACCTCATGCGCCAGGACAAGAAGGCGGTTGCCGGCAAGCTGACCTTCATCCTGGTGCGCGGCATCGGCGAGGCCTTCATCGCGAAGGACGTGCCGGATGCCGATGTCCTTGCCTTTCTTGAAGAGGATAAGAACCGTCCATGAGTGGTGACATAGGTTATGCCCTTATCTCCATCTTTGTCCTGATCATCATTGCGGCCTTCTTTTCGGGCGCGGAAACGGGACTCACCGCAGCCTCCCGCGCCCGGCTGAACGAGCTTGAAAAGCGGGGCAGCAGGAGGGCCCGGACCGCGCTGGCGCTGATGGAGGCACCGGAACGCCTCATCGGCGCGCTGCTGCTCGGCAACAACCTCGCCAACATCACCTCGTCTGCCGTCGCGACGGCGGCGCTCATCAAGGTGTTCGGCGACAGCGGCGCCGTCATTGCCTCCGGCGTCATGACTGTGATCATCCTGATCTTCGCCGAGGTGATGCCCAAGACCTATGCCATCACCTATCCGGAGCGCACCGCCATCTTCGTGGCGCCGCTCATGCGCTTCATCTCTGCCGTTCTCGGCCCGATCGTGATCTCGGTCGAGGTGATCGTGAAGTTCACCCTCAAGATGCTGGGTGCCAATGTGGACGAGAGCAAGAACATCCTTTCGGCCCATGACGAATTGCGCGGCGCCATCGACCTTCACCACAAGGACGAAACCCTGGTGAAGACCGACAAGGACATGCTGGGCGGCATTCTCGACCTCAAGGATCTCGAGGTGATGGATGTCATGATCCACCGCACCAAGATGGTGACACTGGATGCTGCCGAACCGCTGAAGGCGATCGTTGCCGAGGTGATCAGGTCCGGCCACACGCGCCTGCCGGTCTGGAAGGACAAGCCCGACAACATCATCGGCGTGCTTCACGCCAAGGCGCTGTTCGCGGAGTTGCAGAAGGCGGAAGGCGACCACGCCAAGGTCAATCTCGACGACGTGATGTCGGACCCGTGGTTCGTGCCCGATACCAGGCCGCTGGAAGACCAGCTCAATGCCTTCCTTCGCCGCAAGACGCATTTTGCCATCGTGGTCGACGAGTATGGCGAGGTGCAGGGGCTCGTAACGCTTGAGGACATCATCGAGGAGATCGTCGGTGACATCAAGGACGAGTTCGATGCGGTGGCCACCGGGGTGCGCAAGGGCAAGGACGGCTCGCTGCTTGTCGATGGCGCCCTGCCGCTGCGCGACCTCAACCGCGCCTTCGAATGGGAGCTTCCCGATGATGAAGCCACCACGCTGGCGGGTCTCGTGATCCATGAAGCCCGCATGATCCCGGCTGTCGGCCAGACCTTCAGCTTCCATGGCTTCCGCTTCGAGATCATGAAGAAGAAGCGCCAGCAACTGACTTCGATCAAGGTGACGAAACTCGACAAGCCCGAAACCGGCAGCGAGGAAACTTCCGGCTAGGAGGTCTTCTCGATCTCGATGGCAAGGGCGTGCACGCGCTCCCTCAGCTCTTCGGCGAGAATCTCGTTCACCTTGCGGTGCTGGTTGACCCGGCTCAATCCGGCAAGGGCGGGGGCGGCAATGCGGATGCGGAAATGACTCTCGCCATCCGGCCTGCTGCCGGAATGTCCGGCATGGTGGTGGCTCTCGTCGATCACTTCCAGCAGCGAGGGCGAGAGGGCCTGTTCAAGCTTTTCTGCCATGCGTTTTCCGACGGGGCCCAATGCGTTTTGCACCTTAACACTTCCTTTCGACAGACACGACCTGATGATGACTGCGCGTCAGCTGATTTTTCCGGAAAGGCTTCGCCTTTTCGCACCGAATAGGCTAAAAGCCTGCGCTCCATCATCCATCATGTTCACAGTGCGTATATCCCATCCATGAAACTCGATTCAAAATACTTCGACAAGATCAGGATCACGCCGCGCGGCTCGAAGCCTGAGCCCAAGGCCGAGGCCAGGTGCGAGTGGCCGGGCTGTGAAAAGCCTGCCCGCCACAAGGCCCCCAAGGGCCGTGGAGCGGAAGGCCAGTACCATAACTACTGCACGGCGCACGTGCAGGAGTACAACAAGACCTACAACTATTTCGCCGGAATGTCGGATGGATCCATCTCGGATTACCAGCGTGCCGCGCAACTGGGCGACCGGCCGACGTGGAAGCTGGGGCAAAATGCCCATGCCCGTGCCGGCTCGACCCGTGGCACCGCACGGCGCTTCGAGGATCCGCTGGAAATCCTTGGCCGCGCCCAGCGCAAGCCCGCCGAGCAGAAGCTCGGCCGCGGCCTGAAGCGCAACGAATTGCAGGCCCTGCAAACCCTGGGCCTTGATGAAAATGCCACGCCGGAAGATGCCAAGGCCAAGTACAAGCTGCTGGTGAAGCGCCTCCACCCCGACGCCAACGGCGGCAGCCGCGCCAACGAGGATACCCTCAAGGCCGTGATCCACGCATACGATACGCTTAGGGCCAGCGGTTTCTGCTGACTTGCCGGATCATCGCCAAGCCTCTACAAGGCATTGCATTCCCTGAATGGACGTAGCAATTGGGCCTGAACCGGGTGACCGCCCGATAAGCCCTGTGACTGAGTGAGCTTTAGATGACCGCGAATAGCAATGGTGCCGTGCCCGGTAACCCCGACAAGACGGTTTCCGTCTCGCAGGTGTTCGGCTTTGAATCGAACATGATGGTGCCCGCCTACAGCGACACCAGCGAGCATGTGCCCGATCTCGACCCCGATTACCTTTTCAACAAGGAAACCACGCTGGCGATCCTTGCGGGCTTTGCCCACAACCGCCGCGTCATGGTGACGGGCTATCACGGAACCGGCAAGTCCACCCACATCGAGCAGGTGGCGGCCCGTCTCAACTGGCCGTGCATCCGCATCAACCTCGACAGCCACATCAGCCGCATCGACCTCATCGGCAAGGACGCCATCGTCCTCAAGGAAGGCAAGCAGGTCACGGAATTCCGCGAAGGCATCCTGCCCTGGGCCTATCAGCACAACGTTGCCCTCGTGTTCGACGAATATGACGCGGGCCGTCCCGACGTGATGTTCGTGATCCAGCGCATTCTCGAATCGTCGGGCAAGCTCACGCTGCTCGACCAGAGCCGCGTCATCCGTCCTCACCCGGCCTTCCGCCTGTTTGCCACAGCGAACACCGTCGGCCTCGGGGATACCACCGGCCTCTATCACGGCACCCAGCAGATCAACCAGGCGCAGATGGACCGCTGGTCCGTGGTCACCGTGCTCAACTACCTGCCGCATGTGCAGGAGGTCGGCATCGTGCTGGCAAAGTGCAAGTCTTACGACACCGAAAAGGGACGCAAGACGCTGGCCAACATGGTGCGGGTGGCAGACCTGACCCGCAACGCCTTCATGCAGGGCGATGTCTCCACCGTGATGAGCCCGCGCACCGTCATCACCTGGGCGCAGAACGCCGAAATCTTCGGTGGCGACATCGGCATGTCCTTCCGCCTCACCTTCCTCAACAAGTGTGACGAGCTGGAACGGCCGATCATCGCGGAATTCTATCAGCGCTGCTTTGGCGAAGAGCTGCCGGAATCGGCAGCCCGCCTCGCCATCGCCTGAGACTGACGGGACATGGCGCAGGGCAAGGACGATCGCGCCGAACGCTTCAAGGGTGTGCTCGGCACGGCCATGAAGACCATGGCACTCGACCCGGAACTCAACGTGAGTTTCGGCAACGAGCAGCCGTCGCTGACCGGACACAAGGCGCGGTTGCCGCAGGTGAACCAGAACGCCACGGCCCGTGACATTTCGATCACCCGCGGCCTCGCCGACAGTTTCGCCCTCCGCCTTTCGCACCACGCCGACACGGTACACAGCCGCTACAGCCCGGTGGGCAAGACGGCCCGCGCCGTCTTCGATGCGGTGGAGCAGGCGCGGGTGGAAGCCATCGGCGCCAATGCCATGCCGGGGGTGAAGCAGAACCTGGGCGTGATGCTCGATGACCGCTACAGCCGCACCGTCATCAACCGCTCGACGAACCGTCGCGACACGCCGCTGGAAGAAGCGGTGGGACTGATCATGCGCGAGCGCCTCACGGGCGAGGCCCCGCCGGCATCGGTGAAGGCCTATGTCGATCTGTGGCGGCCATGGGTCGAGGAAAAGGCCCACGACCAGCTCGACCACCTCAAGGATGCGCTGAACGACCAGCAGGCATTTGCCCGGCTGTCGCGCGACCTGATTTCCGCACTCGACATGGCCGACGAGCTGGGCGAAGACCCGGACCAGGGCGACGACAACGAAGAGCAGGAAGCCGAGGAAGATCCGGGCGAGCGCAACGAAACGCCGGAAGGTCAGGAGCAGGAAAGCGAAACCCAGGCCGAGCAGATGGAGCAGGCCGAGGGCGAAAGCGAATCCGCCGAGATGGAGTCCCAGTCGGTCGAGACCGACGAGCAGCCGGATGACGACACGGCTGACGAGAACGCCGACGGCGAGGAGCCGTTCCGTCCGCAGCTTCCCTTCTCCTCCAACACCAACGAGGATTTCTACAAGGTCTACTGCAACAGCTTTGACGAGATCGTGGAGGCCGAAGACCTGTGCGATGCCGAGGAGCTGACGCGGCTGCGCGCCTATCTCGACAAGCAGCTTGCCAATCTGCAGGGCGTGGTGGCCCGTCTCGCAAACCGGCTGCAGCGCCGCCTCATGGCGCAGCAGAACCGCTCGTGGGATTTCGACCTCGAAGAGGGAATGCTCGACACCGCGAAGCTGATGCGCGTCATCATCGACCCCATGCATCCGCTCTCCTTCAAGATCGAGAAGGATACCAAGTTCCGCGATACCGTGGTCACGCTTCTGCTCGACAATTCCGGTTCCATGCGCGGCCGTCCGATCACCGTTGCCGCAACCTGCGCCGATATCCTTGCCCGCACGCTGGAACGCTGCGGGGTGAAGACGGAAATCCTGGGCTTCACCACCCGCGCCTGGAAGGGCGGACAGTCACGCGAGAAGTGGCTGGGGGGCGGCAAGCCTGCCAATCCCGGCCGTCTCAACGATCTCCGCCACATCATCTACAAGGCGGCGGATGAACCGTGGCGCCGTGCCCGCCGCAACCTCGGCCTGATGATGCGGGAGGGCCTGCTGAAGGAGAACATCGACGGCGAGGCCCTGATCTGGGCGCACAACCGCCTGCTGGGCCGCCCCGAACAGCGCCGTATCCTGATGGTGATTTCGGACGGTGCGCCCGTCGATGACTCCACCCTTTCGGTCAACTCCGGCAATTATCTGGAACGCCACCTCCGGCAGGTGATCACCGACATCGAGGGCCGTTCCCCGGTTGAGCTGATCGCCATCGGCATCGGCCACGACGTGACCCGTTACTACAAGCGCGCCGTCACCATCGTCGATGCGGAAGAACTGGGCGGCGCCATGACGGAAAAACTGGCCGAGCTGTTCGACGACAAGGTGACGCCGCAGCAGCAGGGCCGCCGTGGTGCGCCGCGCCCGGCCAAGGGCCGTCGCGCCGCCTAATCCTTCTTCTCGTCGTCGGCGATGCGCAACGCGTCTGCCAGGCGCATCTTCGCCGAACCCGGCTTCAGGGGCTGCTGCTGCGAGGGATGGGGCTTCCACGCCATGGCCCACGCGATGTCGAGCGTCACGCGCACGCGGCCATCGGGATCGGAATGTTTCTCGGCATAGAGTTCCGCCACCCGCTGCAACATGCGCCGCGAGGTGAGCGCCCGGCTGCGCCCGGCAAGCGGGTTGGAAAAGCCGGAAGCCTTCACCTCCGACATCAGGACAAGCGCGTTGTCGTAGCGCAGCGTCACCCGGTCCATGTCGGCAACGGGAAGCGCAAGCCCCGCCCGCTGCAACAGGCCGCCCGACTCCCGCAAGTCGATCATGGGGGCCACGCGGGGCGAGACACCGGGCAGGAGTTCGCTTTCGGCCTGAAGCCATGTCTCGCGCAACTCGCGCAAGGTGTCACCGGCGAAGAAGGCCAGCAGCGCAAGGCCATCGGGCCGGAGCGCACGCGCGACCTGGGCGAGGTATCCCGGCACATCGTTCACGGTTTGCAGGTCGAGAAGGCTGATGATGCAGTCGGTGCTGTTCTCGGCAAGGTTCAGGCTGTCGTCAGGAGCGGGTGGCAGCGTCCTGATTTTCAAGCATTTTCCCCCTTCATCCAGACTCTGAAGGGCGGCTGACGGGTGCGCCGCGACAAGCACCGTGTCGGCGAAGCTGCGGTTGATCACGGCCATGCGCTCCGCCAGTTCCTGCGCAATGTGACGGTCGAGCAGGGCCGTGGCCTCGCCCGTTGCATTCAGGATCCGGGCAGCGTGGACAGCCCGATCGAAGATATGGTTTGGTCCTTCCATGACGGATGAGCCGATAGCCGATATTCCTTCCTTCAGCCAGCGCGGGCGGCGTGTGGCCGCTGCGCTGTGGCGAGGGTTGGTCAACTGGCTGACGCCGCCCAAATGCGTGGTGTGCCGGGCCGATGTCACAGCGGGGGAAAGCCTGTGCCTTTGCTGCTGGCAGACGCTGACCTTCATCGATGAGCCGGTGTGCGATGTCCTCGGCACGCCTTTCGAATATGATCAGGGCGAGGGCGCACTTTCTCCTGCCGCCATCGCCGATCCGCCGCCCTGGGACCGGGCGCGGGCAGCCGTCGCCTTCACCGAGACGGCGCGGCATCTGGTGCACCGTCTCAAGTACAATGATGCGCAGGAAGCCGGGCATGCCATGGCCCGCATGATGCTCGGCCCCGGACGGAAGCTCATCGCCGAATGTGATTGCATCATGCCCGTGCCGTTGCACCGCCGGCGGCTGTGGCAGCGGCGTTTCAACCAGGCGGCGGTGCTGGCGCAGCATGTGGCGCGCCTGTCCGGCAAGCCCATGGTGCATGACTGCCTGCTGCGGCAGGTCGCGACCCGTTCTCAGGTCGGCCTCACGGCAGAGGAGCGGCGCAGGAATGTTCGCCGTGCCTTCCTGGTTCCGCCCGAGCGGCTGGCGGCGGTTGCGGGCAGGTCCGTCCTGCTCGTTGATGATGTCAGGACGACGGGGGCGACGGTGGAGGCCTGTGCCGCCACGCTCAAGGCGGCGGGGGCAGCCCGCGTGGATGTCCTGAGCTTCGCCCTTGTGCTGGCGCCGGCGCAGTTACATATTGAGGGCTGACGGACCGGACCCATGCCTGAGATCACCATCTACACCACGCCGCTCTGTCCTTATTGCCATATGGCGAAAGGGCTGTTGCGCAAGAAGAACGCAGACTTCACCGAGATCGACGTGAGCGCAGATCCGGCCCTGCGCCAGACCATGACCAGCCGCGCCAACGGTCGCCGCACCGTGCCGCAGATCTTCATCGGCAACACCCATATCGGTGGCTGTGACGACCTCCACGCCCTTGAGGCGGCGGGCAAGCTCGATCCTCTCCTGGCGTCCTGATGAAGGTCGCCCTTGTCCAGATGCGCTCCAGCCGCGAGCCTTCCCGGAACGTGAAGGAGGCGGAGGCTCTGGTGCGCGAGGCAGCCGCCACCGGCGCCAGCTATGTGCTCACCCCGGAAGTCAGCAATATCTTCGAGCCGGACAAGGAGCGCCTGCGCGCCATTGTCAGGAGCGAAATCGACGATCCGATGGTGGCGACCTTCTCCGGCCTTGCCAGGGAATTCGGCATTCACCTGCACGCCGGGTCGGTTGCGGTGAAGGCGCCCGATGGCCGCATCGCCAACCGCAGCCTCGTGTTCGCGCCCGACGGCAGGATCATGGCCCGCTATGACAAGATTCACCTGTTCGATATCGACCTGCCCAACGGCGAGAGCTATCGCGAGTCCGCAACATATGCACCCGGCGAACAGGCCGTGATGGTGCAGTTGCCGGAAGCCAGGATCGGGCTGTGCATCTGTTATGATGTGCGCTTCCCCCGCCTTGCCAATGCCTATGCCGCTGCCGGTGCCGACATCCTGACCTATCCGGCGGCCTTCACCGTGCCGACCGGGGAAGCCCATTGGCATGTGCTGCTGCGGGCCCGCGCCATTGAAACCGGAAGCTTCGTGCTGTCAGCGGCACAGGGTGGCGACCATGACGGCGGCAAGTCCACCTATGGCCACTCCATTGCCATCACGCCGTGGGGCGAGGTGGTGGCGGAAGCGGGCACCGAGCCTTGCGTCATCACGGCGGACATCAATCCCCATGAGGTGGCGCTGGCCCGGCAACGCATTCCCGCACTCCGCAACGCGCGGGACTTCACCTTGAAAACAGCCTGAGCGGTTGCTACGTCAAGGCCATGATCCGCTACGACCTCATCTGCGACAAGGGCCACGAATTCGATGGCTGGTTCTCGGATTCGGATGCTTTCGAGACCCAGGCCAAACGCGGCTTCGTGGAATGCACCACCTGCGGTTCCAACAAGGTCGAGAAGCAGTTGATGGCGCCGCGCCTCGCAGCCAAGTCCAACCGGAAATCCGGCACGCAGCCGATGGTGAGCACCGCAGCCAGCGATCCGCGCATGCAGCAGATGATGCAGATGGTGCGCGAGATCCGCCGCCACGTTCAGGAGAACGCCGAGAACGTGGGCGACAGGTTTGCCGAGGAAGCCCGCAAGATCCATTATGGCGAAAGCGAAGAGCGCGGCATCTACGGCAATGCCAGCCACGACGAGGCCAAGGCCCTGATCGAGGAGGGGATTGACGTTCACCCCCTGCCGCGCCTGCCGGAAGAACGCAACTAGCGCTATTGCGGCGGCGACCCGGCCAGCAGGGTTTTCATTTCGGCGATTTCCCTTTCCTGCCCGGCGATGATCTCCTGGCACAACTGCATGATCCGCTGGTCGGTGAGGGGTGCTTCCCGGCACATCAGCACTGCACCGGCATGGTGGGGAATCATCGAGCGCAGGAACTGCTCGTTTCCCACGCCTGCCTGGGTGCGGATGGCAAACCAGAAAAGCACCATGGCGAGGATGGATACGACGCCGATCACCATGTTGGTGCGGCGGCGGGGATACATCCGTCCCATCAGCAGCAATTCGATGAGCACCATCGGTGCCGCCATCAGCGCCGCCATGTAGACCTGATTGATGCTGTTGTAGACATTGGCTCCCTGATCCACCATCGCATACATCAGGACGTACATGGCGATGAAGGAGAGCACAGCCATGGCGAGCAGCATGAGGTAGGGATTGCCATGTTCCATGGCGGCGGCGTGGCCGGACGTATCGTGGCCGGCAGCGTCATGCTGCATGCGCTCCGTCCGGTGGCGCATGTCCCGCCCGCCGCCTCCGCCCTGTGTATCGGTGAGCGACTGGAACGGCTCGTCCTGCCGGGGCAGGATCGAGATGTTGGGCCGCTCCTCCGGCGGTTCGGTGATGGACTTGCGATCGCTGGACTGGCCTGAAATCCGCGATTCCGTTTTCGGCCCGGGCTTCGCCCCGGTTGCTGACTTTGCCCCGGTTGCTGGTTTCGCCATGGCAAGACCCTCCCATGCGGGTGGCATGAGCAAGGCTAACGCGAGGGCGCTGCGTCAGTTCCGGGCGGTCAGTTGGCGCGGCGCTTTTCCGCCACAACCATGTAGTTCACGGCCATGTCGCGCGAGCGCCGCCAGGTGTTTGCAAGAGGGTGGTAGGAGACGCCGCTTTCATCCATCACGTCGGCGCCGTTTGCCGCGAGCCAACCCTTCAGCTCGCCGGGGGTGATGAACTTCTCCCACTGGTGGGTGCCCTTCGGGAGCCAGCCCAGCACATATTCCGCGCCCACGATGGCGAGAGCGAAGGCCTTGCCCGTACGGTTGATGGTGGCGACGAACATCAGCCCGCTCGGCTTCAGCATGGATACGCATGCCTGCATGTAGGCTGCGGGATCGGCGACATGCTCGATCACCTCCATGTTCAGGATGACATCGAATGTCTCGCCCGCGCGGGCCAGGTCTTCCGCAAGGCCGACCCGGTAATCGATCGCCAGGCCCATTTCCTGGGCGTGGACGCCCGCCGTCTTGATGTTCTTTTCCGAGGGGTCCACCCCCACCACCTCTGCGCCGAGCCGCGCCATCGGCTCGCAAAGAAGCCCGCCGCCGCAGCCGATGTCGAGAAAGCGAAGCCCCTCAAAGGGCTGGCGAACCAGGGGGTCGCGCCCCAGCCGGGCGGTCACCTGTTCCTTGATGTAATCGAGCCGGACCGGGTTGAAGACATGCAGCACCCCGAATTTTCCCTTGGGATTCCACCATTCGGCGGCCATCCGGGAGAACTTTTCGACCTCGGCGGGGTCCAGGCTGGGCTGGTGGCGGGCTGAACTGCCGGGATTTCCTGCTGTATCGATTGTCATCCTGCGTTACTCCAACTTTTCAGGCCCATTTCAGGACCGTTATATTGCATCGCACGGTCGCGTCCACTATGAGACGCCCCGACGCGCCCGGGGATTCCCTGCTTCTGCTGATAGGGGGCCGAAATCGCATTGGATTTCAGGCAGCGTCCAGATGTGAGGGATTTGGCCCATGGGCCGTTTGGTGATGAAGTTCGGGGGCACGTCGGTTGCGGATATTGACCGCATCCGCAATGTCGCACGCCATGTAGAACGGGAAGTGAAGGCGGGCAATCACGTCGCCGTGGTTGTTTCGGCCATGGCCGGCACCACCAACCAGCTCGTCGAATGGTGCCGCCAGGCGGCTGCCGTGCACGACGCCCGCGAATATGACGCGGTGGTCTCGACCGGCGAACAGATCACGGCGGGCCTGCTTGCCATCGTGCTTCAGGACATGGGCATTCCCGCACGCTCCTGGGCAGGATGGCAGATCCCCATCGAAACCGATGGCGTTCATGGCGCGGCCCGCATGACCAACATCAACGGTGCCGAAATCCTGAAGCGCATGGAGCAGGGCCAGGTGGCGGTGATCACCGGCTTCCAGGGCATTGGCCCGGACAAGCGCGTCTCCACATTGGGCCGGGGCGGCTCCGACACCTCGGCTGTGGCCGTGGCCGCGGCGCTTGAAGCGTCCTGCGACATCTACACCGACGTGGACGGCGTCTATACCGCCGACCCGCGCATCGTGACCGCAGCACGCAAGCTTGACCGCATCTCCTATGAGGAAATGCTCGAACAGGCTTCGCTCGGTGCCAAGGTGCTGCAAACGCGCTCGGTCGAACTCGCCATGGTATACAAGGTGCCGCTGCAGGTGCGCTCGTCCTTCGAGCCGCCCGACTCAGCGAACCAGAACAAGCCCGACGGAACGGGCCCCGGAACAATCGTTTGCGATGAGGACAAGATCGTGGAACAGCATGTTGTGAGCGGCATCGCCTATTCGCGCGACGAGGCCAAGGTCTCGATCCGCCGCGTCAAGGACCAGCCCGGCGTTTCCGCCGCCATCTTCGGTCCTCTCGCCGAAGCCGACATCAGCGTTGACATGATCGTGCAGAACCTCTCGCCCGATGGTGCCTTCACCGACATCACCTTCACGCTTGCCCGCAAGGACCTGCGCAAGGCCATCGAGGTGATCTCCGCCATGAAGAGCAAGGTCGGTTTCGAGGAGGTTGTCCACTCCGCCGACGTGGCCAAGGTTTCGGTGGTGGGCATCGGCATGCGCAGCCACGCCGGTGTTGCCGCGAAGATGTTCAAGTCCCTGGCCGACAAGGGCATCAACATCCAGGCCATCACCACCTCGGAAATCAAGGTCTCGGTGCTGATCGACGAGGCCTATACGGAACTTGCCGTCCGGGCCTTGCATCAGGCCTACGGATTGGACAAGAAGTAGTCCATGAACAGCACAAGCGCGATCACTCCCGCCGTCTGCCAGGCCGTAGCAACGCCTGCGGCGGTGGTATGGCCGCGATTCGGGCTTGTGCTCCGCGCCATGCGTTACCGGCACAAGCGCCCCTAAAGGACACGTCTCATGGTCAGTGCCACACTCGGCCCGCGTGTCCTCCTCAGACGGCTCCGGGAAGTGATGGCGGAGCCGGAGACAGCGCAGGTCAAACTCGACAGGATCGTCATGATCATCGCCGCCAACATGGTGGCGGAAGTCTGCTCGATCTATGTGATGCGCCCCGGCAACGTGCTGGAACTCTATGCCTCCGAGGGCCTGAAGGCGGAAGCGGTCCACAAGTCGAAGCTGAAGAGCGGCGAGGGCCTTGTGGGCGTGATTGCCGAGCAGGCGATCGGCCTTAACCTGTCCGACGCACAGCATCACCCCTCGTTCAAGTACCTGCCGGAAACCGGCGAAGAGATCTACCAGTCCTTCCTCGGCGTGCCGGTGATGCGCGGTGGCGCGGTGATCGGCGTTCTCGTCGTCCAGAACCGCACCAAGCGCAATTACTCCGAGGAAGAGGAAGAGGCGCTGCAAACCACCGCCATGGTGCTGGCGGAAGTCATCGCATCGGGTGACTTGCAGGAAGTGGCGCGTGAAGTGGCAATCGACGTTGCCCACATGCGCAGCCACAATCTCCGCTTCGAGACACTGGCGGAAGGCATAGCACTGGGCCAGGTGGTGCTGCATGAACCGCGCGTCGAGATCCACAACCTCATCGCCGAGAGCATTCCCGACGAATTGAAGCGCCTCGATGCGGCGATCCAGCAATTGCGGGCGCAGGTCGATGAACTCCTCGACGGTTCCGACGCCATGCGGGCCACCGACTATTCCGACGTGCTCGAAACGATCCGCATGTTTGCCCACGACAAGGGCTGGGTGAACCGCCTGCGCGATGCGGTGCAGACCGGCCTCACCGCCGAGGCGGCGGTGGAGCGCGTGCAGAACGACAACCGTGCCCGCATGATGCGCATGCAGGATGAATACCTTCGCGAGCGCATGCACGACCTCGATGACCTGTCGAACCGGTTGCTGCGCATCCTGACGGGGGCGGTGGCAACGGCATCGCGTACCGACCTGCCCTCGAACGCCATCGTGGTGGCCCGCAACATGGGGCCGGCGGAACTGCTCGACTATGACCGCAGCAAGATCCGCGGCGTCATCCTCGAAGAAGGCGGCAAGACGAGCCATGTCGCCATCGTCGCCCGCGCCCTCGGCATTCCCGGCATCGGCCTGGCGGAAGGCCTGATCGACCTTGTCGATCCGGGCGATGACATCATCGTCGATGGTGGCACCGGCGAGGTCTTCGTGCGCCCCAGCCAGGAGCTGGAAAAGGCCTATGGCGAGAAGGTGCGCTTCTACGCCCGCAAGCAGGCGCAGTTTGCAGCGCTCCGCGATCTTCCGGCGGTGACCAAGGACGGCGTCGATATCGAATTGAACATCAATGCCGGGCTGATCGTCGACCTGCCGCATCTCCATGATTCGGGAGCGGCCGGGGTGGGGCTCTACCGCACCGAATTGCAGTTCATGATGGCCCAGCGTTTCCCGCGGCTTTCCTCGCAGGTGCGGCACTACCAGCAGATCCTCGAGCAGGCGAAGGGCAAGCCCGTCGTCTTCCGCACCCTCGACATCGGGGCCGACAAGACGCTGCCCTATCTGCGCCAGCCGCGTGAGGAAAACCCGGCCCTGGGCTGGCGCTCGATCCGCATGGCGCTCGACCGGCCCGCGCTCCTGCGCCTGCAGCTCCGCGCCATGCTGATGGCCGGTGCCGGCGCAAACGTGAAGATCATGTTCCCGATGATCGCGGACGTGGACGAGTACCTGCAGGCCAAGGCGGCGGTGGACAAGGAGATTGCCTACCTCAAGGCCCGCAATCACGAACTGCCGAAGATGCTGAAGATCGGCGTGATGATCGAGATCCCGTCGCTCATCTGGCAGCTTGATCATCTCCTGCCGCTTGTCGATTTTGCCTCGATCGGCTCGAATGACCTGGTGCAGTTCCTCTTTGCGTCGGATCGCGGCAATCCGAAACTCGCAGGGCGCTATGATCCGCTGTCCCCCGCCGCCCTTTCGGCGATGCGCGTCATCGTGGAGAAAGGCCGGCAGCACGGCAAGAAGGTGACGCTGTGCGGCGAACTCGGCGGCAGGCCGCTCGAAGCCATGGGGCTTGTCGGAATCGGTCTTTCGTCCATGAGCATGGTGCCTTCGGGCATCGGGCCGGTGAAGGCGATGATCCGCTCACTCGACCAGCAGAAGCTCTGGGCCTTCATGGAACCCTTGCTCAGGTCACCACTGCATTCGCTGCGCGGCGACCTGATGGAATTCGCCAACCGCCACGGTGTTGCCATCTGAAAAACGAAACCTCCCGCAGCCCCCTGCGGGAGGTTGATGCACACGGACCCGGCGCTTCCCTGCCGGCGGTGCAAGGCCCTCGCCCGCAAGCGCGGGAGAGGGGGTCGCGGGCTTCTCTCAAAGCGGCATCTTGTCCTTCACGTGCTTCCACACGGTGGCGTTGTCCTGATGGGTGTAGTCGTGCACGATTTCGGCAACGACATGCTGATGCGTCTGCTTGCTCAGGGCCTTGCGCAGCAGGCCCATGGCCGTGGCGGGGGCCACAAGCACAAGCTGGTCGCATTCCTTCTTCGCAACACCCGTTTGCACGGTCTCGGCAAGGGTGTTGAGGAACCTGTCCTCGTTGCGCTTTTCTTCGGTGGGCTTGAACACCGGCTCATGATGCACGCCGGAGGCAAGCTCGCGATGATGATGCGCAAGGCGCGGATCATGCTTCGAGACAAGCGGAAGCTCGCTCACGCCTTCGTCGCGGTGCTTGTTCAGGAGGATACGGGCGTGGCCGCCATCGGCAACGACGATCCAGGTCTTTCGGGTTTCGTCCCTCATTCGGGATATTCTCCATTTTGCAGTTTCCGGACATTCGACCCGCCCACAGGTTCCCGCATTGATCGATATCAATCCTGAAATCCGGCAATTGCCGGGCGACGTTAGGGCGATGTTCACCATTCCCGGTCCAATCTGCAGATTGGTTAGTCAGACGTTAAGCGCATGGCTTCGGCTTGCGCCCTGGGTGAGTGAACATGGATCAGAGCTATTCCAACGAAATCAATGCCGATGCGGCCGGTCATGGTGAGGGACAACAGGCCGAACCGCCCATGATGTCGCGCGAAAAGCCCGACGGCATTACCGACCCTGCGGGCGAGGCGGGCTGGTATCTGGAACGCGAGCGCGTCAATCGCGGCCTGACCCTTGAAGACATCGGTGCCTGCACGGGCATCCATCCCTATCACGTCGAGGCCATCGAATACGGCGACATGACCCATATGCCGCCGCGCCTTGAAGCGCTGGAAATGATCGCCGCCTATGCGGATTTCCTCGGCTTCGATCCCGATCCGCTGCTCCAGCACTATGCGTCTTTCCTGCCGCGTCCCGAAGTGGCGCCCCGCCGCCATCCCGCCAATCCCGGGCCGATGATGAGCGCCAAGGTCCTGCCCTTCGGCAGGTTCCCGAAAGTGCCCACCCTTGATTTCAAGGCGCTGAAGCTTCCGCCCATGCCGAAGGTGCCCGGCGGGCGCAACGGCATCGTCGCTTCGGTTGCCCTCGCGGTCATGCTCCTGGCGGGCGGCGGATACATGTTCTCCGGTGGCAATGCTCCGGACGCTCCCGCACTTGAGCAGATAGCCGAGAGCAGCGACCCCATGCCCACCGCCACCACCGGCAACGATGCCGCCGACGTGACGGTGACGGAATCGCCGATCGCCGACCAGGCCGCCAACCAGCCCATTGCCGCTCCCGGAGAGGCGGATGCCGATCAGGCTGCTTCCGCCATTCCTGATCCGGGAGCCATTCCCGGCACGGAAGGCAGCAGCGACACCGGCGATCTCGGCGCCTTCATTGCCGAGCAGGTTGAAGGTTCGGATGCACCGGAAACCGTTTCTGCCACATCGAAGCCCGTTGATCTCGCCACCAACAATTCCGGAGGCGGCAAGGTGTTCGGCAGCAGCGATGAAAAGGTTCATGTCGTGCTGAAGGCGACAAAGGCGATCTGGCTTCTGATCGAGGACGGGCAGGGCAACCGCGTCGCCACGCAGATGCTCAATCCCGGAGACATTTACCGCGTGCCCAACCGTGACGGCCTTGTCGCCATCGCTCAGGACGGTGGCGCACTGGTCTATTCCATCGACGGCGTGGAGAAGGGCGTGCTGGGGCAGCCCGGTTCCCTGCTTGCCGCAGAGCCGCTCGATGTGAAGGCGCTCGCCGCCAAGGGGTGAGCAGCCCGCCATGCGCGCCCTCGTGCAAAGGGTTTCGGAAGCGCGGGTCAGCGTTGACGGAGCCGTGACCGGAGAGATCGGGCGCGGCTTCCTGGTGCTCGTCTGCGCCATGCAGGGCGATACCGAGGCGGATGCCGAATGGCTGGCCCGCAAGATCGCTGCCTGCCGCATCTTCCGCGACGGCGACGGCAAGATGAACCTTGCCCTTTCCGCCGTGGGCGGGGCCGTGCTGGCGGTGAGCCAGTTCACGCTCGCTGCCAATGGCTGTGAAAGCGGCAACCGTCCGGGCTTTTCCGCCGCCTCGGATGCAGCGGCAGGAAACAGGCTTTACGAGCATTTCTGTGCAGTGATGGCCAGCACCGGGCTGGCGGTGGCGAAGGGCGTCTTCGGCGCCGACATGAAGGTCAGTCTCGTCAATGACGGCCCGGTGACGATCTGGTTTGATACTGCGCTCCGATGATTGTAGAGAGCGGCGCAAATGGCCTCTCTCCCTCTCGAAAAGCTTGACCGCATCCTGGAACGCTTCGCTGCCGTGGAACACGGCTTGTCGAGCGGTGCCACGGGCGAGGCCTTTGTCAGGCTCTCCAAGGACTATGCCGAGCTGGAGCCTGCCGCCAAGGCCGCGAAGGACTTGCGTGCTGCCTACGAGGAGCTGAAGGGCCTGGAGGAAATGATCGCCGCCGGTGGCGAGCTTGCCGCAATGGCAGGTGACGAGCGCCCGGCGCTGGTGGCACGCATCACCGCTCTCGAACACACGATGCGGCTGATGCTGCTGCCCAAGGATGCTGCCGACGAGCGCGATGTCATCCTCGAGGTGCGGGCCGGCACGGGCGGCGATGAAGCGGCAATCTTCGCAGGCGACCTCTTCCGCATGTACCAGCGCTATGCGGCGGCGCAGGGCTGGCGCGTGGAGGTGATTTCGGCAAGCGACGGCGAGCACGGCGGCTACAAGGAAATCATCGCCAACATCCATGGCGCGGGCGCCTATGCCAAACTGAAATTCGAATCCGGCGTGCACCGGGTGCAGCGGGTGCCCGATACGGAAACGCAGGGACGCATCCACACCTCCGCGGCAACGGTGGCAGTGCTGCCGGAAGCGGAGGAAGTCGATATCAGGATCGAGGACAAGGATCTCCGCATCGATGTCTACCGATCCTCCGGCCCCGGCGGGCAGTCGGTCAACACGACCGACAGCGCGGTGCGCGTGACCCATATCCCGACCGGCATTTCGGTGGCGCAACAAACGGAAAAGTCACAGCTCAAGAACAAGAACATGGCGATGAAGCTGCTGCGGGCGCGGCTCTACGAGATCGAGCGTGAGCGCATCGATTCCGAGCGCAGTGCCGCCCGCAAGGGGCAGGTGGGATCCGGCGACCGTTCCGAGCGCATCCGCACCTATAACTTCCCGCAAGGCCGCCTGACCGATCACCGCATCAACCTGACACTCTACAAGCTGCCTGAAATCATCGAGGGCCCGGCGCTGGAAGATGTGATTTCGGCACTGATCTCCCATCATCAGGCCGAGCTCCTGGCCGCCGAAGATGCAAGGGGCTGACAGCATCCGCACGAGGCTCGCGGCGGCGCGGGCGCAGCTTGTGGCGGCAGACATCATTGATTCCGCGCAAGCCGTGCGTCTCCTCATGCAGCATGTGTTGAACTGCGACCGCGCCGGATTGATCCTGCAGGAGGAGCGGGCGCTCAGCCCGGATGAGCTGGCGGCATTCGAGAGGCTCGTGGCACGGCGGCTGGCGCATGAGCCCGTGTCGAAAATCCTGGGCGAGCGGGAATTCTATGGTCGCGCCTTCCGGGTGACGGCGGATGTTCTGGACCCCCGGGCCGATACGGAAACGCTGATTGATCTCGCCCTGGAAACACCGGCGCGCCGCGTGCTTGATCTGGGAAGCGGCAGCGGGGCGCTGATCGTGACCCTTCTGGCGGAATGGCCGGAGGCCACCGGGGTTGCGGTCGACCTGTCTCCTGCGGCACTTGCCGTCACGCTGGAGAATGCCGGGCGGCTGGGGGTGGCAAGCAGGCTCACGCCCGCCGAGGGCGCGTGGTTTGCGCCCGTAGCCGGGCGTTTTGACCTCATTGTCTCCAACCCGCCCTATATCCCTTCGGCTGACCTTGCCGGCCTCGAACCCGATGTGCGGGAGCATGACCCCGTGCTGGCGCTGGATGGCGGGGCGGATGGGCTTTCCTGCTACCGGGCCATTGCGGCGGGGGCGGCGTCCCAACTGGAGCCGGGTGGCCGGATCATCGTGGAAATCGGCGCCGGGCAGGGACCGGACGTGACAGGCATCTTCCTTTCGGAAGGCTTCCGGCACGGGGCAGAGCGCCGGGATCTGGGGGGGCACGTCCGGGCGCTTCTCTTTACCCTTCCGGGTTAAATCCGGCCCGCCGGAGCGGGTCGTCGCCAAAAACCCTTGGAATCGCCACCGCATTCCGCTATCTAACTCCCGTACCCCCTGCCTTTTGAGACTGTTCAGCCGAAAGAGCCGGGTTTTGCTCCCACAAACCAGCGAAATCCGTATCCCAGCATAGACAGACCAGGCGATGGCATGTGCCCGATGAGGTCACGTACGGCGATGGCAAGGGGACACTCGCAGGACAACGTGATTGCCCAGTCTATTTGATTACCGACTCGCACTCCTCGGAACCGGACGTTGCATACGCGCGTCACGGGAGGTGGGAGGCCTGTCGCTCCAGGACCGAACATGAGACCCGGACAGAACAATTTCAAGAATCGCAACCGCAACCGCAATCGCCGTCATGGCGGTGGGGGTGGTGGCGGTGGTGGCGGCAACCCCGGCAACCGGGTGCTCGATTCCAACGGGCCGGACGTGAAGTTGCGCGGCACCGCCCAGACCATTGCCGAAAAATACATGCAGCTTGCCCGCGATGCAGCCTCTTCAGGCGACCGCGTGATGGCCGAAAGTTACTATCAGCACGCTGACCACTATTACCGTCTCTGGCTTGCAGCCCAGCCTGCGGGCCAGCCGATCCAGTTCTCCCGCCGCCTCGATGAGGATGTGGAAGATCTGGAAGGTGGCGCCGAGGCCGACGACGAGGCTGCCGACGCAACCGAAGGCGGTGAAGCCGGCGAGGCTGCCGCGGCCGGTGACGCCGCCCCGGCCGAGGGCGAAGCCGCTGCTGCCGGAGACGAACAGGGCCAGCGCAATTTCCGTCCGCGCGAGGGTCGCGACCAGAACCGTGACCAGCAAGGCGGCGGGCGGGATCGCTTCCGCAACCGTTGGCCGCGCCGGGGTGAGCGCAACCAGCAGGATCAGCGCGACGGCAATGGCCAGGCTGTTGAAGGGGCCGCCGACGAGGGCGACCGCGCCGAGCGCCCAGAACGCCCTGAACGGGCCGAGCGTCAGGAACGTGCAGAACGCCCAGAACGTCAGGAGCGGGGCGAACGTCAAGACCGTCCGCGCCGCGAGCGCAACGAAGCCGCCTCGCCAGATGAAGGCGGGAAGGATTGGGAAGCGCCCTCATTCCTCAAGCGACCGATGCCCGCCGTCGCCAATGGCAGCGATGCCGCTGAAGGCGATGCAGGTGGGCAGGAA
>JAEUMJ010000174.1 GCA_016792865.1 Hyphomicrobiales bacterium | reverse complement strand
CGTTCCCGTCAGCATGTCGGTGCGGATCGACCCCGGCCCGATGCCGTTCACCCGGATGCCGTGATGGGCCAGGGCCACGGCGGAAACGGCCGTCAACTGCTTCACCCCGCCCTTGGACATGACATAGGGCGCGATTGACGGAATGGAGAGCGTGTCGTTGACCGATGACATGTTGATAATGGAGCCGGGCTTCTTCCCTGCCGCAATCTGTTTCACCATTTCGCGGGCGCACCGTTGCAGCATCAGGAACGATCCCTTGAGGTTGATGCCCAGAACGTGGTCGTAGTCTGCCTCCGTGATCTCGAAGAAATCCTTTGCCACGGTGACACCGGCATTGTTGACAAGAACATCCACACCGCCGAACTCCTTCACCACCGCATCGACCAGCCCGTTGACGTCAGCGGATTTCGACACGTCGCAATGGCGGTAGGTGGCTCCGATGCGGGCGGCTTCCCGCGCGCCTGCGTCGTCAAGAACGTCGCACAGCACGACGCGGGCACCCTCCGCCATGAAACGCTCGGCGATGGCAAGGCCGATGCCCCGCGCAGATCCGGTGACGATTGCGACGCGATCCTTCAACTTCAAGACAGGCTCCTAATGACCGTGGAAATTGCTCGTCGCCGTTTCCATGAGCACCGACATGAAATGCACATGCCGGGCGCGGGAGAGGGCGCCGAGCGCGGTTCCTACCACATCCTTTGTGGTAATCCAGCTTGTTGCGTCGCGGGGCCGGTCCCAGTCTTCCGGGTGAAGGGGGGAAAGGTCTTCGATGTTTGGCGGGTACAGCGCAGTGACGCGGACGCCGGTTCCCCGCAACTCCTGCCGCAAGCCGTCGGTCAGGCCCGCCTGGCCGTACTTGGATGCGACATAAGCGACGGATGCCCCCTGCAAGGGAACATTGCTCATGCCGCTGATGGAGATGACATTCAGGATGTCCGGCGCAGGTGATGCCTTGAGCAGGGGCAAGAGTCCGCGCGTGAGCAGCAGCGTGCCCGTGACATTGGCCGTGATGGTTTGCTGGATGGCGAAGGCGTCGTGGGAGTCCATCGGTCCCGAAAGCCATGTGGCGGCATTGTTGATGAGGATGTCGAGGGGCTGGTTTTCGTCGCGCCATTTCTTTGCAAAGAGTGTCACCTGTGACAGGTCGGCAAGATCGAGGGCGTGATATTCCGGGGCCGTTCCGGTGCGCAGCCGAATCGATTCCGCCAGCGCCGAAAGCGGCTCGACATTGCGGGCGGTGAGGAAGAGTTTCGCACCCAGGTCGGCCAGCACCACGGCGAAGGCCGCACCCAGCCCGCGTGCCGCGCCCGTGATGAAGATGCGCTTGCCCTTGATGTCGTTCATCGCGTCACCCCTCGTGGCGGGTCAGTAGGTGTCCGCCGCTTTCACCATGCGCGAATAGAAGCCGATGATCAAGGCAGCGGCCACCGTGATGAACAGCGCAAGCTGGAGCGATGTCAGGTCGGCTGCCACACCGATGAGCGGCGGTCCGGCGAGGAAGCCGGAGTAGCCCAGCGAGGTGACGGCGGCGATGCCTCGGCCCGGTGCCGTGGGTTCGAGCCGCCCTCCGCCCGCAAAAAGGACCGGGGCGATGTTTCCGAGTCCCAGGCCAGCCAAGGCGAATGCCGCGAGCGACCATGTAACGTGCGGAGCGAGAAGGGCCGTTGCCGTTCCCGCCGCGGTGAGTGCGGCGCTGATCGCCACAAGGCGGACAGCGCCAAAGCGGGAACGCAACCTGTCGCCGGTGAACCGCGCCACCGCCATGCCTGTCTGGTAAAGGCCGAAGGCCGTTGCGGCGAGCGCGGCATCGACGGCGAAGCGCTCCTTCATCATCAGGGCGCCCCACTCGGCAACCGAGCCTTCAATCATCAGCGCAAGGAAACACAGAAGGCCGAGGCCGATCGTGGCCCGCGTCGGCCAGGCGAAATGTTCTCCCGATAGCCCGCGGTCCAGATGCGTCGGCAGGAGGTGATACCCTGCAAGGGCAATGCCCGCGAAACCGATGCTGCCTGAGATGAACAGCTGCATGTGAGGCCCCACCTCGTCCAGCAACCAGGCGCCGATGATCGTGCCTGCCGCCGCACCGATGCTGAAGGCGCCATGAAAGCCGGACATGACCGGGCGCTTCAGGCCGCGCTCGACCAGCAGGCCATGGGCATTCATGGCGACGTCCATGGACCCGATGGCAGCGCCCAGCAATGCGCCACACAGCATGAAGACCACAAGGTTCGGCGCGAGTGATGGTCCTGCAACGGCAACGCTGAACATCAATCCGGCAATCCAGCTCAGGCGGGCGCTGCCGAACGCATTCACCAGCGCGCCGGTGATCGGCATGGCGATCACGGCACCACCAGCGATGCACAGGAGGGCAAGACCGAAGACCGAGAGGCTGACTCCCAGCCGCGCCTGCGCCAAGGGGATCTGCGTCGCCCAGGTGCCGAAGAGGATGCCGTGAAGCAGGAAGAGGGCGAGGACGGCGAAACGCGCGGCAGTGAGATTCGGCGATGTCATTTTCATTCCGGTGTCGAAAAAAGGCCGCCCGTGTTTAGCGGGCGGCCCGGCAAGTCCCAAGCCCTTTGTCTTCAGGGCCGTGGATCAGCGCAGGAGTTCCTTCCAGATCGCGTTGTAGACCTCCGTCACGTCCGGCGGGCAAACATCGATGAACCTGCCCTTGTCCTCCAGTTCCTTCGGGATGACGATTTCCGTTGCCGTCTTCATGTCTTCCGGCATGTAGGCTTCCGAGCCGGTGATGGCATTGGCGTAACGCGCGAAGGTTGAGTTAAGCCCTGCCGCTTCCGGCGTCATCAGGAAGTTCTGGAAGAGCTTGGCATTCTCCACGTTCTTTGCATCCTTCAGGACGGCGACATTGTCCATCCACAGGGCATAGCCTTCCTTCGGATAGCCATACTTGATGTCCGGGTTTTCAAGGCGCGAGCGGAACACCCCGCCGTTCCATTCAAGGCTGCCGGAGTAGTCGCCCTTGGCCAGTTTTTCGACCGAGCTGTAGTCCATGGAGAGCCAGTGCTTCTTCGCCTCCACCAGCTTGTCGCGCACCTTCTTCAGCAGGGCCTTGTCGCCGCTGCACGGCTCGCCGCCGAAGTACATGATGGCCAGGGCCATCACGTCGCCCATTTCCGGCACAACGTTGATCTTGCCCTGAAGCTCGGGCGGCGGATCGAAGATGATGGCCGAGGTGTTGACGTCACCCTTGTAGACCTTGGTGTTGGCGGCAACGCCTGTGGAGCCCCAAAGCCACGGCACGGTGTACTTGCGGCCCGGATCGTATGGAACGTCCCGCCAGCGGGCCTCGATGTTCTTGAAGTTCTCCATCTTGAAAGGCTCGGTCTCAAGGAAAAGCCCCTCGCTGATCCAGATGGGCACGAAGTTCGACGACGGAACCACGACATCCATGCCGTGCCCGCCGGCCCGGATCTTTGCGAGCGCCGTGTCGTTGGAGTCGAAATCGGTGATGGTGACCTTGATGTTGTACTTCTCTTCGAACTTCTTGATCATGTCGAGGCTGGTGTAGTCGCCCCAGTTATAGATATTGAGTTCGCCTGCGGCTTGCGCGGCGCCACTGAATGCCGCAAGTGCCAGGCCACAGGCCGCCGCCAGAAATTTGAGTCTCATCTTCGCACCCCTTGGGTTGTTTGTTCTTGCGTTTTCTCCCCGCCGATTGCCCGGTCGTCCGGGTCTCTTGGCGCGGGAATACAATCACCAACATGTGGCGGCCACGCAAGGGGTTTCGGGATGGGGCCGGGGTCGGGGAAGTCAGGCCGTGCCCAGCAGGGCCTTGGCCGTTTCCTCGTTGGTGATGAGGACGTTTGTGGCGGCCAGCTTCATGCCCGCGATCAGGGCGGGCACCTTGTCCAGGCCACCCGAAATCATCACCCGGCGCGGCACCTTGCGCAGGCGCTCCACCGGCGTTGACATGACACGGCCATTGATGGGGTGATCGACAATGCGACCGTCCGCATCGAAGAAGTTATAGAGGAGGTCGCCCACGGCGTTGGCGGCAATCAGGGACTGGCGCTCCTCCTCGCTGAAGAAGCCGAAACGGAACGAGGTGGACATGGCCGACATGGTTCCCACGCTCATCAGCGCCATGTGCATTTTCTCGACGCGGTTCAGCACGCTGTCGAGGCCGCAGCGTTCGATCAGGGCGCGGCGCGTGTCGGCGCTGTCGACAACGGCGGGGGCGGTGAGAAGATAGCAGTCGGCACCCACGGTGTTGGCGAACTGCCAGGCGAATTCCGCCGGATTGAAGCGGCGGGCCTGCACGATGCCGCCGAGCAGCGATACCACTTCGACGTTGTTGAGTTCCTTGGGCGACAGGGTTTGCAGAGATTCATAAAGCGTGGCGCCCCAGCCCACTCCGAGGCAGAAATCATCCGTGAGCTGATCAGTCACGTACATGCCGGCTGCAAAGCCGATGGCCTTGTTCACATGGGCGGGTTCCGCCGGTTCCGGCACGACAACCGCATCGACAAGGTTGAAGCGGAGTTTCAGCCTGGCTTCCAGATCAAGGCATTCGGCCACGCCGCCCGTGATCCAGATCTTCACTTCGCGTTGCTTCAGCGCCTCGTTGATGTTCCGGACAACGGTGACACGGCCAATGCCGAGGCGGTCGGCGATTTCGTTTTGCGTCAGGCCCTCGACGTAGTACATCCACGCGATCCGCATGCGGTTGCGCGCCACCCGGCCCGCCGTGCGTTCGGGCAGGGGAGCCGCTGAAAAGCCAGTCTTCGCCTTGTCCAATGTGATGTCCTCGCTGCGATCCCCTTGAACCATGCGCAGAGACATGGATACTTCTGTCCTTCCATAGCACATTTGTTTCGGAATCGAGAGCCACTTCGCTCAGCAAATTGGCGAATTTGCAGAGAGAGTGGCCCAATATCAGCCCTGTTTCGAAGAAAGGATGGGAGTTATCCGCATCAAAACGAAACATTTGCATCCGGCAAATACATTTAGTAGTCTAATTGCAACGAGAACACATCGGCCCCTCGAAGGGCCGCCCCGGGAGGATCAAACGGAATGCCTGTTCCAGGTGTCTCCAGATTTGGCGTGTCGTTTCGGGCCCCGCTTTGGCGTGAGGGCGACCAACGCTCTTGCCTGCCTTCCCGCCCCCGCTCTTCATTACAGCTTTCGTGCCGCGTCCCTTCCCGGATCACGGCTCCGAAAAACCCGCGCATCGGCTGGCCTGCCGCGGCACATGGGTTAAATCAGACAGGCCACACAAACGGAGGAAAGTGATGACGTCAAAGAAGTCGGGTCTCGTCACCCGCCGCTCGTTGCTCAAGAGCACGGCGGCCACAGGTGCGGCGCTCAGCGTGGGCGGTGTGAACCTGTTCAATGTCAACCGTGCGTTTGCCGCGATGGAAAACCCGGCCGACGTGCTGGCGAAGATCAATGTCGGCAACTACGTGAAGGCCGACTATCGCAAGCAGTATAATCTCGGCGACAACGATGAGCTGTGGGATTCCAAGAAGGACTGGATCCGCACCGCCGACTGGGAAGGCATCCGCAAGGAACACGCCGGCAAGACCGTGCGCTTCCTCATCAGCTCGGACGACCGTGAATCCGCGCTGGACAGCATCAAGCCGTTCCTCGCCCTGTCGGGCATCAATGTTGATCTCGTCGCCATTCCCGACGGCGACATGTACAACAAGATCGTCGCCGAAGCGCTCTCCGGCAACCCGTCCTTCGACTGCATGCAGTTCTTCTCGCCGTGGCTGGGCGACTTCGCCGCGCAGGGCCTGCTTGCCAAGCTTGATGACTACGCCGCCAAGTGGAAGCTGCCGCTGGACGATTTCTACGACACCTACCGCCTGAACTACGCCAACTTCGGCGACAAGGGCATGTTCGGCATTCCGTTCGACTGCGACATCCAGCAGGTGCACATCCGCAAGTCGGTGTTCAAGAAGGTGCTGGGCAAGGATCCGGACACCGTGAACACGATCCCGACCTACGAGGAAATGATCCGCCTCGCCCCCGAACTGAACAAGGCCGAACCGGGCGTTGCCGGCATCGGCATGATGGCAGGTCGCGGCTTCTGGGCCACCTACCTGTGGGAACACGTCGCTGCCCAGCACGGCATGATGCTGTTCAACGAGAACTGGGAACCCGTCTTCAACGGCGACGCCGGCGTGAAGGGCCTGGAAACCATTCTGGCCCTCTCGAAGCACGCCATCGAAGGCATCGCTGCGGCCGACTGGCCGACCAACCGTGGCGCCTTCCTCGGCGGCCAGATCGCCTGCAACATCTCGTGGCAGGACTCCGGCACGCAGGCCACGCGCCCTGACCAGTCGAAGCTGGGTGACGATGTGCTCACCATCTATGAACCGCGCGTTGCCGGTGGCGTCTATTGCCCGCCGAACATTGCCGGCTCCACATCGTGCGTTGCCGCCACCTCGCCGGAACCGGAAGCTGCATTCCTGCTGCTCTCGTTCCTGACAACGGCGTCGATCATGGCCATGAACGAAGCCAATGCCAACGGCGTCGCTCCCGGCTATCGCTCGGTCCTGAACAACGAGAAGCTCCGCAGCGTCTCGCAACCCGCGAAGATCTGGGCGGAGTCGCTCGACTACGCCTGGTGCTCGCCGCGCCTGCCGTCTGCTTTCGAAATGGAGCAGGAAATCGGCTTCCTCGTGAACAAGTGCATCGTCGGCGAACTGAAGCCGAAGGAAGCGCTCGACCAGGCCGCCGAAAAGGTGAAGGCCATCATGGGCAAGTCCGGCTTCTACAAGGGCGCGGACCCCGTGTCCTACGCCTCGATGGCACCGGGCCTGAACCTGGGCGCCGGCAAGAAGGCGCCGTTCTGATCCTCCCTGAACTGGGTGGCCGGGGGAAACCCCGGCCATTTTTTATCCGCTTGCATCCCGCGCGATGCCTGCGCCACATTCGACCTCAACGAGGCACACCGACATGAGCGCCACCGCCACCTTGCCATCGACAACGATGACGCGCCGCCGCAGTCCTTTCATGCGGAAGACGTTTCCCTATCTCCTGGTGCTGCCCGCAGTCCTCTATCTGCTCCTGATCACGCTTTATCCCGGCATCTATGCCGTCTATCGCTCGCTCTACACGGGCAAGTTCAAGCTGGAATGGACGGGCATGTCCAACTACCAGCAGCTTCTCACCGATGAGCAGTTCCTCAACTCGATCTGGAACACGCTGCTTCTGGGATCGATCACGCTGGCGCTGGAATTCGTGATCGCCATGACGCTGGCCGCACTGGTTTACCGCGATCCCTGGGTGAAGGGCTTCCGCATCATCTTCCTGCTTCCCATGCTGCTCATGCCTTCGGCAGTGGCCTTCATCTGGAAGCTCATGTTCAACGACGGCCGCATCATCAGCGACCTGCTGAAGCGTCTCGGCTTCATTGATTACAATGTCGATTGGATGATTTCCGTTCCGCTTGCCCGCTTCGTCGTCATCTTCACGGACGTGTGGCAGTGGACCCCGTTCCTGTTCATCATCTTTGTGGCCGGGCTTCAGGGCCTCGACAAGGAAGTGGAGGAGGCCGCCCGGCTGGATGGCGCGTCATGGTGGTCCATGTTCTTCAATATCTCGCTGCCCATGTTGCGGCCCATCATTGCGATTGCGCTCATCCTGCGCGGCATCGACATCCTCAACATGTTCACGCCGGTGCAGGTGATCACCCAGGGTACCCCGGCAGGCGCCACCGAAACCCTGGGCTTCTATATCCAGCGGCTGGCCTTCGACAAGGTGGACCACGGCTACGCATCGGCCGCCTCGGTCCTTGTGCTCATCGTGACCGTCATCCTCGCGCAAGTGCTTGTGCGCCGCTTCTTCCGGTCGGGAACTGAATCATGAAAACCAAACGCTCCATTGCCGGCACCATCATCCTCCTGAGCTGGGCCGTCGTCAGCATCTGGCCGATCTTCTATTTTGCCACCATCGCGCTTCGCCCGCGTGTGGAGATCATTGCACCGGACCCGATCTATTGGCCGACCTTCACCACCGAAACCTGGCAGAAGATCTGGGACGAGTGGCCGATGGTGCAGTACTTCCTCAACTCGATGGGCGCCGTGGCGGGCAGCGTGGTCATCTGCCTTGTGCTTGGCATTCCCGCCGCCTACAGCCTCGCCCGCTACCGCTACAAGGGCCGTGAGGACATCGGCAACTACATCCTTTCAACCAAGATGATGGCTCCTGCGGTTGTGGCCATTCCGCTGTTCGTGCTCTTTGCCCAGTTCCGCATGCTGGATACGGTATGGGCGCTGATGCTCGTCTATGCCGCTCTCAACCTGTCGCTGGTGGTCTGGATCATCCGCTCCTACATGATCGACATTCCCCATGAGATCGAGGACGCGGCCCGCACCGACGGTGCCTCCGATCTTCGCATCCTGTGGGAGATCATCATTCCCATGTGCCTGCCCGGCATCATCACCGCCGCCGTCATCGCGGCGATCTTCGGCATGAATGAATTCTTCCTCACGCTGATCATCGGCCGGAAGGAAGCCTTCACGATGTCGATCGCACTTGCAAACTTCAAGGGCGGCTCGGACGGCATCATCTACAATGCCATCGCCCTTGTCGCCTTCATGGCCTTCTTCCCGGTGCTGCTGCTGGTGGTCGCGATCCAGAATCATCTCTCCCGCGGCCTCACCATGGGCGCGGTAAAGGGCTGATCCGGCTGGGGGATTTTCCAAACGCCAGATGAACGGCCCGTTCAAGGGCCGTTCAGTGCTATGCTGTCAACCTGCCAAAGACCGGGCACAGCAAAGCGAGGCATACATGCTTGATTCACTGAAGGAACGTCCCATCGACTTCCGCATCTTCAAGGATCTCAAGATCCCTGAAGTCGTCATCCGTGCGGGGGAGACGATCGTCACCGAAGGCGACGACGGCACGCTCATGTACATGATCCGCAAGGGCACGGTGGAAGTGCGCATCAACGGCGTGCCCGTTGAGGAGATTTCCGACGGCGGCATCTTCGGTGAAATGGCGCTCCTCGAACACGCCACCCGCAGCGCAAACATCGTTGCCAAGACCGATGTGGAAGCCGTGCCGCTTGATGAAAAGCGCTTCATGATGCTGATGGCCAAGGTGCCGCATTTCAACCTGTTGATCATGCGGCTGCTGGCCCGCCGCATCCGCAAGATGAATTCGAAGCTTGCCGTGCTTCAGGCTGTCAGCGTCGATCCGGCCTGACGCCTAGAGAAGCCCGCGACCCGCGAGATTGCGCATCAGGTGGGAAATGCCGAACTGCCACGGCGGGCACTGATCGGTCGCGCGAACGGTATTGATGAGAGTCCCCAGCGCGGGATTTGACACGCTCACAACGTCGCCGTGCTTGTGGGTGAAGCCGGAGCCCGGTGCATCGCGGTCCTGTGTCGGCGCGAACACCGTTCCGCAGAACAGCACCAGCCCGTCGGGATATTGGTGATGCGGGCCGATGGCACCTTCCAGAAGCCTGAGTGGCGGGCGGCTGATGCGGGCCATGTTGCTGCCGCCGGTCAGCTTGAAGCCATCCGGCCCGTCAACCTGCAAGGACACGTCCATGTTGTTCACATCGTCAAGGCCATAGGAGTCGTCAAACAGGCGAATGAACGGGCCGAGGGAACACGAGGCATTGTTGTCCTTCGCCTTGCCAAGGAGAAGCGCCGAACGGCCTTCCACGTCGCGCAGGTTCACATCGTTGCCGAGCGTCGCACCGATGATCCTTCCCGCGCTGTTGACCACGAGCACGCACTCCGGCTCAGGATTGTTCCACTGTGAAACGGGATGAATGCCCACATCCGCTCCAAAGCCGACAGCGCTCATCACCTGCGACTTGGTGAAGATTTCCGCATCCGGCCCGATGCCCACTTCAAGATATTGCGACCATGCGCCTTTTTCGATCAGGGCCTTCTTCAGCGCCATCGCCTCCGGCGAGCCCGGAACCAGTTTCGACAGGTCGTCACCGATGAGGCGGGAGATGTCGCGGCGAATGCCATCCGCCAGGGCAGGGTTTCCGCGTGCCTTTTCCTCGATCACGCGCTCCAGCATGGAGGTGGCAAAGGTCACGCCCGCCGCCTTGATGGCTTGCAGGTCAATCGGCGCCAGCAGGCGCACGGCCGCAGGGGCATCGGACAGAGACGCCTTGAGCACGTCCGCCAGTCTTCCAAGGGCAGTGCCGCTTGCCGCTGCGGCGGTGGCGGCAGGATTTGCCGCCTCGCAGAGGTCGCGCATGGTGGGAATGTCTCGCGACGTGATGTCGTGCAACTCGCCCCCGCGCACCATGACGATTGCCGGTCCAATGCCCTCGCGCCAGGCGCGGCCCACGAAGACACCGTGCCGGGTTGCGCTTTCAGTCAGGTGAATGGCGTCTGCCGCTGTCATGGGGTGTTCCTCACACGATCAATTCGATCAGGAATGGTCCGGGTTGCTTGAAGGAATGCAGCATCAGCCGGGCACAGTCCTCAAGCGTGGTGGCGCGGGCGGCATCGACGCCAAGACCCTTTGCGATGCGCACGAAATCCATGTCGGGATTGCCGAGGTCCAGCATGTTCATTGCGGTGGGGCCGGGGTTCGCACCCACGGCATAATACTCACCGATGAGGATCTGGTACTTGCGGTTGTTGATGATGACGGTGGTGACCGGC
>JAEUMJ010000173.1 GCA_016792865.1 Hyphomicrobiales bacterium | reverse complement strand
GGCAAGAACCTGCAGGATCACCTCGATCTCTTTGTCATTTCCCATTGCTCCGGCCCCCACAGCTATGACAGCTATGCCAAGCCGCACCGCGCCTTGTGGGCCGGCATGCAATACTTCATGTTCAAGCGCGGTCCGGCGGCCTCAAGCCTCTTCGAGACAGGGGCATTCTGGTATTCGGACAAGACGGCCCCACTCCCCGACATTCAGCTTCATTTCGGACAAGGCTCCGGCATAGAGGCGGGCGTGGCAAAATCGGCCAACGGCGGTGTCACCCTGAACGCGGCCTTCATGCGGCCGAAGTCAAGGGGCAGCGTCAGGCTTCAGAGTGCCAACCCGCAAGACGCACCGCTGATCGATCCCAATTACTGGCAGGAACCGGAAGACCTGCGACGCGGCATCATGGGTGTGCGCCTCGCGCGTGACATCCTGCGCCAGCCGGCCCTGCAACCTTTTCTTGCCGGTGAACATCTGCCGGGAGCAGCGGTCAAGACCGACCGGGAAATGTACGAGTACCTGAGCCAGAACGCGAAGACACAGCATCATCCCGTCGGCACCTGCAAGATGGGCGTCGATGACATGGCAGTCGTCGCACCCGACCTGAAGGTTCATGGCCTTGACGGGCTTCGTGTCTGCGACTCGTCGATCATGCCGCAAATCAATTCCTCGAATACCAATGCCGCAACCATCATGATCGGGGAAAAGGCAGCCGACATCATCAAGGGGAACCGCATCTCACCCGCTTGATTCAGCGAATTGCCGCAACGACTTGGCGGCGGAACCTCACGCCGTGTCGGAACTTGTGCACGGGGCTTGCAGAGGGAGTGCATCCTTCCGCACGCCTTCAACAACATACCCCGCGAGCAATGACCGGTTGCCGTCGTTCATTGTGCGGTGAAGCCGCCATCGATCAGGATGTCCTGGCCGCAGATCATGTCGGACGCGGATGAGGCGAGGAACAACACGAGGTCAGCCACTTCCGTGGTGCGGCCAAACCGGCCGGCCGGAATCTTGGCCTTCATGGGATCACCCTTGGCGGGGTCGCCCCAGACCATTTCGCCCATGGGCGTGAGAATGACGGTGGGGCAGACCGTGTTCGACTGGATATTGTGCTTGGCCCATTCCACCGCCATCACGCGGGTGAGCATGTTGAGGCCGCCCTTCGAGGCGCCGTAGGCACCGTGATCATCGAGTGCCACAACACCCGATTGCGACGAGATGTTGATGACCTTGCCCCTCTTCTGCCGGATCATGTTGGGCACCAGCGCCTGCGCCAGCAGATAGGGCGCCCGCAGGTTGACGTTGTTGACCCATTCCCAATCCTCCGGCGGGGTGTCGATGATCGACTTCACCGTGGTCACGCCGGCGTTGTTGACAAGAATGTCGATGGTGCCGAAGGCGGCGAGGGCCTGACGGGCCGCATCGCGCGGACCATCGATGGTGGCGAGATCAGCTTCGATGGCAACGCACACGCGGCCAAGCGCCTCCACGTCCCTTTTCACCGCCTCCAGCCCGGCCTTGTCGCGGCCGACGGCAGCTATATCCGCGCCTGCCTCGGCAAGCACCCGGCAGATTTCATAACCGATGCCCTTGCTGGCACCTGTGACGAGAGCGCGGCGGCCCTTCAAGGAAAAACGGTCGATCCAGCCTGTCATCGTCTGCTCCCAAAACATTTCCGTGTCTGTTCAATGCGATTCATCTTCTTTCTGACGTGAAGGTTCAAGGCAAAAATGCCGACAGGCCGCAAGCCATGGCCCGCAAGCTCGTGAGACGTGAATCGCCCACGCACCGCAAGGGAAAGATGGCAGCTTCAGGCGAGCCTGAGGCCCGACGTGAACAGCGCAACTGACAAGAGGCCAAGGGCCACTGCGCCAACGCGGCGGGCCAGGCGCGGACCATCGCCGGAGCGCAAGGCCAGAAGCTGGCCGGCGCTGCACCAGATGGCCGCGACGCCGACGACAAGCACACCCATGGCTGCGCTGCGCTCCCAGAGGTTGCCGCCCGATGGCAAGAGCACGAGGCCGATGATCAGGGCTTTGGGATTGAGCAGGGTTGTCAGGAAAACCACGCGCCCGGTCACGACGGTGGAACTCCGTGCTTCGTCATGTGCGGCGCGCGGCCAGAGCCTGAACGCCAGGCAGGCAACCCATAGGGCTGCGGCAATCGTGAGTCCCGCACGGAACAACGGGGTGTGTTCCGTCAGGTCACCACTCACCAAGGCGAGGGGCAAGGTGACAGCGAGGTAGGCCGACAGCTCAAATCCTGCCAGCCGGATGGCCCTGGCAACGCCGCGTTCCGCTCCTGCAACCGCCAGCAGGGTGTTGGTCGGTCCCGGCGTGAGCAGCAACAAGGCCGTTGCCAAGATAAATGCCGTGAAGGTCATGTCCGCACTTTCGCTGTGTCCGGCGTCAATGCCACAGGCGGGTGGCCCGCGTCATGACACAGATCAATAGGGACCAACGTGTGGAAACCTTCCTTATTCCCGGCAAGCGGGTGTTGCGCGACCGGCGACAAGCGCGGGATATCGGAAGCAATTGCTGGCGGGACCGGATTTGTTATGGTGACGAGGGTTGGAACACCAACCTCAATCAACACTGCTGCCAAGACAGGTCAGCGAAAGGACATCGGCCATGAGTACCCACACACCGGGACGTGGACGGATCTACGACTCCATCACCGAGACGATCGGCGATACGCCTCTCGTTCGGCTGAAGCGCTTCGGCGAAAGGAATGGCGCCGTCGCCGACATTCTTGCCAAGCTGGAGTTCTTCAACCCCCTCGCCAGCGTGAAGGATCGCATTGGCCTTTCGATGATCGACGCGCTCCAGAAGGAAGGACGCATCGGCAAGGACACGGTCCTGATCGAGCCCACGTCGGGCAACACTGGCATTGCGCTGGCTTTCGTTGCAGCGGCGCGGAACATTCGCCTGAAGCTGGTGATGCCCGAAACCATGTCGATCGAGCGCCGCAAGATGCTGGCTCTCCTCGGCGCGGAACTCGTTCTGACCGAAGCGGCCAAAGGCATGAAGGGTGCCATCGCCAAGGCTCAGGAGCTGAGGGACGCCGATCCCAACGCCATCATTCCCCAGCAGTTCGAGAACCCGGCAAACCCGGCGGTACACCGTGCCACGACCGCAGAAGAAATCTGGAATGACACGCAAGGGAAGATCGATATCTTCGTGGCGGGTGTCGGCACCGGCGGCACCATCACCGGCGTCGGGTCGGTGCTGAAGAAGCGCAAGCCCGACGTGCGGGTGGTCGCCATTGAGCCTGCGGATTCGCCTGTTCTCTCCGGCGGCCAGCCCGGACCGCACAAGATCCAGGGCATTGGCGCAGGCTTCGTGCCGCCCATTCTCGACACGCGCGTGATCGACGAGATCATCAAGGTTCACAACGACGATGCCGTGGCAACGGCGAGGGCGCTGGCCCGCGAAGAAGGCGTGCCCGGCGGCATAAGCTCCGGTGCTGCCGTCTGGTCGGCCTTGCAGCTTGCAAGGCGGCCAGAGAACAAGGGCAAGACAATCGTTGTCATCGTGCCCTCGTTTGCAGAACGCTATCTCTCGACCGTGCTGTTTGACGGCATCGGCTGAGGCTCACACCGATCGCGTGATGCCGCCGTCCACACGCAGGTTCTGGCCGGTCATGTAGGCCGCTGCGGGCGAGGCAAGAAAGCTCACGGTGCCTGCGATTTCCTCCGCCGTGCCGTAGCGCCGCATCGGCACGGAGGCGCGGCGTTCCTCGGTTGCAGGCAAGCTGTCGATCCACCCCGGCAGGATGTTGTTCATGCGGATGTTGTCGGCGGCATAGGTGTCGGCGAAAATCTTGGTGAAGGCTGCAAGCCCGGCTCTTGCAACTGCCGAGGTGGGAAACATGGCCGAGGGTTCGAAGGCCCAGGCGGTTGAGATGTTGATGATCACGCCATCCTTCTGCTTCTGCATGATGGGCGTCACCAGACGGGCCGGACGCACCGCGCTGAGGAAATAGACATCCATTGCCCTTGCCCAATCGGCATCGCTGATGTCCAGGATGGGGGCACGGGGGCCGTGGCCCGCGCTGTTCACAAGCACATCGACGCGGCCCCACTTCCCCGCCACGGCATCAACGAGCTTCTTCACGTCGTCGTTCGACTGGTTCGATCCGGTGACGCCAATGCCGCCCAACTCGTGTGCCAGCGCCTCGCCCTTCCCGGATGAGGACAGGATCGCCACGTTGAAACCGTCGGCGGCAAGGCGCCGCGCTGCTGCTGCCCCCATGCCGCTGCCACCTGCGGTGATGATTGCCACTTTCTTCTCGCCCATCGAGGCACGCTCCCAGGAGTTGATCTTCCACGGCACCATATCTGCTTGGGCCGGATGCAGCCACGCCGAAATGAATGCCTGTTGAAGCGGCGGAATTCACCCCAATGCCATGCCGCGCCGGAAGCGGAGTTGACCTCAAGGTGGCAAATGCCGATGATGGATGGCGGAAAGTGCAGGATATCATGCAGACAATGTCGCCAGTGCAAGCAGAGGCATTCTTCGATTTCGAGCCTGTGGGACGGCGGATCGAAGACCTGGAAACGCCGGTGCCGATCATCGACTTCGATGTGATGCTCGACAACCTCATTCGCTGGCAGTCGCATTGTGACACGGTGGGCGTGGCGAACCGCCCCCATATCAAGACGCACAAGCTGGTGCCGGTTGCCAGGCTTCAGCTTGCGCTGGGGGCCAAGGGCATTTGCGTGCAGAAGCTTGGCGAGGCGGAAGTGATGGCGGATGCCGGGATCACCGACATGCTCCTCACCTTCAACGTGGTCGGCCAGCACAAGCTGCAACGGCTCTCGGCGCTGATGAAGCGGAGTGACATCGCCGTCGTGGCCGACAATGCCGAGATGCTGGAGGGCCTGTCCGGCGCGGGCCTGGCGGCGGGCCGCAAGCTGGCGGTGCTTGCGGAATGCGATACGGGGTCAGGCCGCAACGGCACGCAGACACCGGCAGAGACAGTCGCGCTGGCGCAGAAGATCGCCGGACTGCCGGGCCTCAGCTTTGGCGGGCTGATGACCTACCCTCCTGCTTTCAGGCGCAAGGAAGTGGCGGCCTTCATTTCCGAGACACGGCACCTGCTGGACAAGGCGGGATTGCCCTGCCCCCGCGTGAGCAGCGGCGGCTCCCGCGACCTGTGGGACACGACTGGGCTGGAAGATGTCACCGAGTATCGTGCCGGAACATACATCTACAACGACCGTTCGCTCGTTGCGGTGAAGGCGTGCGGCTGGGACGATTGCGCCGAAACGGTTCTCACCACCGTCGTCAGCACGCCGACACGCGATCGGGCCATCATCGACGCGGGAACGAAAGCCCTCACCAGCGACCTGCTGGGGCTGGATGGCTATGGCATCGTGAGAGACCTGGGTGATGCGAAGATCTACAACGCCAACGAGGAACACGGTTATCTCGACACACGGGCCGCGCCACGCGCACTGGCCGTGGGCGAGACCTTGCGGGTGGTCATGAACCATACCTGCCCTGTGAACAACCTGTTCGACAAGGTGGTGTTCGTGCGCGGACAGACAGTGCTCGGTGCGCTCACCGTGGACGCAAGAGGGAAAGTGCAATGACGCCGGAACAACGTCTGGAGAAGATGGGAATCATCCTGCCGGTCACGCCGGTTCCGCAGGCCAACTATGTGCCGTGGCGTTTCGCGGGGCCGCTGCTGTATCTTTCCGGGCAGGGACCGAAACGTCCTGATGGCAGCTACAGCGCGGGACGGCTTGGTCGCGATGTCGATGTTGCACAAGGTTACGAGGATGCAAGGCTTACCGGCCTGCAATTGCTTGCGGCGGCGAAGGCGGCGCTGGGCGAACTCTCCCGCGTGGAAGCTGTGGTGAAGCTGCTGGGCATGGTGAATGCCGAGCCGGATTTTGCCGATCATCCCAAGGTGATCAATGGCTGTTCCGACCTGTTCGTTGAGGTGTTCGGTGAAGCCGGCCGCCATGCCCGCTCTGCCGTCGGCATGGGGTCGCTTCCCAATCGCATCACGGTCGAGATCGAAGCCATCCTGCTGGTGAAATCCTGAGTTTGCGGCGGTAAATGACCTTGCCGGATCCATGCCGGTTATTTTTGAAAGCCGTTTGACAAAATCTCGTTTTGCTGCCTAACCTTTCCATGGAGACGTTCGATGACTCTGCGTGGGACCAATCAGGAACTGGGCCGGCCCTTCAATCGGAGGACCGTGCTTGAACTGATCCGCCGTCACGGGCCGGTTGCCCGCAACGAGATTGCAGATCGGACCGGGCTGACGGTGCAAACCATCTCCAACATCGTGCGCGAACTGGAAGAGGATGGCTTCCTGATCTCCTCCCGCCGGAAGCCATCGGGCCGCGGCCTTCCTCCCAGCACGCTCAGCATCAATCCCGATAGCGGCCACGCCTTCGGCATCCAGATCACGCCGCTTGCAGTTGAAGTGTCTCTCGTCAACCTCGGCGGCACGATCGTCACCACGACGCGGGAGGAAACCGAGAACGCCAATCCCGAACTGGCTTTCGGCATCATCGCCAGGCTTGTGGAACACCTGAAAGCGCAGTTCCGCGATGCGCGCCTTCTGGGTGCGGGCCTTGCCATGCCCGGTCCCTTCGGCGTTGACAGCATGAGCTTCATCGGCCCCACGACGCTTGCGGGCTGGCAGGACGTGAACATTCCGCAGCAGCTTGAAAAGGCGACGGGCCTGCCGAGCTTCATTGAAATCGACATGGCCGCCGCTGCGCTGGGCGAACAGCTTTATGGTCACGGAACCAACCTGTCCGACTACTATTATCTCTATTTCGGGCTGGGCCTGGGCGGCACCATGGTGCATGACGGCGAGACGGTGCGCGGCAACTGGGGCAACGCCGGTGAAATCGGACACCTCACGGTATTGCCGGACGGCGAGATGTGTCCTTGCGGCAACCGTGGCTGCCTTGAACGCTATGTTTCGCTCGAAGCCTTCGGGCGCCGCCGGATGGGCGAAGCGGAATGGGTGGAAGATGTCCGCCCGATCTTCACCCGCGCCATTCGCATGATCGAGAACATGTATGACCCGCAAACAATCGTGCTGGGCGGGCTGGCCTCGCGCAGCCTGCTGACGCGCCTTGCGGAAACCGCCGATGCGCTGGGCAACTCGATTGCCGCCCGCCATGACCGGACGGTTCCCCGCCTGATGGTGGCGGCCCTCGGTGACGACACGGTGTTGCGTGGTGCCGCCGCACTTGCGGTGCGGGGAGCCCTCGCCCCGCGAGAGGGCCGCATGTTCAAGCATCCGCCATCACAGGACCAATGGAAAGGAGCCCCGCATGGACCAGCCTCTGTTGGTGCTTGACAACATCCGCAAATCCTATGGCGCCATCGAGGCACTGAAGGGCGTATCCTTCAGCGTGAACAAGGGTGAGGTCATTGCGCTTCTGGGCGACAACGGAGCCGGCAAGTCCACGCTGGTCAAGATCATTGCAGGCGGACAGGAGCCCACATCCGGCCGCATGCTTTTCGAGGGCGAGGAATATCGCGCCAAGTCCCCGGCGGAAGGCAAGGCTGCCGGTATCGAGACGGTGTATCAGGACCTTTCACTTTGCACCAACGTGGATGTGGTGGCGAATTTCTTCATGGGCCGCGAGATCACCCGCTCGTTCTTCGGCATTCCCATTCTCGACGAGAAGGCAATGGAAGCCGCCGTCAGCAAGGCAATGGCAAATGCGGGCACGCGCATCCCCTCCCTCCGCACCAACGTCGAAAACCTGTCAGGCGGCCAGCGCCAGGCCATCGAGCTGAACCGCTTCGTCCATTGGGGCGGAAAGCTGGTGCTGCTGGACGAACCCTTTGCCGCCCTTGGCGTGGAGCAGACACGGCGCGGACTTGAAACGATCCGCCAGGTCGCAAGCCAGGGCATCGGCGTCATCATCATCACCCACATCATGCAACAGGCTTTCCAGGTGGCTGACCGCATCGTGGTCATCAGGCAGGGCGTTGTTGCCGGCGATGTGCGCACCCAAGACACGAATCCCGACGACGTGATCAGAATGATCACGGGAGAATCTCTCGCTGTGTCCGGAACAGCGGCGAGAAACTGAATCATCCGGAAAACCAGAGGAGCGAACAATGCACAGAAGAACTTTCATGGCCGTGATGGGCGCGCTCGCCGCGTCTGCCGCACTCAAGCCCGCCATGGCTGAAGGCAAGGGTACGGTCTACTACATGGTCCCCACCTTGCTGGACGAATTCCAGACCGGCTCGGTGAGCGCGCTTGAGATGTTCCTCAAGCAGGTTGGCTATGAGATGAAAACGCTCAATGCCGACAACAAGACGGAAATGCAGCAATCGCAGATGAATGACACGATCGCGCTGAAGCCCGCCGCCATCATCCTTGCAGCGGTGGATTTCAACGCCCTCAAGCCGTCGATCGAGGCGGCCCGCGCTGCCGGCATTCCGGTCGTGGAATTCGACCGCCAGATCACCTCCACGCCGTCGGACTTCACCTCCGTCGCCGGAACGGTGGAGATCGGGTACATTGCCGCCGAAGAAACCCAGAAGCTGCTCACCGCGAAGCATGGCGCCGTGAAGGGCAAGGTGCTTCAGGTGCTGGGCGACCCCGGCGACCCCTACACGCTCGACATCCAGAAGGGCTTTGAAGAAAAGATGAAGGCGTTCCCGGACGTCACCATCATTTCCAAGCCGGCAATGCAGTGGGAGGCCAGCAATGCCGGAACCATCGTGGCCGATGCCGTTGTCGCAAATCCCGACATCGACCTGATCTTCAGCCACGCCGCCCACCTGTCGGTTGCCGCGGTTGCATCTCTTGAAGCGGCAGGAAAGAAGCCGGGCGACGTGATGATGATGAGTTCCAACGGTGCACCCGTCGGCCTCGACCTCATCCGCAAGGGCTGGCTCAACGTCGAAGTGGAGCAGCCGCTCTATGCGCAGGCTGCCGCCGTTGCCATGTTCATGGACAAGATCGTGAACAAGCAGGAAATCAAGGCCGGCGAATATGACGTGCTTGGCCTGAAGTCCACCGTCACGATCGAAGCCTGGGGTCCGAACATCAAGATTCCTGGCGCCGCCATCACCAAGGACAACATCGACAATCCTTCCTTCTGGGGCAACCTCAAGCCGCCGACGGACACGATCAAGGCGGTCGAATAATCCTCCTGCCGCTCACGGGCCTCCGGGCATGCCGCCCGGAGGTTCTTTGCAACGTCCATTCAAACGGAACCAGCGATGACACCGCAGACACGGCGCCGCGTCGAATTCATTCTTGATAACCTCGTCTGGTTCATGCTCATTTTCGTGCTGGCGGTCTTCTCGGCCTTCATTCCGAATTACTTCCAGCCCGCCATCTTCGCCAACATCATCGAAGCATCGAGTGTGCTCGGCGTGATGTCGATCGGCCTGGCACTCGTCATCCTCGCAGGCCAGATGGACCTTTCGGTAGAGTCGGTCGCGGCCCTGGCAGCGATGGGCGTCGGAATCCTGTTCTGCTCGGCGGGGATCGGTCTCGGCATCAAGCTCACTCCCGCGTGGCTGGCGGTTCCCGCCTCGCTGCTTGCGGCACTGGGGATCGGCGCAATCATCGGCCTCTTCAACGGCTTCCTGATCGTGAAGGCAAAGATGAATGCCTTCATCATCACGCTTGCGGCCTATATCTGGGTGCGCGGGCTTGTCGTCGCGATTTCCGGCGGGCGCTCGGCGCAGGATCTCGATCCCGCCATCCGCTTTTTCGGCATCCAGCGCATTCTCGGACTGCCGCTGACGGCGTGGATCGCCATTCTCTGCTTTGTCGCCTTCTCCTTCATGATGATGAAGACGCCTTTCGGCCGCCATCTCAAGATGATCGGCGGCAATGAAACCGCCACCCATCGCGCCGGCATCCGCGTCAGCCGCAACCTGATGATTGCCTTCGTCCTGGCAGGCGCAACGGCGGGACTGGCCGGCTGGCTTCTCACCGTGCGCACTTCCGGCGCAACGGCCAATCTTGGCGTCGGCATGCTGTTCAACGCCTTCGCCGCGGTCGTCATCGGGGGCGTCAGCCTGAAAGGCGGCGTCGGCTCACTGCCCGGTGTCTATGCGGGCGTGCTGCTTCTCTCGTCCATCAACACGGCGATCAACCTGATGGGACTTCCGGCCAACGTCACGCAGGTCATTCACGGTTTGCTCGTTCTTGCCGCCGTCATGCTGGACACCTTCAAGCAAACAATCCGCAGGAGCCTCGCATGAGTGGTCGTCTCGACAACCGTGTCGCACTGATCATCGGTTCGGCGACAGGCATCGGCAAGGGCGTCGCCCTCCGCTTCAAGGAGGAAGGCGCAAGGCTGGTGCTGGCCGACGTGGAAGAAAAGCCAGGACGGGCCACCGCGGAGGAACTGGGTGCAGAGTTCATCAGGACGGATATCTCGAGACTGGAGGACGCCCGGAACGCTGTCGCCCTTGCCACGGAAAAATTCGGCAGGCTCGACATCTTCGTCCAGAACGCAGGCATCTATCCCTGGCAACTGATCGAGCACACCTCGCCCGAGGACTGGGACAGGGTGCTGGGCGTCAACCTGCGCGGGGCATTCAATGCGGCGCGCGCGGCATTGCCCGTCATGCGCGACCAGAAGCATGGCAGGATGCTGTTCACGTCATCCATCACCGGCCCGCACGTGACCAATCCCGGCCACGGCCATTATGCTGCCAGCAAGTCCGGCATCAACGGATTCATTCGCGCCGCCGCGCTGGAGTTTTCCGGCTACGGCATTACCGTGAACGGCGTGGAACCCGGCAACATCCTCACCGAAGCAATCCAGATCCATCGCAGCGCGGAATACATCGCCAGCATGGAAGCCGCCGTGCCGCTGGGGCGCCTCGGCACGCCCCGCGACGTGGCAAACGCCTTCCTCTATCTCGCCTCGGATGATGCAAGCTATGTCACCGGCACCACCATTGTCGTCGATGGCGGGCAGTTGATTCCTGAAAGTGCAGATTTCCGCATCGCGCCACCCGTATCATGACCATCTACACAACCATCGGCGTAACACCCATCATCAACGCGAAAGGACCGGCAACCCGGCTTTCCGGAGGCATCATGCGGCCCGAAGTTGCGGCCGCAATGGTGGAGGCATCACGGCATTGCGTTGACATGGCGGAGCTTCAGGCAGCCGCTTCACTTGAAATCGCAAAGGCAACCGGGGCAGAGGCAGGCTATATCGCTTCAGGCGCATCAGCCTGCCTTCTCCTCGCTGCGGCAGCTTGCATGGCGGGGCTTGATCCGGGGCGCATGGCACGGCTCCCTGATGCGACTGGCATGCGCAACGAAGTCATCATGATCCGGAGCCAGCGCAATTTCTATGACCACGCCATTCGTGCAGCAGGTGCAAGGATCATCGAGGTCGGCCTGCCCGATCGCTATTCGGGTGCGGGCGTGCGTGATGCGGAAGGATGGGAGATCGAGGACGCGATCTCCGAGCGCACTGCCGCGATATTTTATGTGGCCGATACAGCGGCCCAACCTCCGCTGCCGGTCGTTACGGCAATTGCAGGGCGCCACAAGATACCGGTGATCGTGGATGCGGCGGCCCAGCTTCCGCCCCAGGCAAACCTGAAGCGCTTCATTGCGGAGGGTGCCGACCTTGTGGCCTTCTCCGGCGGCAAGCTGCTTGGCGGCCCCCAGGCCAGCGGCATTCTTTGCGGGCGCCGGGATCTGGTCATGTCTGCGGCGCTACAGCACCTCGATCTCGATATCTATGAAGACATGTGGCAGCCGCCCAAGTCGCTGATCGACAAGCGCAAGCTCAAGGGCACGCCGCAACACGGCATTGGCCGGAGCTGCAAGGCGGGCAAGGAAGAGATCGTGGGGCTGCTCACGGCGCTTCGCCTCTTCATCGCGGAAGGCGATGCCACACGGCACAGGCGCTGGAAGGCGCTGCTGGAGACGATTGCACGCGACCTCACGGGATTGAAGACTGCCAGCTTCACGATCGAGGGTGGCGAGTACGTGCACGGCATCCCCCTGCTCATCGTGCAATGTCACGGCAAGCCAGACCGCGCCACGAAGGTGATCAAGCACCTGATCGCCGGCAAGCCCGCCATCCACGCCGATCCCTTCTGGCGGGCGCAGAACCGGGTTGTGATCAATCCGGTCTGCATGGCTGCTGAAGATGCGGGCGCCGTGGGCAAGGCCCTGCGTGCGGCACTCGCCAGGGTTTCCTGAGCTGCGGCGCATTTGCACTTTCAAATCAACGCCGGAGGCGGCTAACCTTTTCCCGGCGTCAATCAGGAATGCTCAACATGGCCGTCGGCACGAACATCTGGACCTATTTCGAGGGCAAGTGGCATCAGGGCGATATTCCCGTGATGAGGGCCGCCGACCATGGCCTCTGGCTGGGCACGCTTGTGTTCGACGGCGCCCGCGCCTTCGACGGATTGATGCCCGATCTTGACCTGCACCTGGCGCGCGTCAATCACTCGGCGCTTGTCATGGGCCTGAAGCCGACGATGAGCATATCCGAAGTGATTGCCATCACGCACGAAGGCATGAAGCACATGGGCAAGGACAGGCCCGCCTATATCCGCCCGATGTACTGGTCCACCTCCGGCGGGCAAGGCGTGATCGGCCCCAACCCGGAGTCAACCGTCTTCTGCCTGTGCCTCGAAGAACTGCCGATGCCCGCGGCGACCGCATCGCAAACGGTCACGACAACGCAATTCACCCGTCCAACCCTCGCCTCAGCCCTGGTGAATGCGAAAGCCGGTTGCCTTTATCCCAACAACGCCCGCATGTTGCGCGAAGCCCATGCGAAAGGCTTCAACAATGTGCTGGTGCTCGACCCGCTGGGAAACGTGGCCGAAACTGCCACCGCCAACGTGTTCATGGTGAAGGACAATGTGGTCATGACCCCGGTGCCCAACGGCACGTTCCTCAATGGCATCACCCGCCAGCGCATCATCAGGCTCTTGCGCGAGGATGGCTTCACGGTTGAGGAGCGCACGCTCAGTCACGACGACTTCCGCAAGGCTGACGAGGTGTTCATGTCGGGCAACATCTCGAAAGTCACGCCAGTGACGCGCTTCGATGATGTGGAGTATGGCCCGGCCAGGGTCGCCCCACGCGCCCGGCAAATCTATTGGGACTGGGCCGCGCGCGGCCAGCGCCTCTGAGGAGTTTGGAATGTCCACCGTCAAGCTGATCCAGGATGCAGAAGCCGACCCCCGCGTGAAGGCGGTCCTTGATGACATCCGCGCCACGCGAAAATCCGACTTCATCAACAATTTCTGGCTCTATCTCGCCTTCGATCCACAGCTTCTTGAAGAGACATGGCAGGGTGTCAAATCCGTCATGGCTGTACCTTCGGCACTCGATCCACTGACCAAGGAACTTATCTACATCGCCGTCTCGGTCACCAATTCCTGCCGCTATTGCGTGCATTCCCACACGGCCGCTGCCCGTGCCAAAGGCATGACGGATGAAATGTATGCAGACCTGCTGCGCGTCATCGCCACAGCGGGCCGCACCAACCAGTTGCTGAATGCCATGCAGGTGCCGGTCGATCCGGTTTTCGATCTGGAATAGTGCCGGATAGCCCGTCGCACCCGCTTGACGGCCCTCTGGGGAAGCTGCAAGCTTTTCCAAAAGGCCAAAGGTAACGGGCACATAACAATGGCAGGGCTGCAGGCGGCGGGCATTTTCCGCCAGGGATTTTGGAGTCAGGAAAGGATCGTGCTGGGTCTCTCTGCCCTGCTGTTCCTTGTCTCTGCCATTGCCCTGCCGGGGTTCGCCGAGCCTGCCAACCTGATCTCCATTGTGCGCAGTGTCTCTGTCCTGGGGCTTCTTGCCGTCGGCATGGCAATCGTCATCATCGGGCGCGGCATCGATCTCGCCGCTGTCGCCATCATGGCAATGAGTGCCGCATGGTACCTGCAAATGCTGAACGACGGCTGGAGCGAGGCGGCCGCCTTCGCCATTGCCCTTGCTGCCGTTCTCGCCATCGGCCTCGTCAACGGCTTCCTCATTGCCTATGCGGATGTGCCGGCAATCTTTGCAACGCTCGCCAGCGGTTCATTCGTCTTCGGCTTCGTCCGCTCACAACTCATCACGCAGGATGCGATTCCCGTTCCGGCGGGTCATTGGCTGGAGCAACTGGGCGGCGTGCGCATTCTCGATATTCCTGCAGAAGTCTTCATCTTCGGCGGCGCATGCTTCGTAGCCTATCTTTTCCTGCGCTTTACCAAGTGGGGCCGCTACGTCTACTTCATGGGGGACAACCTCATGGCAGCCCGCAACATCGGCATTCCGGTGCGGCCCATGAACATGCTGCGCTATGTCCTGTCTGCCGTCATTGCACTTGCCGCCGGCCTTCTCACGGCCTCCAGCCTGCACAGCATGAACACGCGCATCGTCAACTCCACCCTGCTCTACGACATCATCCTTGTGGTCGTCATCGGCGGCATCGGCCTTTCGGGAGGCAAGGGCGGAATGCGCAATGTCATCGGCGGCGCAATCCTGATCGGGATCATGCTCAATGCCATGACCATTATCGACATCCCGAACATCTACCAGAACCTCATCAAGTCTACAGTCTTGCTCATCGCCATCATTGTGGACAGCCTGCTCAACCCGCGCGATGAACAAACAGCCCAACAGGGCGATATATGACAGGGAGTCACACCATGAACTGGAAAATGCTGCTCGCATGTGCAGCCACGGCAACGGCGCTCACCCACAGTGCACCCGCCTTTGCGCAGGAAGACCAGGGCCCCGCAGCCGGCGGTCCCGCCATCTATGAAGCAGCCATGAAGGGCAAGCGCGTGGCGCTGGTGCCCATGGCCATGGGCTTCGACCTCGCCCAGGGATGGGCCGCCATCCTGAAGCGCGAAGTGGAAGGCTTCGGCGGCACCTTTGAAACCCGCGATCCCAACTGGTCGGTGGAAGCGGGTGCACAGGCGATCACCGAACTGATTTCCTCCAGCACCAAGCCGGACGTGCTCATCGTCATGTCCCCGGACCTCAACTCCTACGCCAAGCTGATGAAGAAGGCGCAGAAGGAAGGCATCTACGTTGTGCTTGTCGACAATCCTGCCAACTTCAAGGCTGACGCCTATGTCGGCGGAGACTGGAACAAGCTTGGCCAGATGGAAGCCGAAGCGGTGATCAAGGGTTGCGGAGAAAAGTCCTCGAAGAAGATCGGCCTTGTGCAGGGCGATCAGGTGAATGCCACGAGCCTTTATCAGTATGCCGGCATCATGAAGGTGCTGGAACAGCACAAGGACTTCCAGGTGGTTGCGAAGCCCGACTCCAACTGGGATGCCACAACCTCGCGCAACGTGACCACCACGATGCTGCAACAGAACCCCGACATCTGCGGCATCATCGACTTCTGGGATGGTGACGCGACAGGTGCCGCGGCTGCCATTCGCGAGGCGGGCAAGCAGGATCAGGTCTATCTCGTCACCACGGGTGGCGGCGAGGAAAACGCAACCTGCAAGAACATCGAAGCCGGCAATTTCGATGCTGTCGTCTCGACCGAGCTTTACAATGAAAGTGAAGCGATGGTCGCCATCATCAAGTACCTGTTGCAGAGCGGCCAGCCCCCCGGCACCGCTTCGCCCTACATCTATTCGCTGATGACGACCATCACGAAGGAAAACATGACGCCGCGCAGCTGCTGGAGCCTGAAGGCCCTGCAGGAAGCTGCGAAGTGAAGTCGCGTGCGGGGAGAGCAGGCCCTTGGCCCCTCCCCGCATTTCCCTTGCAGCTGACAGGCACCCATGACCTTCCATGAACGGCTCCAGGCTTGGCGCTACAATCTCGTTCCCGATCACATCATCGGCGAGATCCTGACCAAGCGCTGGACCGACAATGCCATTCCCTTCCTGGCGCTGCTGGTCACCATCGGCGTTTTCGGCACGGCCATTCCCGGATTCTTCGAACCCTTTTCCCTGCTTGAGTCCACGCGCCAGCTCGGCGAGTTCCTCATTGTCGTGATCGGCCTCACTGTGGTCATGCTGGCGGGCGGCATCGACCTTGCCGTCGGCTCCATTTTCGCACTCGCCGCCTTTGCGGCTGTGGCAGTCTTCTTCATTTTCGAACTGCCCACGGGCGTGGCGCTCCTCGCCTCCATCGCGACAGGTGCCGTGTTCGGCGCCATCAACGGCTATCTCATCGGCTACCTGCGTCTTCGCGCCTTCCTGACAACGCTCGTGACACTGGTGATCGGGCGCGCCATCTACGACATCCTGATCGTGAACTACGGGTCGCTGATACAGATGTCGTCTGCATCCTCGGACGTGTGGGACTTCATTGGCGATGGTGCCTTCAGCGGCTTCTCTGTTCCGGTGATTTCGGCACTTGTTCTCGCTGTCGTCGCCCATGTCGCGCTGACGCGGTCGCGTCCGGGCTGGCACATCCTTGCAGTGGGAGGCTCGCGCCGCTCGGCCCACAACTCCGGCATCAAGGTTCGCCAGACCGTTTTCATGTCCTATGTGATTTCGGGACTGTGCGCAGGGTTCGCAGGCTTCCTCATTGCCTGCCGCCTGAGCGGAGCCGGACCAGGCACGGGCCTCAACATGGAGATCCTCGCCATCACCGCCGCCGTCGTCGGCGGCAACTCCCTGGGCGGTGGCCGTGGCTCAGTGGCGAAGTCGATCATGGGGGCGATCATTGTCCTGGTCATGAACAATGGCCTCATTCGCCTGGGTTACGGAACGGGCACGAACCAGATGGTGCTGGGCATCATGCTTGCCGCTGCCGTGATCCTCGATATCCGCTGGCTGAAGAACCGCCACAAGGTCTTGAACGAATTGTATGTGGCGCCGATCTACCATCGCATGGGTGAAACCCAGTCTGCTGTTCCGGACAGCGGCACGCCCTATGCGCTCAACAACCGCATCGCCCATACGGAGTATATCGGCCTCGGCGAGCTTGAAGGCCCCGAAGACGTGGTGCTCGACAAGGACGATCATCTCTATTGCGGCACGCGCCACGGCGAGATCGTCCGTTTCTTCGCGCCCGATTACAAGCGCTCGGAGATCTTTGCGCATACGGGCGGCTTCCCGCTGGGACTTGCCATCGACAAGGACAGCAACATCCTCTCCTGCGTCGGCGCCATGGGGCTTTATCGCATTTCGCAGAAGGGCGAGGTGAAGCAGCTTTCGGCGGAAACAAACCGCAGCTACACCTCCATCGTCGATGATGCGCGCCTGCGCGACCCGAACGACCTCGACATCGCTCCTGACGGCAAGATCTACTTCACCGACTCCACCACGCGCTACGATGCCCATGACTGGGCAATCGACTCCATCGAGGGCCGCCCGACGGGCCGCCTGCTGGTCTTCGATCCCGCGACGGGAGAGACCAGGACATTGCTGGACAACTACCGTTACGCCAACGGCGTTTGCATGGCACACGACGGCAAGTCGCTTTTCTTTGCCGAAAGCTGGGCCTGCCGTGTGCACCGCTACTGGCTGGAAGGACCGAAGGCCGGAACGGCTGAGTGCGTGATCAAGGACATGCCCGGTTATCCCGACAACATCAATCGCGCCTCCGACGGCAACTACTGGATGGCATGGCTCGGCATGCGCACGCCGAGCTTCGACCTCGCGCTGCGTCACCCCGGCTTCCGCAAGCGCATGAGCCGCCGCCTGCCGCAGGACGAATGGCTGTTCCCCAACATCAACACGGGTGGAGTCGTGAAGTTCGCCGGAGATGGCCGCATCGTCGAGACCATGGGCGACCTTACCGGCAACAGCCACCCGATGGTGACATCCATGCGGGAGCACAAGGGTTACCTCTATGTCGGCGGCATCCTCAACAACAGGATCGGGCGCTACAAGCTGGAGAATGCCGATCCGGCGTGGACTGGCCCCCGCTCCTACTGGGGAGCACGGACATGAGCCTCCTCGATCCGCTTCTCGATCTCTTCCGTGGCAAGGCCGTCACCATTCCGCCGATGGATGGTGCGCTGCGTCCCAACACGCTGCTCGATGACAGCGAAGTGGTGATTGCCGCCCTGGAACCAGACAATCTCGCGGTGCTGAACGGCAAGCTCATCTATTCCAGCGGCACGGACGTGCGGCAAGTCTCGCCCCGCAAGACGATCGGCACGTTCGCAAGCCCGGTGACCGCTCTCGCCGTGAGTGATGCGGGTGCACTCGCAGTCGGCCTGGATGACGGCACGCTGCTGGTGGGCGGCAAGGAAATCGCGGGATTCAACTGCATCACGGCCCTCGCGTTCCACAAGGATACGCTCTACGTGTGCAACGGGTCGGCCGGGCTGGCGCCGTCGCAATGGGCGAGCGATCTCATGCACCGCAACACGTCTGGCTCAGTTTGGCAGGTTGACCCGGCAACAGGCAACCGCAGACAGCTCGCCTCCGGCCTCGCCTATGCCTACGGCCTTGTCATTGACGCAAGCGCCGGGCGCATTGTGGTGAGCGAAAGCTGGGCGCACCGGCTTGTCTCCATTCCCCTTTCGGGTGGACGCGCAACCGAGGTCCTGCCGCGCCTGCCGGCCTATCCTGCCCGCATCACGGCAAGTGAGACCGGGTATCTTCTCTCGCTCTTTGCGCCACTCAATCGCCTGGTTGAATTCGTCCTTCAGGAGCCTGACTATCGCGCCGACATGATGCGCGAGATCGACAGCCGCTTCTGGATTGCGCCTTCCCTTTCGCCATCGCACAGCTTTCTTGAACCGTTGCAGAACGGCGGCGTGCGCAGCATGGGCGTGCACAAGCCCTGGTCGCCCACACGCTCCTATGGCCTGGTGGCGGAACTCGACCACGACTTCCAGCCACAGGCGAGCTACCACAGCCGCGCCAATGGCCGTTTCCATGGCGTGACATCGGCACTGATGCTCGACGGGGCAATCATTGCTGCCGCCAAGGGTGGCAATCACATCGTCCGCGTCGCGGCGGCAGGTGGAACATGAACATGCAGCCCGTCATCGAAATGCGGAATGTCACCAAGGCCTATCGTGGCGTACCTGCGGTGAGGAACGTCAGCTTCACGCTGCTGAAGGGCGAAATCCATGCGCTGCTCGGCGAGAATGGCGCCGGAAAGTCAACGCTCACCAAGATCATGGCGGGGGTTGTGGAGGCAAGCGAAGGAGAGATGCTGCACAACGGCGAGCGCGTGAACTTCGCATCGCCTTTCGAGGCATTGCAGAACGGCATAGCCATGGTGTTCCAGGAAACGAGCCTCGTTCCCTCCATGACGGTTGCGCAGAATATCTACCTTGGCGAGGAGAAGTTCCTCAACCGCTTGCGCGGCATCTACATCGCGGCGCAACAGTTCCTGCAGTCACTCAACTTCACGGTTGACCCGACAGCGACCGTGGCCTCGCTGGGGGCCGCCAAGCGGCAGATGGTTGAAATCGCGCGTGCGGTTCACCACAAGGCTGACGTCATCATCTTCGATGAACCGACCGCCACGCTGACCCCGGAGGAAAAACGTCATTTCTTCGCCCTGATGAAGCGGCTGAAGGCATCCGGCGTATCCATCATCTTCATCACCCATGCGCTGGAAGAAGCCTTGGGCCATGCCGATCGCATCAGCATCCTGCGCGACGGCGAGCTGGTGGATAGCGGGGCCTCTGCCGATTTCGACCGCGACAAGGTTGTGCGCGCCATGGTGGGCCGCAGCCTGACGGGCGAAATCTACAACAGGCGCCGCACCACTGCCGACCTCCGCAAGCGCGGCAGGCAAATCCTCTCCGTGCGTGACGTGTCCATGGGCAGCATGGTGCGCAACAATTCCTTTTCCATCTTCGAGAACCAGATAACCGGCATCTTCGGCCTCGTGGGTTCGGGCCGCACCGAAACATTCAAGGTCATCGCCGGCATCTATAAACGCGATTTCCTGCGCGGCGGCGAAGTCGTCTTCAATGACAAGCCCGTGCGCTACAATGTTCCGGTGCATGCCGTGAGGGATGGCATCATCTATGTCACCGAGGACCGGAAACTGGAGGGTTTCTTCGAAACCATGTCCATCGCAGAGAACTTCCATTCCGGGGCGCTTGCAGCCGGTCTCACCAAATCGACATTCGTGAGCTATGCCGAGATGCAGGAGATTTCTGCCCAGTGGACGAAGCGGCTGAACGTCAAGGCCATCAACGACAATGCGCGTGTGGTTGAGCTTTCCGGCGGCAACCAGCAGAAGGTGGTGATCGGCAAGGGGCTTGCCCAGAAGCCCAAGCTCGTGATCTTCGATGAGCCGACGCGCGGCGTGGATGTGGGGGCAATTGCCGAAATCCACCGCTTCATCAATGAACTTGCCGATCAGGGATTGGCGGTGGTGGTGATTTCGTCCTACCTCCCCGAGATCATGAACCTCTCCGACCGCATTCTCGTCTGCCGTCAGGGACGGGTGGTGGAAGAGATCTCGCCTGCCGAGGCGACCGAAGAGAAAATCATGTTTGCAGCGGTGCACTGACACCGATTAAAGGAGATGGCGCTATGGCGCACGCAATCACCCGGCGCGACGCGCCATATGTGAAGGGCGAGACCGCCCTGCTCTTTGTCGATATCCAGGAGATCTTCTGTCGCCCGGGGCTTGACCCCGCCCATCCCGAATACACGGCAGACCATTACTATTTCAAACGCCTGCGCGAGACCGCCATTCCCAACCAGGTGAAGTTGCTGGAGGCGGCACGCGCCGCCGGAGTGCCGGTTCTCCACACCATCATCGAGGCGCTGACCAGGGACGGTCGCGACATCTCCCTCGATCACCGGCTTTCAAACATCTTCGTGCCGAAGGGCCTGCCGGAAGGGCAACCGATCCGGGAGCTTGCTCCCATCGAGAACGAGATTGTCCTGCCCAAGTCATCTTCTGGCGTGTTCAATTCCACGGCCATTGACTACGTGCTGAAGAACATGAACATCCGCTATCTCGTGATTGCGGGCGTGGTGACGGACCAATGCGTTGACATGGCGGTGCGCGATGCTTCCGACCGCGGATACATGGTGAGCGTGGCCGCCGATGCCTGCGCCACCTATTCCCAGGAACGGCACGATGCGGCGCTCCGTGCCTTCGGCGGCTATGGCTGGATCACCGACACGGCAACGATCACCGCACGATTCAACGGATTGGTGAAATGACCCGCAAGCTCTCGCCCGCCCTTCCAGAAGCCCTGACAACACTGACGGTTGTTGATTACGCCGGCATCGCACGCGGACGTTCGGTGACACGGAAATCCTATGAGCAGTCGAAGGGCGCCAAGACCTGTGGCTGGGTGCCGGCCAACATGTCGCTGACCAGCTATGACATCATTGCCGACCCCAACCCATGGGGAAGTTCAGGTGATCTTCGCCTCCTGGCGGATGCTTCCGCACGCTACACCTGCTGGCCCGCCGGTGCGGCCACGCCGCTTGACCTTGTGATGAGTGACATGGTGGAGACGGACGGAACGCCCTGGGTTTGCTGCCCGCGCAGCTTTCTCAAGCGCAGCCTTGCCGCCTTCAAGAAGGAAACCGGCACGGAGTTCATCGCCTCCTTCGAGCAGGAATTCCAGGTGCTCGGTGCGGCCTGGCCGCAAGCTCCTTCATTTGCCGTGTCGGCGCTGCGTCGTGCCGACCCCTTCGGCCCGGATATCGTTGCCGCCCTGTTGCAGGCGGGTGTGGAGCCGGAGGTTTTTGTGGCCGAATATGGCCGCGACCAGTTTGAAATCACCACGCCGCCGGTTGGCGGGCTGGAGGCGGCGGACCGCGCCGTTGTCATTCGGGAGGTGATCCGGGAGATTGCTGCACGACAGGGATGGCGGGCAAGCTTCGCCCCCAAGACGGCAGTGGAAGGCGTGGGCAACGGAGTTCATGTCCACTTCAGCTTTGCCGGACCGAACGGCAAGCCCGCCGCGTTCGACCCACATGGACCAGGACGCATGTCGCGACTTGCAGCCGCGTTCACCGCCGGTGTGTTGAAGCACCTCCCCGCCCTTGTCGCCTTCACTGCATCATCGCCCATTTCGGGGTTGCGGCTGAAACCCCACAACTGGAGTTCGAGCTACACATGGCTGGGCGAGCGGGACCGCGAGTCCTCACT